>CALDIG010000118.1 GCA_937904375.1 uncultured Prevotellaceae bacterium
ACCCGCCAACGTTACAAAAAAGTTTTCAGTTATTAGTTTTTATTTGTCAGTTTTAGTTGATTACAGAATTTTCATCACAGATTTCTGAGGTGGGCGATGATTTTTTGTTATTATTGAAAAAATGCTTATTTTTGCAAGTTCAAACCATCTTATCGTGGATTATAATAACATAAAATATTTATATACAATGAGAAAATTATTGATGTTTTTTGCCTGTGCCGTTGTGGCGTTTGCTGCACTTGCTGTGCCAGCTGTTCCAACTCCTATTCAAGTCACTCAGCCTGATGGCACCCAGCTGACGATAAAAATCGTTGGCGACGAGTTCTTTAACTATCATACTACCGTCGATGGCTACACCATCGTTCGTGACGAGGCTGGCTATTTCGTATACGCCCAGAGCCAGAACGATGATCTTGTTCCCAGCAAGGTGATTGCCCACAACGTGGCAGAACGCTCGGCTAGCGAGGTGCAGTATGTGAGCACCCTTGAGAAAGGCATTATCAGCCATAGAGATGCCCGTAATGGCAAGTTGAGACGTGCTCCAGTTGATGCCGCCACCAAGGCTGCGGGAGCTAAAGCCTATAACTACAACAACTTCCGTGGACTTATTGTCCTTGTGGATTATTATGATTGCCAGTTCAGTCGCAGCGATGCCCAGAATTTCTACAATCGCATGGTAAATGAGGAGAACTACACTGGTTTTACCAACGAGGATGGTTCAAGCAACTACTATGGCGCTTGCACTGGCAGTGTGCGAGACTACTATACCGACAACAGCCAGGGGCGTTTCTCTCCCACCTTTGATGTGGTGGGTCCAGTTACTTTGAATAACTATTCGGTTGATGACCATCAAAAGTGGAACAACACTGGCGAAATATGGGCGGCGGCTCTAAATCAGATTAATTCGCAGGTTGATTTTTCCCAGTACGACACCGACAACGACGGCAATATCGACATGATATATTTCATAGGTGCTGGTAGCGGCTCCAACAGCGACGGCTCCACTACTCACCTGTGGCCTCACAAGAGTGACTTGTATTGGGAAAACGTGACTCTCGACGGCAAGCGCGCACGCACCTACGCCTGCTCCACTGAGTATCTTTACAATGTGAGCTATGGCATTTTTGACGGCATAGGCACGATATGCCACGAGTTCAGCCATGTGCTGGGTTTGCCCGACCTTTATGACACCGACTACGAGGAGAGCGGTGGTCAGAGCCAGCACCCTGGCGACTGGGACATTATGGCTGGCGGCAGCTACCAGAACTATTCCCGCACTCCAGTGGCTTACAGCCTCTACGACCGCTACTCATTAGGCTTTGCCAATGCGCAGATCATCAATTCCACTGGCACATATTCTCTAAATCAAATAGGTTCCACAGGTCAGGGATATATCATAAAGAGCCCTGAGGCTAATGTGAAATTCTATATCGAGAACCGCCAAAATACCAAGTGGGACACCTATGCCCCTGGACACGGAATGATCATCTGCCGTGTCGATTCTACAAGCTCCTCGGTGTGGAGCAGTAACGATGTGAACTGTGACCCGAGCCACAACTACTATGTGCTGCTGCGTGCCGGTAATGGCACTGGAACCGAGCAGGCGAGCGACGCCTTCCCCACAGGTGCCAATCTCATTACCAACACCACCACACCAAGCCTTATAACTTGGAATGGAAATCCTTGCCAGTATAATATTACCAGCATACAGGAGAACAACGGCGTTATAACATTCAACGTGGGCGACGACAACTCGCTGCACAGCATCGTCGAGGACTTTGAGGAGATGCCTGTTGTTACTGCTCCACCTGCCGATGACGTTCAAGGCGTTTACTCCAAGTGGAAATTCGTGAATTGCTACGTCACCAACCCTGGCAGCGACTACTGCAATGGAGAGCATGCCGCTGTGATGAAGAAACCATCGTCGCTCACTATGACTCAGGATGTGCGATATATGAGCTATATGGTGACTTTTGACGCCCATAATGCCTCGACCACCGCAGCAAAGTTCGTCCTTTACTATTCTACCGACAAAGGCTCAACATGGACTGCTGTAGCTAACACTAGCGGTGCGACTTCAGTGACTGTTGGCGCAAACTCTTCTGCCACTTTGCAATACACCTTCGACATGACAGAGCCTGCCCGCTACCGCATCAGCATGAGTGCCGGAGCAACTACCTACAAGACATATATCGACGACTTTACCATCTATTACACCGATGAGATTCCTATGGAAGCGACTCCTCTTGCAACAGTATTAAGCGAGGGCGTTGATGGTAACGAGTATCTCATTGCCGATGACTTGGCAGTGGCTGATGTGGCAGAATATGCCAACAATGCCTTTGTCACCGATGGCAACGGCAACTGGATAATGGTGACTGCCAGTGATGAAATATTTGCTCAAATCATTAAAAAACAAGCACTCGCTGGCGGGACACTTAGAGGAACACTCAGTGGCATGGCTCTCAATCCCGTCATCACAGTCTCTCAAGTTCCCGAGGAAGGAGATGCCGTTGCCTACAGTATAGGCAAGTATTATCTTAGCGACGCATTTAATCCTGCCGTAAATCAAGTGATTGATGTGGTTGGTTACTGGAATGAGAGCGACGGGGCACTGCGAGCCTATGATGCCACCTCTGGTGTGCAGGGACAGAGCTTGACGCTCGACACCTCATGGGGAGCGTCGAGCAACACCCTTGTTAATGGCAAGCGATACATCGTGCGCTGCGCTATCAATATCAAGGAACCCTGGAAGACCGAAGCTGGCATAGGGCTCATGGACTATGACTATCCTTTCCAGAACTATCTTGGATATGCTCTGCGTCTTCCAAGCACACCCACGGCAATCGCTACTGTGGCTCTTGATGCCGACAAGACGGTGGATGTCTATAACATGCAAGGACAGCTTGTTAAGCAAGGCGTGAGAGAAAGCATTGCCACTAAAGGTCTGCGACCAGGCATCTACCTCATTGGAGGCAAGAAAGTGGTGGTGAAATAAGTTTAATATAAATTGTGGGATGTGAAATCACGTCCCACAATTGTTATAGAAATTCTAGATTTAGATATTCTAGAAATTCTAGACGATTTAGATTCTCTAGAACAACCAATAACCTACAACCAACACCCCTCCATGTCCTCAATATTCATTTTCGTCGTTGCCATCTTGATAATGGTGATTGCTATCGCGAGGTGGAAGATTCATCCGTTCCTTGCCATTATTGCTACGGCGCTATTGCTGGCGGTGGCGCTTGGTGTGCCACTGAAGTCTATACCCGATGTTATAGGCAAGGGTTTCTCGAGCAT
Organism: uncultured Prevotellaceae bacterium; assembly: GCA_937904375.1. Classification (GTDB taxonomy): domain Bacteria; phylum Bacteroidota; class Bacteroidia; order Bacteroidales; family Muribaculaceae; genus Sodaliphilus. The sequence goes on from CALDIG010000118.1 coordinate 3,304, forward strand.
CTTCACTGGCATTGGTTTAGTGATAATCTTTGGCACCATCATCGGCACCGTGCTTGAGAAGACTGGTGCCGCCTTGTCGATGGCTAGAGCCGTGGAGAGGGTAGTGGGGCAGCACTTTCCCCGCCTGGCGATGATGCTCATTGGCTGGATAGTGTCGATACCCGTGTTCTGCGATAGTGGCTTTGTGCTTGTGAGTCCTATAGGCAAATCGCTGGCGCGGCGCGCTGCAATTCCGCAGGCGAGCCTGATGCTCGCACTGGGTGCCGGACTCTTTGCCTCGCACGTCTTCATTCCTCCCACTCCAGGTCCTGTTGCTGCCGCCGGCATGATGGGGCTTGACGATAGTCTGCTCATGGTTATCGCGGTGGGCGTTATAATTTCGCTTATCTCGCTTGTGCCAGCTTATTTCTTCGCAGGAAAGATAGGCAAGAAGATTACGACTGTGGGAATAGACCTCGACGAGGACGAAAAAGCCGAAAACTCAAGAAATGCCCCCTCGGCAACGCTCTCTTTCCTTCCCATCATCGTGCCGGTGGTGCTCATGGCGATGGGCAGTGTGGCATCACTCGTGGCTATGCCCGAGTGGCTCGCAACGATGTTTGCCTTTTTAGGCAAACCCGTAATCGCCCTGATGGTGGCCTTTCTCTGCTGTCTGCCGCTGTTAGCGAAACGAAGGTTGCTCAAGCAGTCTTACGGTATAATCAACGATTCGCTCATGACTGCTGGTCCCATCATCTTCATAACTGCCGCTGGCAGTGTGCTTGGAGCAGTGATAATGGAGAGTGGCTTTGTCGAAATCATTAAGCAATATGCTGGCTCCCTCTCGGTGCTAGGAGTGGTCTTCCCCTTTATCATCGCCGCTATCCTCAAGTCGGCTCAAGGCTCTTCTACCGTGGCGATTACCACCACGGCGAGCCTCATGGGTATGTTTAGTGACGCTGGCTCAATGATGCACGCGTTAGGTTTCACCACACCCCTTGCCGCCACCCTCGTGGTGATGGCGATAGGCGCCGGGGCAATGACTGTGTCGCACGCCAATGACAGCTACTTCTGGGTAGTGACAGGCTTCGGCGGCATCCGCGCCACCGACGGCTACCGCTCCTTCACCCTGATGACACTCATAATGGGCATTACCGCTATCGCCGCAATAGCGCTTGCAGCACTGATATTTATTTAAAACAAACCATTGATATAATTGCTTTCAAGTAATAAATTTGCACCGCTAAGACTACTTGGCGGTGCAAATTGTTACTTTAGATTTTATATAATTCAGAAAGATGCGTTTACCATTTCTCTTCCTAATTTATGTATATGTGCAAGTATTGTTTGTTCTCGTTCGGCAGACGGTTTTTTAAAACCATTTATGTAATTGCGTAGCAATGTGGCATTTATGCCTAATGAGCGAGCAAACTCAGCGACATTGATTTCCTTGTGAGAAAGAAAAAACTTTTGTAACGGAGTCGGTTCCGCATCTTCGTATTTGAAACTTTCAAAGCTGATATCTTCGTCAATGTTGCGCCAATGGATGCCACCCATGCCAATGCGGTAATCACTGCGTTGTTCATTGGTTGCAGCATTCAAACGTGGATACCATAACAATGACTGACGAAGAATGTTGCCTTCCTCGTCCTTGCCATAAATATAATTGTCATCAAACCATATTTCTATAATTTTCATTGCCCAGTCCTCCTTATTTATTGAAGTGTTCATTCCAACGCTTGATAATAATGTCAGTGTTTTCGTCAATAACAAACTTTATTTTCCTGAAATCTGAAGCCTTGATGTTCGCCTTTTCGCGCAACACGAAGGCATTGTCAACAAGGTCAAAGATAGCATATCCATCTTTGCCCTCAACATGAACGTGAATGGGTTCATGTTCACGACTATAGAAGAAAAACGAATAACCGAAAAATCTAAATATCTCTGGCATGGTTTCAAATAGTTATACAGCACAAAGGTAGGTATTATTTTTAATACCACAAAATATATTTGAAATATTTCTCCTTTTTCACATGTTTTTCTGCATTTTTTTAATGTTTATCAATGTCTAGCAAGCGTGTTGTTCCTGTTGATTAGATGTTGTTATTGTTGTTTGAAAATAGTCGGAGTCGTTGTCGTTGAAGATTGTTGAAAAATTCTTTACAAAAAATAGTGATAAATTGTAAGAAGTTTTGTACCTTTGCAAGACTTAACTAAATCACTTTAAAATATTATGGCAAAAATTAATGGAGCAGTAACGGTCAACACCGAGCGCTGCAAGGGCTGCAACCTGTGCGTTGTGGCCTGCCCCAGCGGTGTGCTTGACCTAAAGAAAAATGAAGTAAACAACCGAGGTTACCATTATGCCTACATGGCAAATCCCGACAAGTGCATTGGATGCTCGAGCTGCGCGCTCGTGTGTCCCGACGCTTGCATTGAGGTATATCGTGTTGTGGAGAAGTAAACCAGTGTAATGAACTTAAAAAAACAAAAACCGTAGAAACGATGAACGATAAAGTAACATTAATGAAGGGTAATGAGGCTCTCGCTGTCGCTGCTATTCGCTATGGTGCCGACGGTTATTTTGGTTATCCTATTACCCCGCAGTCCGAGGTTCTCGAGAAATTAGAAGAAGAAATGCCCTGGGAGACTACCGGCATGGTGGTGCTTCAGGCCGAGAGTGAAGTGGCTGCTATCAACATGGTGTATGCTGGTGCTTCGTGCGGCAAGACAGTGCTCACTTCCACCTCGAGTCCAGGTTTCAGCCTGATGCAGGAGGGCATGAGCTACATGGCAGCCAGCGAGGTTCCCGCATTGGTGATTAACGTGATGCGTGGCGGTCCCGGTCTGGGTACTATCCACCCCTCGCAGGCCGACTATTTCCAGGCTGTTAAGGGTGGCGGTCATGGCGACTACCGCTTGATTACCCTCGCTCCCGCTTCGGTGCAGGAGATGGTGGATTTCGTGGCACTTGGCTGGGACTTGGCATTCAAGTATCGCGCGGTGTCGATGATTCTCGCCGATGGTGTTATCGGTCAGATGATGGAGAAAGTGGTGCTCCCCGAGCAGCGTCCACGCCACACCGAGGAATGGATTCGTGAGAACTGCCCCTGGGCTGTGAACGGCCGCAAGGGTATGCGTCCCAAGAACATCATCACCTCGCTGGAGCTTGACGACGACAAGATGGAGGAGAACAACCACCGCTTCCAGGCTACCTACCGCGAGATTGAGAAGAACGAGCAGCGCTGCGAGTTGATCAACACCGACGATTGCGACTACCTCATCGTGGCATTCGGCTCTATGGCTCGCATCAGCCAGAAGGCTATGGAGCTTGCCGCTGAGGAAGGCATCAAGGTGGGTATCGCCCGCCCAATCACTCTGTGGCCATTCCCGGTAGATGCTATCCGCAAAGCCGCCGAGGGCGTTAAGGGCATCCTTAGCGTGGAGCTAAGCGCCGGTCAGCTCATCGAGGACATCAAGCTCGCTACCGAGTGCAGATATCCTGTTGACATCTTCCACCGCCTGGGTGGCAATGTGCCCGCTCCCGACGAAATTCTCAACGCGCTCAAAGAGAAACTGATTAAGAAATTAGGATAATCACCAAATAAATCATTACAAGACCATTATGGAACTTAACGATATAATCCGCCCTGAAAATAGGGTTTATAAGAGACCGAGCCTTCTCAACGACGCTCACATGCACTACTGCCCAGGCTGCAGCCATGGTGTTGTGCACAAACTCGTTGCCGAGGTTATCGAAGAAATGGGACTTCAAGAGGTAGCTATCGGCGTCTCGCCAGTGGGATGCGCCGTGTTTGCCTACAACTACATCGACATCGACTGGCTTGAGGCCGCTCACGGACGCGCTCCGGCAATGGCTACCGCCACCAAGCGACTGATGCCCGACAAACTCGTCTTCACCTATCAGGGCGACGGCGACCTCTCGGCTATCGGTACCGCCGAGACTATCCATGCCGCCAACCGTGGCGAGAACATTGTCATCATCTTCATCAACAATGCCATCTATGGTATGACTGGTGGACAGATGGCACCTACCACTCTGCTCGGTCAGAAGACCGCGACCTGTCCTTACGGCCGCCGCGCCGACCTTAACGGCTATCCTTTGGCAATCAGCAACCTGCTGGCACAGCTCGACGGCACTTGCTACGTTACCCGTCAGACTGTTTACAGCCCCGCTGCCGTGCGCAAGACCAAAGCCGCCCTCAAGAAAGCGTTCCAAAACAGTATGGACGGCAAGGGATGCTCGGTTGTTGAGGTTGTGAGCACCTGCAACACTGGCTGGAAACTCACTCCAGTGAAGGCCAACGAATGGCTACAAGAGAACATGTTTGCTAAGTACCCATTGGGTGATTTAAAAAATGAATAATCATGAAAGAAGAAATAGTAATAGCAGGATTTGGAGGACAGGGTGTCCTCTCAATGGGTAAGATTCTCGCTTACTCCGGATTGATGGAAGACAAGGAAGTCACTTGGATGCCTTCCTACGGTCCCGAACAGCGTGGTGGTACCGCCAACGTTACCGTAATCGTGAGCGACGAGCGCATCAGCTCGCCAATCCTCAACATGTACGACACTGCAGTGGTGCTCAACCAGCAGAGTCTCGACAAGTTTGAGAAGATGGTGAAGCCCGGCGGCGTGCTCATCTACGACAGCTACGGCATCAAGACGGCTCCCGCGCGCTCCGACATCAACGTCTACCGCATCGACGCCATGGAGGCCACCTTCGAGCTCAACAACAGCAAGGCCTACAATATGGTGGTGCTGGGCGCGCTGCTGAAAATCGACCCGATGGTAACCATCGACAATGTGCTGGCAGGACTCAAGAAGACGCTCCCCGAGCGACACTGGCACTTGCTGCCCATGAACGAGGCCGCCCTGCGCCGCGGCATGGAGCTGGCATAAAGCGCGAGCGATTGTTTATCGGTATTGATGCAGGTAACAATCATAATTCCCGTCTACAATCGGGCGCACGTCTTGCGGCGTACGCTCGATAGCATTGTTGCGCAAACCTATCGTCCGCTGCAACTGGTGCTGGTCGACAATGCCAGCACCGACCACTCGTGGCAACTTATCACCCGCTTTGCCGCCGAGCCGCCCAAGGGCATCGACACGGTGGCGCTGCAAGAGCCGAGAACGGGCGCCTGCGCGGCGCGCAACACCGGCTTCGCCGCCGCCACCGGACATTGGGTACTCTTCTTCGACAGCGACGACACCATGGCGCCGCGCCACATCGAGCGTATCGTGAGCGCAGTCTCCGCCGCTCCGGCCGAGCCTGACATGGTGAATTGGAGCCGACAGCTGGTCGACACCGCCGGCCATAGCGTAGTGAAACCGGCACGACCCGCCGACGTGATCGCCAACCACCTGCTACACAGCACTTTCGCTACACAAGCCTGGGCGGCACGGCGCGACTTCCTCGCCGCCGCACCGCTCTGGGCCGAGACTCTGCCGGCTTGGAACGACTATGAGTTCGGACTGCGCCTGCTGTTGTGCGACCCGCGTGTGGTCACACTCACGGGCGACACCACCGTCACCGTATACAGCAGCGGCGAAGCGTCGATCACCGGCACCGGCTTCGCCTCGCGCGCCGGCTACTGGGAACAGGTGCTCGACCTCCTTGGCGCACACATAGCCGCAAGCC
>CALDIG010000119.1 GCA_937904375.1 uncultured Prevotellaceae bacterium
AGGAAAGGAAACGAAAGTAGGTCAGAAAACTTTCGTTTCCCGACCTACTCGATTATGATAGACAAGTCTTCGACTTGCCAGCACTCCGCGGCGACAGCTTTATGTGAACTTTTGTTCTTTTGTCTAATCCCTTGCAGAGTGTGGGGGCGCTTCGCTTAAAATTTAGACATAAGAACATAAGGACATATCTCAGCCACTTCTCATTTTTTGACAGACACACTGACATACTGATCACACGTCTGTTTGTCTTTATGTCTGTTTGTCTAAAAAAATACTACGTTGCGACAGCTTTATGTGAACTTTTGTTCTTTTGTCTAATCTCTTGCAGAGTGTGGGGCAATTGTAATCGCAGTCAATTGTCGGTAATGAACAGTATCTAACGTGGGCAATGTCTTGTCCTTAATTGTCTTAACTACCTTTCCTGATGGTTATTGGGGATTTGTGAGTTTTTGGTAGAGTTCAAAGAGGCGGGCGACGCATTCGCTCTCGGTCATGGTGATAGGGAAGCCGTAGGCTGCCATCACTGCCTTGTCATTCTGCTGGTGTGCACGGCGCAGCTCAGGCGGCATCGTCAGCTCATCGTATAGGTCAGCCAGGCTGCTGTCGAGGTACAGCGCACGAGCATCAAGTATTCCCTGTGCTGTCGCCGCTATCTTCTCACGCTGCTCATCGCTCACCTCGGGCCATGGGAAGTTGTTATAGACAATATCTTTGCTATAGCGATACCGTGACTCCAACCTTCCACAAACAACTCTCATCCACGCCATGTGGACATTGCTTTCCAAAACACCAAAATGATACAACGAAGCATCAGGAATGATTAAATTGGCATTTGTGGAAATTGAATTATTATTTATAAACCCCATAGGAATATATCTTCTTCTTTCAGAAGAAACACTTGGTACTAATAAGTAATCATTATTAGAATGTCTTATTTCCTGAAAAAGATGAGGGGTTATAGCACTTTCTTGAGTAGCTTTTTTTGAGCTTGAGAGTCTTGAGTCTCTAACTTTTTCTACTCGTTCTCTAATAAAAGCAGAATTACGAATATCTTTTGGAGATGCATCAACAAGCCAGATACAATATCTTTTTTTGTTGTTTATAAATTCTGCTGCGCCAAGAACAGGCCTTATAAATTTTTCGATATTTGCTTCTCTTTCAATAGCTTGTTTTTTCTCTTCTTCTGTTAAGAAAAGAAATCCACCGTCTGTTGGTTTGCTTCCATAGACCATTTTAGGCACATCACAAATAGCATTATTCCTGCTTTCCACAAAGACTTCAGGAGCCTCTATCAAATAAGGATTGATGTTCTGAACCTCCTTTTTCTTGTCGTTATCAAAAAGGAACTTTCTATTTTTTGTGTTGCTGAATCCAACTATAACGCAATGAACATGAGCCATGTCGTTTGCCTCGCTATCCCATCGGAAAGTACGGTAAGCAAAATCAATGTGAATGTCGAATAGCTCCTTTAAAGGCTTCCAAATAAAGGCCACCTGCTCGCCTTGAGTGATACTATTAGTAGAGACAAGTGCAGCTCTAATTTTTGTGCCATTTAATAATTGTGCTGCTTTATAGTACCATCCTGCCACATAGTCTATCTTTCCAGCAGTTTTGAATGGTTTGCCTTTTTTGTCAACGAAAACACTTAAAATATCTTCTTTCTGTGCTTTGCTTTGGTTCGAGTAGCCTATAAACGGCGGATTGCCGATAATATAATCAAGCTTATCTTTCGGCACCACTGTTTCCCAGTCGATTCGCAGGGCGTTGCCCTCATGGATATTGTCGTAGGTTTTCAGAGGCAGGAAGTCGATGTCGTGCTTTATGATGCGTTCGGTTTCGGCAAGCATCTGAGCCTCGGATATCCATAGTGCGGTAGTGGCGACCGTCACGGCAAAGTCATTGATCTCTATGCCGTAGAACTGGTTGATATTGACCTTGATTGGATTTACCTCCTCAAAGCCTATCATCGCCTGACCGTAGGTCATGGCAGCCACCACCTCGTTCTCCAGTCGGCGCAACGACAGGTAAGTCTCGGTCAAGAAATTGCCCGAACCGCAAGCAGGGTCAAAGAATGTGAGGCTCGCCAGTTTATCTTGGAAAGCAGAGAGCTGTCGCTGACGGGTGCGTTCCACTTTCTCCTCCTTAATCTCGTCAAACTCCCGTTTGAGGTCATCGAGGAACAGGGGGTCTATCACCTTGTGGATGTTCTCGATGCTCGTGTAATGCATGCCACCGCTACGGCGCGTCTCGGGGTTGAGGGTGCTCTCAAACACGGCACCGAAGATTGTCGGACTTATCTCGCTCCAGTCGAAGTCGAGCGACGCACGTTGCAGCAGCAGTTCGCAGAGTTCTGGTGTGAATTGAGGAATATCCACCTGCTCGGCAAAGAGTCCACCGTTGGTATATGGAAACGCCTTAAGCTCGTCACGCAGAAAACGGCTCCGTTTTTCTGTTGGTGTGTTCAGCACTTCAAAGAGATCACGTAGGGTGCTGCGCATCATCTCAGGTTCATGCTTTACAAGATAGTCATGGAACTGGTCACGGGTGAATATGCCGGCATCCTCGGCGTATAGGCAGAACACCAGTCGCACGCACAGGATGTTCAGTTGCCGCAGGGTGTCAGGGTCGCTGTCGCCATATTGTGCCAGCAGAGCGTCATAAATCTCGCCTATTATCTCGCCGGCCTGCATCGACACCTCCATCTCACGGGAAAGGTGCTCGCTGCGTGTGTCCACGAGGAACTGCAGGCGGTAGTATTCCTTCTCCAGGTTCTCCAGCAGTATCTGCTCAGGCTCGCAGTTCGGTTGCTCCATGTCATAAACCAGGAACTCCTTGAAGTTGCTCACCACCACCCATCGGGGGTGTTCACTACGAGGCAGTTCCGTTATGTAACGTTTCGCTTGTTGGAACGGAGTCAGCAGTGTCCCATCACTTTGACGTATCGGTTTCCGAAGGTCCTTATCGATGCTTTTCTGCTCGATCAGAACTTCCGTTTTAGGTATTCGTCCATCAATGAATGCTGTGTGGTCCAGATGCACCTGGTTTTCAAAAATTATGAAGTCGGCAGGATGTTCCACGCCATACACTTCACCCAGCAGTTGCATCCAGAACGGTTGGCTTTCGCCTTTCTCATAGCCGCGGCCAGCCCACTTTTCAGCAAACTCACGCGCTGCATTCCTTTGTTGTTTATCTGTCATAATTATATTAATGGTTACAAGATTGCAAAGATACGAAATTATCCCGATTATAAGCCAGTCGAAATAAAGAAATTGACTTTTTAGAGGAAAAATACAAAAATCGATGAGAAGGATAAATAATCTTACTGATGATTTAGTAAGTGATAAGTCATAAGTGTTAATTGGGCTGCCCTTTTTTGTTATAGAAAAAAGTTGTACCGTTGCATAAATGTAGGCGGCGCCTCGGAAAAACTCAAAACAAGTTTTGGTTTTTCTCTCGGCTTGCACTAACTTTGCACATTTAAAATTTAAAAGCATTAATTCACGTGGGAAAGAAGAAAAATTTGCCTCTGCTGGAGGATTTTGAGATAACTGGTGTGGCTGCCGAGGGCAAGAGCTTGGGTCGCTGGAACGACATGGTGGTGTTTGTGCCTTACGGTGCGCCGGGCGACATTGCCCGTGTGAAGATTACCCGCAAGAAACACAGCTTTTGCGAGGGGGTGATTGATGAACTCATTAAGCCCAGCGAGGTGCGTGTGGAGCCTATGTGCCAGCATTTTGGGGTGTGCGGCGGCTGCAAGTGGCAGCACCTGCCTTATGAGTATCAGCTCAAGTGCAAGCAGCAGCAGGTGGTCGATGCCCTGGAGCGCATTGCTAAGGTGCCGTTGCCCGAGATTTCGCCGATTCTGGGCTCGAAAAAGACGACTTTCTACCGCAACAAATTGGAGTTCACCTTCTCTAACAAATGCTGGCTCACCACCGAGCAGATGCGCAGCGGCGAGGAGTTCCCCAACCGCAACGCTGTGGGCTTCCACATCCCTGGCGGCTTCGACAAGGTGCTCAACATCGAGAAATGCTGGCTCCAGGACGACATCAGCAACCAGATGCGCCTCTTCCTGCGCGACTATGCCCAAGAGCGCGGCTACACGTTCTACGACATCCGCAACAACGTGGGGTTTATGCGCATGATGATGGTGCGCACCGCCAGCACAGGCGAACTGATGCTTGTGGTGGTCTTTGGCGAGGACAACCGTGACGCCATCGACGACGTGATGGGCGCCTTGAAAGAGCGTTTCCCGCAGATCACTTCGCTCATGTATGTCATCAACCTCAAGGTCAATGACTCGCTTGGCGACCAGGAGTTTGTCCTTTACAGCGGCCGCGACTACATCGAGGAGGAGATGGAAGGGCTCAAGTTCCGTGTGGGACCAAAGTCGTTCTACCAGACCAACAGCGAGCAAGCCTACGAACTTTATAAGGTGGCACGTGATTTTGCGGGGCTCACCGGCAACGAGCTCGTCTATGACCTCTACACCGGCACTGGCACTATCGCCAATTTCGTGTCGCGCCAGGCGCGTGAGGTGATAGGTATCGAATACGTCCCCGAGGCGATTGAGGACGCAAAACTCAACTCCGAGGTCAACGGCATCACAAACACTAAGTTCTTTGCTGGCGACATGAAAGACGTGCTTACGGGCGAGTTTGTGGCTAAGCACGGCATCCCCGACGTGATGATAGTTGACCCGCCGCGCGCCGGAATGCACGAGGATGTGGTGCGTGTGATTCTCGATGCCGAGCCGCAGCGCATCGTGTATGTGAGCTGCAACCCCGCCACCCAGGCTCGCGACCTCGCAATGCTCGACGTGAAATATCGTGTCGAGGCTGTGCAGCCAGTGGATATGTTCCCTCACACCCACCATGTGGAGAATGTGGTGCTGTTAAGGAAAAAGCTAGGATAGGAATGGCTAGGAATAGCTAGGAATGGCTAGGAATGGCTAGGAATAACTCAAAGAAATTAAAAGAAACTGAAAGAAACGAATTGAAGGCTAGGGGATATATCTTGGTTTTGGTGATGATGGTCATCGCGCTGGCGGCTCAGGGACAGCAGCCGGGGGATGGCTACACGCGCATCAAGGGCGTGGTCACCGACTCAGTGACTGGCGAGGGAATGCCCTACGCCCAGATTTTCCTTATAGGCTCACAGACTGGCGCTTTGACCAACGAGCAAGGCGGCTTTACCATTGTCACTGGCGTGAAGTTTGAGAAACTCAGGGTCGATGTCGTTGGCTATCAGACGAAAGAGATAAAGGTGCCTCTTGGCGAATACACTGAGTTGGAAATCAAGCTGGTGCCTACCTCTGTGATGCTCAACGAGGTGATAGTCAAGAAGACCGCCAAGTATGTCAAGAAGGGCAACCCTGCGGTGGCGTTTGTCGAGAAGCTGCGTGCAAGGCGCAATATGTACAGCCCTCGCGACCACGACTATTACAACTACGACAAGTATGAAAAGGTGTCGTTTGGCCTCAACAATTTCAACTCGTCGAGCACTAAGAACCTGATTGCCCAAAATTTCAAGTTCCTGAAAGAGTACATCGACACCTGCGATGTCACGGGCAAGATGATATTGCCGCTCTCCATTCAGGAGAAGGTGTCGCAGGAGCATTACCGCAAGTCGCCGTCAACGCACCGCGAGGTGGTGACGGCAACCAATCATGCCGGCATCGACGACCAGCACGACACCGAGAGCATCAAGAAGTTCATTGACGACATCTTCCGTGAGATAGACATCTTCAGCAACGACATCACCTTCATGCAGAACCGCTTTGTGAGTCCGCTCTCGAGCATAGGCACCGACTTCTACAAGTATTACCTCGACACGGTGATGGTCGATGGCGTGCAGTGCTATGAACTCTCGTTCACGCCGTTCACCACCGAGACTTTCGGGTTCACGGGCCGCCTTTATGTGCCTGCCAACGATACAACGATGTTCATCTCAAGTATCAAGATGAACGTGCCCCGCACCATTAACCTCAACTATGTGAAGCAGGTGTATCTTGAGCAGGACTATATCAAGGCTCCCGATGGCAGCCGCCTCAAGATTCGTGACGACGTGATGGTTGAGCTGCAGATTGCTCCTAAGACTCCCGAGCTCTATGGTCGCCGGCAGACGTTCTACGACGGTCACAACTTCAAGCAGCCTAAAGACATGACAATCTTTGAAGGAAATGCCGAGGTGCTGACAAATCAGGTCAAGGAGCAAGACGAGAACTACTGGGTGGCGCACCGTCCTGTGGTGGCGGTGAAAGACGAGCACACCGTCAAGGATATGCTGGCTCGGCTGCGGCAGTCTAAGCTCTTCTACTGGTGCGAGAAGGTGGTGGTGACGCTGGTGAGCGGTTACATCAACACCAATGCCAATGCCAAAGAGAGCCGTTTTGACATAGGACCGATGAACACCCTCATCAGCGGCAATTCCCTTGAGGGCGTGCGACTTAGAGTTGGTGGCATGACAACGGCAAAGTTGAGCCCTCGATGGTTTGGCAAGTTCTATGTCGCCTACGGCACACGCGATGAGCGGTTCAAGTATATGGGTCAGCTCGAATATTCGTTTGTCGATAAGAAGAAACATCCTAATGAGTTTCCTGTCAAATCGCTGCGGCTCATGCACCGCTACGATGTCGATAAGCTCGGTCAGCACTATCTTTACACTAATCCCGACAATGTGTTCCTTGCCCTGAAGCGCCAGAAGGACGACAAGATGATTTACTTGCGCGAGACGCTTCTAGAGTACAAACTTGAGACGCAATCGGGATTCTCGGTGACTGCCAATGTGCAGCACCAGCGCCATGAGGCGTCACGCTTCCTGCCGTTCGTCGATGGCAACGGCAACACCTATGGGCATTACAACACGGCAGGTTTCCAAGTCACTCTGCGCTATGCGCCGGGCGAGAAATTCTACCAGACGCGCTCGTTCCGCATTCCTATCAATCAGGACGCGCCAGTGTTTACCCTCTCTCACACCTTCATGCCGCGAGGATTCTTGGGCAGCGACTACACTATCAACAAGACCGAGGCGGGGGTGCAAAAGCGGTTCTGGTTCTCGGCGTTTGGATATACCGACATCATCGTCAAGGCGGGAAAAGTGTGGAGCACAGTGCCTTATCCCGAACTCCTATTGCCTAACGCCAATCTCTCCTATACCATTCAGCCCGAGTCGTTTGCGCTCATGAACGCTATGGAGTTTGTCAATGACCAATACCTGTCGTGGGATGTGACCTATTGGATTAACGGTGCCATCCTAAACCGCATTCCGCTGCTCAAGAAGCTAAAGATGAGAGAGGTGGTGTCGTTCAGGGGATTATGGGGCAAGTTGACCGACAAAAACGACCCGTCGCAGCATCCAGAACTGCTGCAATTCCCCGCCAATGCCCTCTGCCTGAAAATGGGAAAAAGACCTTACATGGAGATTGGAGTAGGGCTTGATAACATCCTCACCTTCTTGCGAGTAGATTACGTGTGGCGCATCAACTACCGCGACAACCCCGGCATCAACCGCAGCGGCGTCCGCATCCAGCTCCACTTCACGTTCTGATTGACTATGAGTCAAAATTCGGAATTTTTTGAAGTTCCCCCTCTAAGGTAGATCTATAATAAACGCATCTCAAGAAGAGATGCGTTTATTGTAAGTGATATTTAAGCAACCCTTATCTTGCTATCTCCACAGTTGTTGTGGTGTTGATATCGTTGATTGTCACTGGTATAGTGAGGGTTGCGGTGGCTTTGTCGTAGGATGTCTTGGCTTTCTTGCCGTTGATTGTCACTTTGGCGGGGGCGACTTGCATGCCTGGAATCACGAGGCTGTATTCTTTCTTTGCTGATGTGCCAGCGCCTTCGCCCTTGATGGTGAAGGTGCATGATGTGCCTTGTGGTGCGGCATCAAAGTGGATGAGGCGGTGCTTGCCTTCGGCAAGGGTGCCTGTGCTGGTGAGGTCGTCGTCGAAGAGGGTGTAGCTCGACGGCTTGTCGCTAGGGTAGTAGTAGATATTGAGTTTGTTGGGGTTATAATCGCCCACGTTCTCAATCTTGCCTTTGTAGTTCACTTTAGGAATGAACGCTCCAGCGCGCGCGAAGAGCGGCAGCACATCGAGCGGAGCGTCGTAGCTGATGGTGGTATATGCCTCGTAGCGTTTTGTTGGGTTGTTGATATCAACCCAAGTGCCCTCGGGGAAGGTGATTTCGCGGCTTGTGGCACCTTGCTCCATCACTGGCGCCACCATCACGTCGCGCCCCCACAGATATTGGTCGCTCACGTTGTCGAAGCGGTTGATGCGGTTGTCGCTCTCGTAGAAGCCCAGCGGACGCACCAGTGGCATACCCTCGCTGGCGTTCTCGTAGGCAAGGGTGTAGTTATATGGCAGCCAGCGGTAACGCTCTCGGATGATGCGCAGCGGCAGGTCGCCAAACTCGGTATAGTGATAAGGCTCTGCGATGCCTTGTGCGTGTGTGCGCAGCATGGGCGAGAACAGTCCCAGTTGCAACCAGCGGATGTATAGTTCGCCGTCGCGTTTCTTGTTCTCGTCGAGGGCGAAGCCACCCACGTCGTGCGACATGTAGCCCAGACCGCTCATACCGGCGTTGAGCATTATGGTGACTTGCGGCTTGAAGCCTCCCCACGAGCGCGACACGTCGGTTGACCAGGGGAACACCGAGTAGCGCTGCAAGCCCGCTGTGCCGGCGCGCATCATGATCATGGGTCGGCGGTCGGGATAGTCCTCCTTGAAGAGGTCGTAGATGATGCGGCTCCACTCGTTGCCGTAGAAGTTGTGATACTGCTCTGCGGTGAGACCGTTGTAGTGGCGTATCGTCTCGGGATGCACCTCGGGTTCGCCGAGGTCGCCCCACCAGCCTGTCACGCCCTCCTCGGTGAGCGACTTGTAGCGGTTGCGCAGCCACAGGCGGGTGTCGGGGTTGGACACGTCAAACATGCCTCCTTGCCCCACCCAGATGGTGACGGTCTGTGTCTCGCCGGTGTCGCCGTTCTTGCAGAACATCCCCTTGGGGTTGAGCTCGTTATAATTGTCGATGGCGCGGCCGTTGGTGAGCACGTAAGGCTGAGAGATGGTCACCACGTTCACGCCTTTCTTCTTGAAATTCTGAAGCATGGCGCGGTGGTCGGGCCATTGGTCCTTGTCCCACTCCAGGCGACCCATGTCCTGCTCCTTGCCGTACCAGTAGAGGTCAAACACAATGCCGTCGAGCGGATATCCCATAGTCTTGAGGGTATCTACCACGCCCTCGCTCTCACGCTGGTCGTGGTAGCCGTATTTCGAGGTGATGTAGCCCAGAGTCCACAGCGGCGGCAATTCCTGTCGGCCTACCAGCCAGGTGAAGTTCTTCACCACATTCTCCACCTTGCCGTTGCCGTTGATGACGTAGTAGGAGAGGGGTTGAGGACTGGTGCTCTTATACTCGATGCCCTCCTCGCCGATGTAGAGCGACGACTTGCAGAAGTCATCAAACAAAATTCCGTAGCCCTTAGAGGAAATGATAAACGGCATGGTGATGCCCATCTGCTTGATGCGCGTCTCGCCAGCGACGTAGCCGTAGTTCTGCTTGTTGTAGTTGATGAGAGTGTCGCCACACAAGTTAAAAGAGTAGCCGCGCTCGCCGGCGCCGTAGAACGACTCCTTGCCAGTGTGCAGCAGCCGCAGCGTGCCGGCAGTGGTGCGGTCGCACAGGTCGGTGAAGAAGAACGTGCTGCCGCAGCTGATGGTCAGGCTTTTGAGGTCTTCGTCAAAAACCATCTTCATGCCGCTTTTGGTGCGCATCACCTTTTGCGGCTTGTCGAGCATTCCCACTAATTGATTAGCCACTTCTTTTCTCACAAGAGATGGCAAGCGCTCGCCCTTCCATGACCTTGGCTCTACCTCCACTCTCATAATGTCAGGAGTGACGATTGATACAGTGATGGCCTGGTTGCGGTTCATATCCACGAACTGCGTGCCTTTTAGCTGGGCATTGACAGCCATCGCCACCATCGCCACAGTCAAGAATGTAAAAAATCTAAGAACTTTCATATTAATTGAGTTTTTATGTTGATTTCGTTGATAAAGTGCAAAGATGTATATTTGTCACATGAGTAAGATTGTTCACTATAAATCATGATGTCTCAATGATTGCCATCATCTCGGCTGGGGTGACAACGATTGGCGTGCAAGGGAAATGCTTGATGTTTCCAGTCACCAAATAAGCATCTTCTTTAGATAGTGCAATCTCATAGAACACCACGTCTTTCGGGTCAGGAAAATACTCGTTAGTGCTAACGCGCTGCGAGTCCAAACCTCTTGCCACTATAAGTTTGATAATGCCATCTATCAATTCTATCGGGAAGCCAAACTTCTCACGCTTAAGCACATCGTTGTACTCCGCTATTATTTCATCATTGTACAATGGTGTGATTCTCATCCGAGAGATTACCGCATCAAGAACGCGCGCTGTTGCCGCATCCCGGTTTCTTGTCAGCAATGCTGAAACAATAACATTTGTGTCGATAACTGCATATAGAGTTGCCATATTACCTACCTATTTGCGTTTATTGGCTTCTTCGCGCGCTAGGCGTATTTCTCCGTTAATCTCATCAAGAGTCATCTCAGGGAACCGACCCTGTTCAGCCATTTCACGCAATTTGCGGAAAGCGGTGATACCGTCAACGGGGTCCTCTTGTGGGGCACTGATTTCAAAGGGGATGCGACGGTTTCGCACCACAGCGTTCACGAATATGTTCATTGCGGTATTGGCGCTCATTCCGAACTCCGAGCAGAGCTGGTCAAAGAGCAATTTTTGTTTAGAGTCCACACGGACTGTCATTGATACTTGTGCCATAATTCTTGTTTTTAAATTATTCTGACTGCAAAATTATATCATTATGACGTAAAATGCAAGTAAAATGATGAAAATGTTTGACCTAAGTAGGGAAACAGCATAGAAATGCCACCTTAAAAAATGACAGCCACGAGATTGACAAACAACTAATTTACACTAATTATCACTAAGGCTGCGCATGGAGGTTTTAAGCACACGAATTGCACGAATTTGAACTAATGGCTGTGCGCACACTAACAAACCACGAATTTACACAGATTATCACAAAGGCTGCGCAATGCCACTAACAAACAACTAATGCCACAAATTTATACTAAAGCTGCGACACGAAAAAACAGTTAATTTACAAAAATTGTCACTAAGGATGTCCATGGTTTGATTTTTGAACATAAAGAGCGTAAATTCCATATTTGGTGAGGAATGTGACCATAAATATAATGGATAGTCAAAAAATTTGATGATTTAAGATTTTTTTAATTTTAATGTGCTTGATTTTGGCACTTTGAGGATTTATCTTTGCAAAAAAATTGTTGATAACTATTATTCTAAAGATTTTTTCAATTTCATTATTGTATTTATATTTGTAAACTAATATTTCAAAACATGATAATATCTCATATAAAACCTCCTCAAAATGAGAAGCAAGAGTGGTTGTTTCAGTCAAATGAAGATCATAGCAAGAATGTCGCTGATTTAGCAGAATGGTTTGCCTCAAAATTTGGATTTGAGCAGATTGGCAAGATAATGGGATTGCTGCACGACAAAGGCAAAGAGCAAGAAGCTTTTCAGAATCACATTAAAAGCTCATCTGGTTACGATAACACAATTAAAGATGTGCCCGTGAAACATGCTTATGTGGGCGCTTTGTTAGCAAAGAAACTTTATCCAAATTTTTGTGAAATAGTAGGTCCTGAGATTTATGGTCATCATTCTGGATTACATGATTATTATGAGTATGAAAATATTTTGAATAAAGAGGTTCCTAATGACGTTGACTCTAATCCAATTAATATTGGTTTAGAGATACCAAGAGGAATGAAAAACTTGAAGGACTCTTCAGATTGCAATCATTTGATGAGAGTTTTATTCTCATGCCTAGTTGATGCTGATTATTTGGACGCAGAGGCATTTATGAATGAGCGCAATTCTTCATATCGAGGAAATGCTGATAATTTAAAAGCATTGAAACCTATGCTGGACTCATATATAACAAAGCTTAAAGAGGATGCTAAAGACACTTCGGTAAATAGGATTCGCAACATAGTCCAAGACCGCTGTGTTGAGACATCTGCATGGGAAACAGGTTTTTATAGTTTGACTGTGCCAACAGGGGGAGGAAAAACACTATCATCACTTGTTTGGGCAATCAATCATGCAATTAAACACAATAAAGAGAGAATAATAATTGCAATACCTTATACAAGTATTATTACACAAACAGCATCTGTTCTACGAACAATCTTTGGAGACAAAAACGTTTTAGAACATCATTCAAATGTGGATTATGATAATTTCAAAGACAAAGAGTTGTCAGAACAATTACGTTTAGCTACTGAGAACTGGGATTACCCAATCGTAGTAACAACCAATGTTCAGCTATTTGAATCAATGTTCTCTAATCGTCCAAAAGATTGTCGCAAGCTTCACAATATTGTGAATAGCGTGCTGATTCTCGATGAGGTTCAAACATTGCCTCTTGAATTCTTGCAACCCATAATCGATGGGCTGAAAAGTTACAATCGCCTTTTTTCGACAACAGTGCTGTTGACAACTGCCAGTCTTCCTGCATTAAAAGACGACCCTATCATTAATAAGTTTAAATTCAAAGGTGTTGACAACTTAACAGAAATTATTCCTGAAAGCTTTGAACTTCATAAAAAGTTAAGGCGAGTAGAACTTCATTTTGAAAAAGAAAAATCAAATCACGAAGAAATCGCTCAAAGACTTGCAAAAGAGAAACGAGTACTGTGCATCGTGAACACAAGAAAGCATGCTCAAGCAATATATGAGTTGCTTAGTCATGATGAAACGACGTTTCATTTATCAAGAATGATGTGTTCAGCACATATTAAGAAGACAATAGACGACATTAAACTTGCGCTCCAAAATCATGATAACAAGAAAATCATTGTTGTTGCAACCCAACTTATTGAGGCTGGTGTGGATATTGATTTTCCGGTTGTTTATAGACAAGACGCTGGTCTTGATTCTGTCCTTCAAGCTGCTGGGAGATGCAATCGTGAAGGCAACCAAAACATTGGCCACACACACGTTTTCTCACTTGGTTCAAATCCTCCAGGCTATATTTCAAATGCAAGTGATGCACTAAAGAGCATGGTTAATGTAGAGGATTGGTTTGCACCACAAACAATGATATACTACTTTTATCAATTGTTTTCTAGAACACCTTCGTTCGACAAGAAAAATATAAAAGAATATTTATATGACCCATGTGGTCTTTGCTTTAAACAAGCAGCACAAGTTTTTAAACTGATTGATGACAATGGAATAAATGTTATTGTCAACTATGGAGATAGTTCACGACTTGTCAACGAACTCATTTCACAAGGCGTTAGTTATCCTCTCATGAGACAATTAGGACAATACACAGTCTCGATTCATGAACAAGATTTCAAGAAGCTATATCATTCAGGTTTTATTACTGAGGTTAGGGATGGTGTATATTATATTCCTGATGCAAAACAATATGATGACAAAGTTGGATTAACATTCAACAATCATTGGTTAGACGAATTATTAATCAAATAACAATACTTATATGGATTATTTTGATAAAGAATATTGCTTAGAAGTGTGGGGTGACATGGCTTGCTTCACGCGTCCAGAGCTTAAAGTCGAGAGGGTGAGTTATGATGTCATTACCCCATCGGCTGCTCGGGCGATATTTGATGCTATCTTTTGGAAACCGGCAATAAGATGGCAGGTGACTAAGATTGAGGTTCTTAGTCCAATTAAGTGGACTTCTATTAGGAGAAATGAAGTTGGTGCAGTAGGCTCACTGCAGAAGAATCAAATTTTTATTGAAGATGCCCGGCAGCAAAAAAACTCATTATTGCTTAAAGACGTTCGTTACCGTATTTATGCAACGCTGGTATATATTCCACCCAAAGAGCGCAAGGGAGAATCTCGCATGGCAGGCCCTGATGAAAACCCAGGTAAATATCAAGCTATGTTTGAACGTCGAGCCAGCAAAGGTCAATGCTTCAACCAGCCCTATCTTGGCACTCGTGAGTTCTCGGCTTCATTCAAGCTTATATCTAACTATGCTGAGAAAACTATTCAGCCCATAAACGAAGATAGAGATCTAGGTATCATGCTTTATGATATGGATTTCTCTAATCCCAATGACATTCAAGCCATGTTTTTTCGCGCTAATATGAAGAATGGTGTTATAATTGTTCCACCGTTAAACAGTGAGGAGGTGCTAAGATGATACTTAAAGCATTATATGATTATTACCACCGATGTGGAGACTTGGCTCCTAATGGCATGGAATATAAAGAAATTGCTTTCCTAATTGTTATCGATCTAGAGGGTAATCTCTTGAGACTTGAAGATTGCAGAATCGACAAAAAAAATGTCAAGAAATTCCTGGTCGTAAAAGGCACTAGGACTTCTGCTCCCAAACCATACCTGTTTTGGGATAATGTGGAGTATGTTCTTAATTATACTACAGCGCATAAAGATATTTTAAGTGATGAGAATAATTCGAAGCTTATAAATTCCATCAAAAAGTCTAAGATAAAACATGATTTATTTGTTGAACAATGCGAGAAAATAGCTAAGAAACATTTATCCAATAAAGCTTTCAAAGCAGTAACCTTGTTTTATAAGAATAATGGGATTGATAAAATAAAGGACTCTGATTTATGGGAAGAAATTGAAAAGAAACCAACTGTTAATATCTCTTTTAGAATTAATGGAGCTTTACAAATTGTAGCTGAGGATGATTTGTTAAGAGAAGAAACTTCTAATAATGAGGATTCTCACAAAGCAATTTGCCTCGTAACTGGCAACTCCTCTAATTGCGTTGCGACAACTACTGCGACACCAATTATAGGAAGTCAGGCTGTCGCAAAACTTGTCGCATTCCAAGTCAATTCAGGCTACGACTCTTACGGAAAAATAAAAGGATCGAATGCGTCAATCTCTGTTGAAGCCGAAGCATGCTACACAACTGCATTGAACAGACTATTGCAAAAGGACTCACTGAACAAGTTTACTATTGGCGGTCGAACTTTCGTTTTCTGGTCATCGAGCAATAATGCGGCATCAAGACAAGTTGAGAGTTGTTTTTATAATTTTCTCACAAATATAAAGAGTGATGACCCAAACCGAAGAATTCATGAAGTGAGACAAGTCTTAAATGCAATTTATTCAGGACTCCTTACAATTCAAAATAAAGACAAATTCTACATCCTTGGTTTGGCACCAAATTCAGCACGAATTGCAGTAATCTATTGGCAAGAGACGACAGTAAAAGATTTTGCCGAGAAGATTTTGAAACATTTTAATGATTTTGAAATCAAAGACACTAGAAAAGAGCAAAAACCATATTATGGCATCTATAACATAATAAGTTCTGTTGCATTACAAGGAAAGGAAGGTAATGTTTCTCCAAACTTAGTTGAATCCGTGATGAAGAGTATCATTGAAGGAACTCCTTATCCTTATAGTCTATTTAGTGCTTGCATTAGAAGGATAAGAGCAGAAACAAATAAAGAATTTCTTACAACACGTGCTGCAATCTTGAAAGGATATTTAAACAGATTAAGAAATAATAACAATAAAAAATTAGAAATCATGTTAGACAAAACAAATGACAACATCGGTTACCTATGTGGTCGATTATTTGCCACACTGGTAAAGATTCAGGAAGAGGCTAATAATATTAGCACTGTCCGTGAACGTTACATGAACTCGGCATCAACAACTCCAGCGGCTGTTTATGCTAATCTTCTTAACTTGTCAATTCATCATGAAGATAAGTTGAGTGCTGGCCGAAAAGTTCAGTTTGAGCAACTCAAAAGTGAAATTTTTGATAAGATGGCTGCTAATGGCTTTCCTGCACACCTTGACATCAATGACCAAGCTCGCTTTTTCGTTGGTTATTACCACCAGCGTCAAGATTTCTTCACAAAAAAAGAAAACAAAGATATTAATGAGTAATTTACAAACTATTAAAAAAAATAATTATGGCTAATTTAAAAAACCGTTATGATTTTGTGTACATCTTTGATGTACAGGATGGGA
Source organism: uncultured Prevotellaceae bacterium (assembly GCA_937904375.1). Taxonomy (GTDB): domain Bacteria; phylum Bacteroidota; class Bacteroidia; order Bacteroidales; family Muribaculaceae; genus Sodaliphilus. Next base: position 16,113 of record CALDIG010000119.1, read on the forward strand.
ATCCCAATGGTGACCCCGATGCAGGCAATTTGCCACGCATCGATGCCGAAACTGGTATGGGACTAGTGACAGACGTTTGTTTGAAGCGCAAAGTTCGTAACTATGTGCAAGTCGCAAAGAACTGCTCTGAAGGATATGACATATTCATTAAAGAAAAAGCAGTGCTTGATTCATTAGTAAATAATACTTATGATTATTCTGAGGTAAGAAATGCATCAAAAGAAGACAAAAAGAAAGTAGCGAAGAATCTTTTGTGTCAGAACTATTATGATATTCGCGCTTTTGGAGCAGTTATTGCTACAAAAGATAAGAATGATCAGGTTAGAGGTCCTATTCAAATGACATTTTCACGTACAGTGGAACCAATCATTGCTAATGAACATTCCATTACACGAATGGCTGTAACCAAGGAAGAGGATTTGGAAAAAGAACGCACTATGGGCCGCAAGGCCACTGTTCCTTATGGTCTTTACGTTTGTCATGGATTTGTGTCAGCCAATCTTGCTAATCAGACAGGTTTCAGCGAGGAAGACTTGAAACTGTTTTGGGACGCTCTAATTAACATGTTTGACATTGACCGCTCTGCCGCTCGAGGATTGATGAGCGCTCAAAAACTCATAGTATTTAAGCATGACTCAGAGCTCGGAAACGCTCCTGCTCACAAATTATTTGATTTAGTGAATGTGGGGAAAACCAGTGAAGGAGTTGCTCGTTCTTTTAAAGACTACTCGGTGAGTATCTGCAAAGAACAACTTCCTAATGGCGTAAGCGTTGAAGAGTTGATTTAATGGCTTTTTACAGTGAAGAAGAAATGCTCATGTTGTCGGGGATTCAACATTTTATGTTTTGTCCCCGGCAATGGGCATTAATTCATATTGAACAACAGTGGCAAGAGAACCGTTTCACAATGGAAGGCAATATCTTGCACGAAATTGTAAATGACCCTGCTTATAGGCAGAAAAATGGAGAAACAATTACACTGCGTTCAATAAATATTGCGTCAAAATCGCTTGGACTATACGGAATAACCGATGCTGTTGAACTTCACCCTACTACAGATGAAACAAACTCAATCACTCATGAACGATATCCTGGGTTCTGGTTACCTTACCCCATTGAATATAAGAGAGGCAAGCCTAAAGTTGATGAAAGAGATAAAGTTCAACTTGCCGCCCAAGTGATGTGCGTAGAAGAAATGTATAATATTAAAATTGAAGAAGGAGCGCTTTTTTATTTTGAGACACGCCAGAGGATTTCTGTTTTAATAGATGATAGATTAAGAGAACTTACCCAGAAATGCTCAAAACAAATGCATTATTACATGAGCAAGGGAGTGACTCCTCCTGCATACAAAACAAAAGCATGCAATAGTTGTTCGTTAAAACAGCTTTGCAATCCTGACCTATTCAACAGGCAGCCAGTAAATCAATATTTAAAACTCAATCTTTACACATGAGACAATTACTTAACACATTATATGTAACAACTCCAAACTCTTATCTTAGCAAAGATGGTCTTAATGTTGTTGTCTCTTATGATAACAAGGAACAATTTAGAATTCCCATTCACAATATTGAGAGCATAATAACCTTTGGTTATATGGGTTCTAGCCCTGGACTAATGAAATTGTGCAGCGACAATGGTGTATCTCTTACTTTTTTGTCACCACAAGGCAGGTTTATAGGTCATTTAAATGGTGCTACTCATGGCAATGTGCTGTTAAGAAAAAGGCAGTATGAGATCTTTGATCAAGAAGATATAAAACTATCGTTAAGCAAAATCGTCATTTCGGCTAAAATACAGAACTCACGCAATATATTGCGCCGCCATTTAAGAGACTATGGTGATAATGACGTTTTGATTGCATGTTCCAATAAATTAGAACGGATGAAACACAAAGCGCTAACATCAATGTCTGTTGACGACTTGAGGGGCATTGAGGGTAAAGCGGCAAATATATATTTTGGTGTTTTTAATGAGCTAATCCTAACACAAAAAGATGTGTTTAAATTTACCGAACGAAGCCGTCGCCCGCCACGCGATGAAATAAATGCAATGCTATCATTTGTTTATACTCTTATAACTAATGATATGGTGTCTGCATTGGAAGCAGTTGGTTTAGATCCATACTTTGGTTTCATGCATGCACTTCGACCAGGAAGAGCTTCTCTTGCATTGGACTTAATAGAGGAGTTTAGGGGGTATTTAGGTGATAGGTTGGTTTTATCACTTATCAACAGGCGACAAGTAAAAAAGAAGGATTTTATAATTCAGGGCGATGCAGTCTTGATGACCGATGATTGTAGAAAAACTATCATTTCTGCTTGGCAAAAGCGCAAGAAAGATATTATTGAACATCCTTTTTTAAAAGAGAAAATACCAGTCGGGATATTGCCATATTCACAAGCTATGCTACTTGCAAGATATGTAAGACACGATTTAAACAATTATCCTGTATTTTTAATTCTTTAAGCGTCATGATGATTTTAATTACTTATGATGTGGACACCACCGACAAGAAAGGGGCTAAACGATTAAGGCAAGTTGCAAAAAGTTGCGTTAATCATGGAAAGCGTGTACAAAATTCGGTTTTTGAATGTGTATTGAATGAGGCTCAATTTACTGCTCTTGTACATCAACTAGACCTTATTATTGATAAAGAAAAAGATAACATAAGATTCTATAATCTTGGAAAAAGCTGGAATAGAAAAGTTACTACACTTGGTGTAAACACTTCTTTTGACATAACCGACGACCTTATTGTTTGATGCGAACCTTATGTGTTGCATCAAAGTGAGAAGGTTCGCATTACTTGGTTTACAGACAAATAGCAGTTTTTTCTGTTTTTAATAGACACGAATTTTTATTTGTTCGCAAAAATGTGTATTTTTGCAGTTCAAATTCAAATAATTAAAAAGGAAGGGTCGCGCCCCACATGGGCGCGTGGATTGAAACACCTCAAACCCCAGTGCCTTGCCACTGGCATAGGTCGCGCCCCACATGGGCGCGTGGATTGAAACCTACATCTGCCATGATTTATTTTGCTCCCCATAGTCGCGCCCCACATGGGCGCGTGGATTGAAACTTTGAAATAATATCACGCTTTTGCGCCTCATTGGTCGCGCCCCACATGGGCGCGTGGATTGAAACATGTAACGTGTCCTTACCACTGGCTCGTCAATGGTCGCGCCCCACATGGGCGCGTGGATTGAAACTTCTCGGTAACTGCAAAGTGTATGCAGTTATAACAAGTCGCGCCCCACATGGGCGCGTGGATTGAAACAATCGGTGTGTGCTATGTGGGCGGTCTTGACAAGTCGCGCCCCACATGGGCGCGTGGATTGAAACACGCACCGACGTTGACACGCTGTTTTCGCTGCGTCGCGCCCCACATGGGCGCGTGGATTGAAACACGAAAGCAGAGACTTTCGCTCTGCCCGTGATTGTCGCGCCCCACATGGGCGCGTGGATTGAAACACTGACCGGCACGCACTCGAACTTGCCGCTCGGTCGCGCCCCACATGGGCGCGTGGATTGAAACAAGCAGTTGGTTCGTGTCACGGTCGTAAAGCTCGGTCGCGCCCCACATGGGCGCGTGGATTGAAACAACAACGACAGCGCACATGAGAAAGAGATTGAAGTCGCGCCCCACATGGGCGCGTGGATTGAAACTACTTTTGCGAGCGACTGCGTGTCATGCTCGACGTCGCGCCCCACATGGGCGCGTGGATTGAAACTTCTTTGCTTGCTCTTCTTGCAGTTGTCGATAGAGTCGCGCCCCACATGGGCGCGTGGATTGAAACACACTGAGCTTAAAGCGGTCATCGCCATGGATGGTCGCGCCCCACATGGGCGCGTGGATTGAAACACATTGACATCATCCATAAAAACGACACGAGACAGTCGCGCCCCACATGGGCGCGTGGATTGAAACCATTTTGGTGATGATGACGAAGTAATTGTTCGGTCGCGCCCCACATGGGCGCGTGGATTGAAACTCATTAATATGACCAAAATACACATCGACATTGGTCGCGCCCCACATGGGCGCGTGGATTGAAACTTGCTCAAATCCGACCAGTCGCTATCCATAAGCAGTCGCGCCCCACATGGGCGCGTGGATTGAAACAGAAATTTTTTAAACGATTACGTCATGAGTTTGAGTCGCGCCCCACATGGGCGCGTGGATTGAAACTGGCATATCGTATAACAAAGAAGGTAATACCTAGTCGCGCCCCACATGGGCGCGTGGATTGAAACCGCAGTCCAGGAATAAAACCTTGCCACGGTTGACGTCGCGCCCCACATGGGCGCGTGGATTGAAACACCCAGTTAGGCGATGCCTTCATAATGCCTAACGGTCGCGCCCCACATGGGCGCGTGGATTGAAACATGCCGGCAGCACCAGGGAGCACGACAGGGCAAGTCGCGCCCCACATGGGCGCGTGGATTGAAACACATAGATTTGCAGCAAGCGGGTGCTCGCCTTAGTCGCGCCCCACATGGGCATGTGGATTGAAACCAGCGTAACTATAAAGAGGATTATTATTTTCCCTGTCGCACCCAACCAGTGGGTGCATGTCTTTTTCTGACCATTTTTTGCAGACTTATGTAAAATTTTTATTAAATTTTCAAGTAATTTTAAGCGCAGCGTCCAACCAGCGAAGTGGCAAAACTGCTGCTTGTGTTAGAAAAATGGCGGCTGTTGAAAAAAAAGTAGGAAATTGTTTGCTCATATTGCTGAAAAGCTGTAAATTTGTTACGATTACTGAAAATGTTGAAGACAATGAAAGACAAAAGCTTTGTTCATTGAATTATTAAGGACAATTTTCACCGCCTTTGCGCTGTCGCAGGTAATTGTCATTAATAAAAGAAGAATACGCATTGGTTGTCTTTAATTGTCTTACCAGAAAACTGTTAGAAACTTATTAACCATCACACATATATTAATGAGCTATTTAAAATTTGATAAAAACCTGATGATAAATCTTGAGCAGTCTCTTACTAAGGAGATACTCAGGACCAATCAGTCGGGGGCTTATCATTGCACTACTATTGTGGGGTGCAACACCCGCAAGCAGCATGGCCTGCTGGTGATTCCCATTCCCGAGATTGACGACAACAGCCATGTGATGCTCTCGTCGCTCGATGAGACGGTGATTCAGCATGGCGCGCCGTTCAACCTGGGTCTGCACCGCTACAAGGGCAATGTGTATAGCCCCAACGGCCACAAGTACATCCGCGAGTATGACTGCGAGCGTGTGCCTTCCCACCTCTTTAGGGTGGGCGGCGTGATCTTGAAACGCGAGAAGATTTTCATCACCAACGAGAACCGCATCCTCATCCGCTACACGCTGGTGGATGCTCACTCCAAGACCACGCTTCAGTTCCGTCCGTTCCTGGCGTTTCGCAACGCCAACGACCTGTGCGTGGAGAACTCGGTCGCAAATAGGGAGTTTCGCGAGGTTCACAACGGCATCGCCACCTGCATGTACGACGGCTATCCCACGCTCTTCATGCAGTTCAACCACAAGCCCACCTTTGTCTATGATCCTCACTGGTACAAGGGCATAGAGTATATCAAGGACATGGAGCGCGGCATCCCTTACACCGAGGACCTCTTTGTGCCTGGCTACTTCGAGATAGAGATTAAGAAGGGCGAGCCGCTGATATTCTCGGCGGGCATCGACGAGGTGAACACCCGCAACCTCGCCCGTATGCACGAGGACGAGGTGCAGTCGCGCACCCCTCGCACCAGTTTCTACAACTGCCTCAAGAACAGCGCCAAGCAGTTCTACCTGACCAATGCCGACGGCAACTACATCCTTGCCGGCTATCCCTGGTTCAAGATTCGCGCGCGCGACGAGTTCATGGCACTGCCGGGCTGCACTATCTCCAACCATCACCGTCCCGACTTTGAGAAAATCATGGACACCGCTAAAGACGCGTTGCTGCGGTTCATCGCCGACGGCACTCTCGACAAGCATCTCAAGGGCATAGACTTGCCCGATGTGCCGCTGTGGGCGATGTGGTCGCTCCAGGAATATGCCAAGGACGCCGGTTTCCAGGTTGCCCGCGAGCGCTATGGCGACCTCGTGAAGGCGATGCTCGCCCATATTATCGACGGCAAGCATCCCAACCTCAAACTAGAGGCCAACAGCTTGGTGAGCACCGACGGCACCAAGAAACCCATGTCGTGGATGGACTCCACCCATCCCGACGGCTCGCCAATGGTGCCCCGCACAGGCTACTTGGTGGAGTTCAACGCCTTGTGGTACAATGCGCTGATGTTTGCACAGGACTTGTTTGAAGATGTGGTTGGCGAGCAAGAATATATCGCCTCGCTCAAAGAGATAAGCGACAAGGTGAAACCCGCTTTCGTCGATATGTTCCTCAACGACTATGGCTATCTGTTCGACTATGTAGATGGCTCTTATGCCGACCCGAGCGTGCGACCCAATATGATAATCGCCGCCGGTCTCGACTACTCTCCGCTTGACCGCCGTCAGCGCAAACGTCTGCTCGACGTGGTGACGCGCGAGCTGCTCACGCCTAAGGGCTTGCGCACCCTCAGCCCTAAGAGCTGGGGCTACAAACCCTGGTACCTGGGCAATCCCGAGGAGCGCGAGGTGGCTTACTACGCCGGCTCGGCGCGTCCGTGGCTCATGGGCTTCTATACCGACGCCTATATCAAGGTGTTTGGCCTAAATGGCGCGTCGTTCATCGAGCGCATGATGATAGGCTTTGAGGACGAGATGTCGCAGGGCGGCATAGGCACACTGTCGGAGCTGTATGACGGCAACCCGCCGTTCATAGGCCGCGGAGCGGTGAGCTACGCGCCCAACGTGGGCGGCGTGCTGCGTGTGCTGCGCCTGTTTAAGAATATTGGAGTAATAAATTCTTAATTGAGTCCACTTTAAAAAGTGGCATTTTTTGAAGATATTGTTATTCGGATGGCTTT
>CALDIG010000120.1 GCA_937904375.1 uncultured Prevotellaceae bacterium
CCGACGGCACCGACGCTTTCGACACCCTCTACATCGGAGCGGAAAAATTCCCGTACCGCCAGTCCTACGGCTTCAGTTCAAGCGGTGTGTTGTAGTGAAATATTGTCACAATCGTGCTATGGTACAGTATTTGCTGTAAAAAAAGTGCCATTTTGCAAGCATATACCTCAGATATTAATTTGTTTTTGAAGTGCAGATAGGCTGCACATCTAATACCCACTTTTGCAGTTTTGGTTAGCCCCCAAACTAAAGAGGGGGAAAGTTTAACCAAACAAATAACTGAAATGGAAGTAAGAAATCTTTTCATTCAGCAGCCTTTCGCAACAATGCTTGTAAGAGGCTTGAGAAATGCAGTCTTCGACGACAATTTCTCAGAGGGATGCCGCATTTTCATCTATGCGCTCCCATGTTTCATGATGTCTGACGTTCCTCTGGAATGGTTCCAGGCAGTCAACAACCATCAACTGTTCGGCAACCTGCCGCCGACAGCCGATTTGCCCAACGGCAAGTGTGTCGGTTTTGTCGATGTGCTGTGCAAAGCCGATGGCACAGAGAGCCAGTGGACTGCCATCAGTGAGCCTACGGTCTTGTTGACCAATGCTCATGAGTTTGACACGCCACAAGGCAACGAACCGCGCAGTTGGTATGATGCGGATGTCATTCCCAGTCATGTGTTTCATTTCAATCTGCCCTACGCTTTGTACCACGATGATGATCTTGTCATTCATGTGAATGAGAAGTTCTATCGTTTCGCTACGAATGGTGGCAACATCAGCTTCGAGCTAACCGGCTCTCTCGCCGTGTGCGCCCTTGACGATGACGGACTTCTCCGAGACTTTGAGAGATTCACCGTCATTTGCGGCCAGCAGTCGAAGTCTTTCCTCTGGAACAAAGGCTGCGACATCATTTGGGAGCAACGCCCCAACGATGACGAGCTGGTTCTCTACCCGAGCGTGTTTAACAAGTCGGGCAAGGCACCCAGAGCGAAATTGTTGCTTTCGTGCAACTATCCGCTCAACAGTTGAAATTTCCTCGTAATCACCTGCCAATTAGAAAATTTTTTCTACTTTTGCAGTGTCAAACGTTAAGTTTGACAGACATCGAGGAAACAAGGGAACATTATACTCCTGACAAATTGAGAACTTAGGACACTTTCAATTTTAAAGCAGTCACGGAAGTATAGTGGTTTTCGCCGCATAGGCGTGAACTGCTATCATTATCGACTGCTAGGTTTGTCCTAAGACCTTCAATTTGTATAATGCGCAGTTTGCGCCTTTTTTACATATTGGCCGCACAGAAATCGCTCTTTGAGTGATTTTTTTGAACTTTTTTTGAAAAAAGTTTTTGTTGTGCAGATAGAGCGCACAGTTAGGGCTCAACTTTGTGGCGTAAAAACGATTATATTCATTCTAAAAACTATACGAGACGATGAAAGTTCTATCAGTACAACAGCCGTGGGCATCGCTTATCGTTGCCGGAATTAAAGACGTTGAGAACCGCACTTGGCAACCCAAGCAGTTGCCCGGTCGCATCCTCATTCACGCCAGCAAAAAGACCTCGCTGCGCATGATGAACAACGAGCCCCTCGAATGGGTGCAGGAGATTTTCAATGAGCAGATTTTCGGCAACTTGCCCGACTTCCCCGATATGCCGGGCAACGCCATCATCGGCTACGTCACCGTTGATCGCATCGACAAGGACAACGCCCGCAGTGTATGGGCTGCCGGCGAGAGCAACGACGAAAGGCTCTATTACTGGCACTTGACCGATGCCTACGTTTTCGACGAGCCTATTACCGGCGTTAAGGGCAAACTGCACCTCTGGGAATACGACATCGACGAAAACAACCTGCCACCTGCCCACAAGGTGGAGCTTCATGACCCCGTGATTGACGGCGACAAGATTACGCTCCCTCTCGCGAAACACCACTGGGTGAACCTGCGCCCCAACAGCTCGTTTGTCATCGAGATTGGGATGCTCGCCAACGACCTTTGCCAGCCCGATGTGTACGACCTCAAAGCGTTCAAGACCATCACATTCACACACGGCGGCAAGCAGCGCACCTTCAAACTCCGCCCCGAAACCGAGGCTCAGTATTACACCGACGGAGGCGAAGACCAGAATCCCGCCAAGTTCTTCTCTATGCTCAATCCCGACGGTGCACCTCGTTGGATTGCATACTTCATCTGGGACGACGAACTTGACTGATTTTTTGCGCGAAAAATCGCTCAAAACGGCTCGAAAATCGAGTCAAAATGAGGTTTTTCGCTCAAAATTGCGAAAGTTATCCACAATTTGCCAATTCTTCCACCTTATATTAAATATAATTCAGTAACTTTGTAGGTCGGTACAATAAGATTTTTAATCTTATTGTTGCCTACAGCAGAATCATTCCATTTACTATGCCGGTTAATAAGAACGCAAATATACGTTACCGTACCCTCGACCGCTGTTTCCGTGACACGCGGCGCAAGTATTTCATCGACGACCTCATCAGGGCGTGCGAGCAGGAACTTGTCGCCTATAATTTCCACGGTGGAGTGAGCCGCCGTCAAATCTTCGATGACATCAATTTCATGGAGAGCGAAGCGGGCTACTCCGTTGAACTTGACAAGCTGCGCGACGGCAAAAAGGTGTACTACCGCTATCACGACCCGAGCTTCAGCATCAACCAGCAGCCTCTGAGCCATGCCGAGGCGCAGCAACTTCAACAGGCCATCATCACACTGACACGTTTCCGCGGCTTGCCGCAGTACTTATGGATTGAGGAAGTGATCACCAACCTCGAATACCGTTTCAACCTCGACGGCAAGAGTGTGGGACTGGTGTGCTTCGACCAAAACCCGCTACTCAAAGGGCTGGAGTATCTGGGGCCGATTATCGATGCCGCCACCGCTCGGAAGGTGCTCAAAATCAACTATCACACCTACAAGAATGGCGGGCGCGACATGGACTTCATCATTCACCCTTACTACCTGAAGCAGTACAACAACCGCTGGTTCGCCTTCGGGCGCAACGATGCCACCGGCGAGATTACCAACCTCGCCCTCGACCGCATCAAGGCCATCACGCCGATGCCCGAAGTCGAATATTACCTCAACACCGAGATCGACTTTGACCACCACTTCGACGATGTGGTGGGAGTCACCGTTCACCGTCACAAGACGGCTGAAACCATCATGCTCCGCGCCAATCCCATGCGCTATCCCTACTTGGAGAGCAAGCCCTTGCACCCCTCGCAACGAGTGGTTGACCGCAAGCAGTGCATCTTCTCCATCACCGTGCGCCCCAATCTGGAGCTGGAGCAGCAGATTCTTTCCTTCGGCCCCGACCTCGAAGTCCTAGCTCCCGAAGACTTCCGAGCCCAGGTAGCCGAGAAAGTGAAGAAATTGTATAATTTGTATGAAACCGTGCAGCCCGACTGCACAAATGACACCTAAATTCGCAGAACAGGAAAAAGATATGGCAAGACCGCTTGACATACCGGTTGATATACGAGAGAATTGGTTGAACGAGAATTATCACGAGAGTTTCGTGCAGTTGCTCCGCGACCACACCACCCAAGAGAACATCTATTGGGCTACCGACTCCTACGCCGAGCGTGGTGCCGGTTACACTTTCTTTGACCCGATCACCATCGAGGCGGTGACAGGTGAGAATGGTGAGGTGGTTCGTCCTCGCGCCCGCAAGTCGCTTGCCGAGCAGTTGACCCGTGTCAAGGACAAAGCCGAGGTGTTCACCCCATCGTGGGTGTGCAACGCGCAGAACAACCTCGTCGATGAGGCATGGTTCGATCGCCCCGATGTATTCAATCGCCCCAATCCGGACAATCCCCAAGAGTGGATTGACTCCGAGGGCGACATCGTTTTCCCCGATACCGAGGGCAAGACGTGGAAAGATTACGTCGCCGCCCGTCGGCTGGAAATTACCTGTGGTGAAGCCCCCTACTTGGTGAGCCGCTACGACACCACTACCGGCGACCCCATCCCCTTGCAGAAGCGCATCGGACTGCTCGACCGGAAAATCCATACCATCAACGAACATGCTTCATCACCCGACGACTGGCTCCGCTGGGTAGAGACGGCCTATCAGAACACCTACGGCTACGAGTGGCAGGGCGACAACCTGCTGCTGGCACGCGAAAATCTGCTTTACACCTTCATAGAATACTATCAGGACAAGTTTAAGGCGGCTCCACCAGCAGAATCCGTCAACAAGATTGCTGATATTATCTCGTGGAACCTCTGGCAGATGGACGGGCTGCGGGGCGTGCCGCCTGATTATCCTGCGCCTGGTGATTTGCTGG
>CALDIG010000121.1 GCA_937904375.1 uncultured Prevotellaceae bacterium
CCCCTAGGAGAGGATTCAGGAGCAATCTTGAGTCCTCTTTTTTTTAATTCACAATTCACAATGCATAATGCACAATTCATAATGCGTAATCGCCACCTCTTCCCATCACCTGGAACAGCACCCTAAGCCCAACCATTCTCACTTGTCTGCATAGCGTGTTCACGCCCTTGCTCATGTCTGTATGGGTGCTGCGCCATCACGATGCGGTTGCTCTCATTCAGATTAAACATGGCTTTTTACCGCAAAAGATAAGGCGACAAATAATTCAGCTCACGCCGGATTTTTTCGGATGCTTATTATGGGCAAATCCTCCACGCTATGCTTTGTTAAAGAAGCAGCGAATTGAGTTCATCGAAAAGCATGCTTGGGCAGGAATTTTAAATAACTTGCCGACGACAATTTCAACTCTTGTTACAAAATTCGTACCAATTCGTTTAATTGGTGTGCTGATTTATTGCGGCGATTTTGGTGATATTTCGTGTGAATTGGTGGTTTGGCAAGATTGTGTAGTTGTTTCTAGTCGTTTTTGGTAGTTTGATTATTTTTTTTGTGGTTGTTGAAAATTAGTGTGAATAGGGTGGTATATTTCGTTAAAAAGGACTACCTTTGCAGTGTAATTCAAATTCTGAAGTGCCCATCACTTCAGAATTTGAAGGTTAGAGGTTAGCACTTAGAGAAACGACCTCGTCACAGAATGTTCATGTATTCTCTAAACACTAAACTCTAAACATTAAACGTCCAGTTTAACTGGAATAACTAAAACATATTGAGACAATTATGAGTGAGACATTTGAAATGGTTGCTAAGACCTTCCAGGGGCTGGAGGGCGTGTTGAGTGATGAACTGACGGCGCTTGGCGCGCAGGATGTGGTGCAGGGCCGCCGCATGGTATCGTTCAAGGGCGACAAGGAGATGATGTATAAGGCGAACTTCTGCCTTCGCACGGCGTTGCGGGTGCTAAAGCCCATCCACAAGTTCACATCTGCCGATGCCGACGACCTCTATGAGCAGGTGAAGCAGTTCCCTTGGGAGGAAATCATGACCGAGAGCAGCACGTTCTCGATTGACAGCACCGTGTATAGCGAATCGTTCAAGCACTCACGCTTTGTCACCTACCGTGTGAAAGACGGCATCGCCGACTATTTCATGGAGCATTGCGGCCGTCGTCCGTCAATACGTCTCAATTCCCCCGACTACCAATTAAATGTACACATCAGCGGCAATGATGTGACCATCTCGCTCGACTCGTCGGGCGAGCCGCTCTACAAGCGTGGGTGGCGCGTAGCGCAGACCGACGCGCCCATCAACGAGGTGCTGGCGGCGGGCATAATCAAGCTCAGCGGCTGGGACGGCGAGAGCAACTTCGTGGACCCTATGTGCGGCTCGGGCACATTCCTGATTGAGGCCGCTTTGATAGCCGCCAACATCAACCCAGGCGTGTATCGTCAGGAATATGCCTTCCAGAAGTGGCCCGACTATGATGCCGATATTTTTGAAGCCATCTATAACGACGACAGCGGTGAGCGTGAGTTCACCCACAAGATTTACGGCTACGACATTCTGGGCAAGGCAGTTGCCGCCAGCAACGCCAATATCAAGAATGCGGGTCTCACGCAATATATAGAAGTGGAGCGCGTGCCGCTCGAGGAGCAGGAGACGGCCCCCGAGAAGGGTGTGCTCATCACCAATCCGCCTTATGGCGAGCGCCTCACCAGCGACGACTTGCCGCAGCTCTATGCCACCCTGGGCACCAAGCTCAAGAAGGTGTTCATAGGCTACGACTGCTGGCTCATCGTGGGCGCCAACAAGGAGCTTATCGACAATTTGGGTCTCAAGGCTTCGCTGCATTATCCGCTGCTCAATGGCGACATCGAGTGCGAGCTGCGAGAGTATGTGATTTTTGACGGCAGCTTCGACGATATGCGCCGCAAGGGCGGCAGCATCAAGAACACCGAGTTCCGCGCCAGCGACAAACCCGAATATCCACATCGTGACAAGGACGACAAGCCACGTCACGACCGAGACGATAAGCCTCGCCGCGACAAGGACGACAAGCCACACAGTGAGTACAAGCGTGGAGACCGCCGTGAGGGTGGCATCAAGCGTAGTGGAGAGCGTGGAGAGCGTGGAGAGCGCCGTGGCGGTGGCTTCAAGCGCGATGGTGAGCGCGGTGATCGCAGCTTCAAGCGTGGTGGAGAGCGTGGCGACCGCGGCGTGAACACCATGCGCAAGCACCGCGAGGATGGCGAGCGTGGCGAGAACCCCATGCGCGAGCGTGAAGACGGCACCCGCGTTTATCGCACCGACCGATATGCCGAGGGCGAGAGTCGTGATGGTCGTCCCCCACGCCGCACCTTCTCGTTTCACGGTCCGCGCCTGGGCGAAGACAAAGAGCGCCCTGTGTTCAAAGGCCGCCGCAACGGCTGGAAACGCCGCGACGCGACCGCCGGCGACGGAGGCGAGGAGTAAGTGTTAAGTAAAAACATAAAGAACTTGGAGGGCGCTTCGCTTAAAATTTTATTAAAATTGTTTTGAAAATTTCATATCTTGCTTCAACTTAATTTTAATTTCAATTTTCATTTAATTTTAAGCACGCAGTGCGCCCATCGAGCATATAACACAAAAAATCCCTAAACTAAGTTTTGGCAAAGAAAGGCAGTTACATAGTAGATTATTTCAACAATCGCGGCTTTTTTGGGCTGTCGCTGCTGATTCTTGTCATCTTGTCGGTGATTGCGAGCGGCAATTTCGAGGTGCCGCAGCGCGGCTATGGCACGTTGCACAATATCGCCGACTGGATATCGGGTAGCGGTGACACCTCGTGCTTTGTGGCTGTGCTGTGCAATATCGTGACAGGCGTGCTGCTCGTCACGCTCAACATCATGTACCGCTACATCAAGACCTACAACTGCTTTGTCTTCGCGTCGGTCTTTGTTTTGCTTCAAGGAGCCAATCCTTTTTTGAGCACCCGCTTTTTTGCCGGCACGGCGATGTGCCTGGTCGTGGTAATCGCACTGTTCTTTCTCTTTGACCTCTACGGCAAGCAGCAGATGGCGTCGCAAGGAGTGTTCCTGATAATGGCGTTGCTGTCGTTCTTCTCGATGTATCACTATGTGTTCCTGCTGCTTGTGCCGCTGTTTATAGTGGGTTTTGCCTATATGCGCGCGTTAAATGTGCGCGCCGTGCTGGCGATAATTTTTGGTCTCGTCACCCCTTACTGGATAGCCTTAGGCACAGGTCTTGAGAGTATATCCTCGTTTAATGCCCCTGAGCTGTCATTGGTGTGGACCAGCGTGCCGTCCTATCCAGGCAAGAGTTGGGCGATCTCGGTGGCTATCGCCATCACCGCTTTTACTGTGGTGCTCACCGTGAGCAACTTCAAGACGATGCTCAACTACAGCGTGCATGTGCGAGCCTACAACAACTTCTTCGTGGCACTGTCGGTCTTTGTGTTGCTGATGATGCTGGTGGATTATAACGATTTCCTATTCTATATGCCGCTGATGAATATGTGTTTTGCCATCCAATTCGGACATTGGTATGTTATCACCCGGCACGAGACACGTCAGCCAGTGACGATGTGGCTAATGGTGGCGATGCTCACAATATATATCGTGGCATTGGTTATAGTGTGATAATTCACTTTAAGTTTAGAGGTTAGAGTTTAGTGTTTAGAGGATTGATGAAGATAGTTGCCGATAGCAAAATCCCTTATCTCAATGGTATTCTTGAGCAAGTGGCGCAGGAAGTGCTCTATGTGCCTGGCACAGAGATTACCAGCGATGTGGTGCGTGACGCCAGTGTGCTGCTCACCCGCACCCGCACCCGCTGCGACAGCGCGTTGCTCAACGGCAGCAAGGTGGAGTTCATAGGCACCGCAACCATCGGCACCGACCATATCGACCTCGATTATTGCCGCAGCCACGGTATCACGGTGGTCAACGCCCCGGGCTGCAACGCCCCGGCGGTGGCGCAATGGGTACACGCCACTATCCTGCAGTGGATGCAGGCTAATAATGTGGCGCATCCCGTCACGCTAGGCGTGGTGGGCGTGGGCCATGTGGGAAGCATCGTGGCGCGCTGGGCACAGCAATTAGGCTACCGCATTTTGCTCAACGACCCGCCTCTCGCAGAGTGCTACGCACGGGGATTGGGGGTTGGGGATTGGGGATCGGGGAACGACCTCTCTACTCTCCACTCTCCACTCTCCACTGAAAATCACTCTCCACTCTATACTCACCACCGCTTACAGCGCGAGTGTGACATCATCACTTTCCACACGCCGCTGACTAAGGATGGCAAGTACCCCACTTGGCACTTGTGCGACGAGGCTTTCCTGAAGGGGTTGAAACACTGCAAACTGATTCTCAACGCCGCGCGTGGGGCGGTGTGTGACAACGAGGCATTGCTGCGCTGGCAGGGCGACGTGGCACTCGACTGCTGGGAACATGAGCCAGCGATTAACCGAGACTTGCTCGACAAAGCCTTTGTGGCGACCCCGCACATCGCCGGCTATAGCCGTCAGGGCAAAATGCGAGGCACAACAATGGTGATAGAGGCATTAAATCGTCACTTCGGCTGGCGCTTGCCTGTGCCTGAGGTTGAAAAACCCCTGCTCGGCGCAACCCATATCACCCCACAGCTCATAATGGATAGTTACAATCCCCTCCACGACACCGCTGCCCTTAAAGCGACACCTAGCCTGTTTGAATCCCTGCGCAACAACTACCCCCTGCGCGAGGAGGTTTGATTCACAATTCATAATACACGATGCACAATTGGGCTGCTACTGAACGCCATGCTTGTGGCGCAAAGCGCCAACAACGCACACTCTGGAGAAGTAATATAATGAAAGAATAGGTAGATATTTCAACTTTTATCAAGAAAATTTGGATATAAGAGAAGAAATATCTACCTTTGCAGCATGCTTGAAGATTATGATATTTACGAGAAATCAAATCCTGACTTTGTGATTGCGCTAGGAAAGCGTTTTCGTGACTATCGGTTGAAGAGCCGCATGACACAAAAGGAAGTCTCGGAGCAGGCGGGGGTGAGTGTGTTCACCATTCGTGCTTTCGAGACAGGGAGAGCTATGAACATCACTATGAGCAATTTTATCGCACTGCTGCGGGCAATAGGTTATCTGGAAGAAATAGAAAAACTCCTGCCGCCCTTGCCCATCGACCCGCAGTTGCTCCTAAAATTACAAAAGAAATCCCCTAAACGAGTTAGACATGGAAAATAATATCATTAGTGTGAGACTGTGGAATATGGAAGTGGGGTTACTCTATTGGGACTCAACTAAACATAGGTCTATATTTACTTTTAATGAAGATTTTCTCAAGCGGCATCTTGATATCGCACCCTTCGCTGCGCCAATTGAGGGGCTGTTGAGACGACAGAATTTTGCAATAGAGGGAAGTCGCGATAAATCCTATTCTGGACTTCCCACTTTTATCGCCGACTCATTACCTGATAAGTGGGGTAATCAGTTGTTCAAACAGTGGGCAAAGGAGCAGGGGATTAGGTCAAGAGACCTAACGCCTATAGATAGACTGTCTTTTATAGGAAAACGAGGAATGGGGGCTCTGGAGTTTCATCCAGCTCATATTCAAGATGAGGCGTCTTTTGAGGTAAATATCGATAGTTTATATAGGCTTGCCGAGCAAATCTTCAAGGAAAGGGAGCAGGTGAGCTTTTCAGTTGAAGAGGTAAAGTCTGTGCAAAATCTCTATCGTGTTGGTACATCGGCTGGAGGTAGGCGCCCCAAAGCACTTATCGCTATTAATGAAAAAACAGGAGTAGTAAGGAGTGGACAAGTTGAGCTTCCTGAAGATTTTTCTTATTTCTTGCTTAAGTTTGACGAGAGTGACGCATTTCCTTTTACTGCGGTTGAATATGCCTATTATCTAATGGCTGTTGATGCGGGAATCACTATGATGCCGTCACAATTGATAGAAGTTGAGGGGGCAATGCATTTTCTTACTAAGCGTTTCGACAGGAAAGAAGGCCGCAAGATTCACACACAGACTGTTGCTGCAATGTCGTCATTGGCCGATTCCTATGAAGACCTTTTTTCTATTGCTCGGCGATTAAGATTGTCGTCAGTAGAAATAACTGAACTTTACCGGCGAACGTTATTCAATATTCTCGCTGCCAATGTTGATGACCACAACAAGAATTTCTCGTTCATGATGGATGTTGATGGCATTTGGCACTTAACACCAGCCTATGACATGACATTCACTGTTGATCTCAGTGCCCCATCCTATGTAAATAGACATGAGTTTACTCTTGGAGGAAAAGTTGACAACTTCACACTGGGTGACCTAAAGCATCTTGCCGAAATAGAAGGAATAAAAGATTACAACAATATAATCGAACAAGTGTCAACGGCAATCGGTAATTTCAGGATTTATGCCGACAAGGCGCGAATTACAAAAGAATGGGTTAATAGAATTGATAATTATCTCTCGGAATTGATTTAAATAGATTGCTTCTTTGTATATATATTCTCTTTTTTGTACCTTTGCAGCGCAAAAACGATATTATTTTTTTATTATGTCAAGAAATAAGGAAAATGCCGGCGGGGTAACACTGCTGGGCAATCAAGGGACAAGATATGAGGACAAATACACTCCCGAGGTGCTGGAGACCTTTGAGAACCTGCACCCCGACAACGAGTATGTGGTAACCTTCGACTGCCCGGAGTTCACCGCTTTGTGTCCCATCACCGGCCAGCCCGACTTCGGGCATATCATCATCCGCTATATCCCTCGACTACTCATGGTGGAGAGTAAGAGCCTGAAACTCTATCTGTTCAGCTTCCGCAACCAGGGCGACTTTCACGAAGACTGCGTGAACATCATCATGAAAGACCTGGTGAATCTTATGGATCCCAAGTATCTGGAAGTGACAGGATATTTCAACCCACGCGGCGGCATCGCTATTGTGCCGTTTGTAAATTATGGCGACGCGGAGCATCAGGACATGGTGAAACAACGCATCCTTGACAACTTTAACAACAAGTGATATGGCAAAAGACGCAGTAATAATACTCTCGGGAGGCATGGACTCATGCACCATGCTGCATGAGTTTCATGACGAGATAGCCCTCGCCATCACCTTCGACTACGGCTCCACACAGAACCATCGTGAGCAACAGTATGCCGTGGCGCAGTGCCAGCAGTTGGGCATCAAGCACATTATCATCCCGCTTGACTTTATGCGCCGCTACTTCAAGAGCGCGTTGCTCGAGAGTCCCGACGCCATCCCCGAAGGCAACTACGACGAGGAAAACATGAAGGCGACAGTGGTGCCGTTCCGCAACGGCATCATGCTGGCGATAGCCTGCGGCATTGCCGAGAGCAACGGCCTCAAGCGCGTGATGATCGCTAACCATGCCGGCGACCACACCATCTATCCCGACTGCCGCCAAAACTTTATTAATGCCATGTCGCTGGCAATGTGGCACGGCACCTACGAAGGCATCGAGGTTTATGCGCCTTACACCAACATCACCAAAACCGACATCGCCCGTCGAGGGAAGGTGCTTGGCGTGAATTACGCCATGACCTACTCGTGCTACAAGGGCGGCGAGAAACATTGTGGCAAGTGCGGCACTTGCCGCGAGCGCATCGAGGCCCTGAGAGACGCCGGCATCGATGACCCCACCGAGTATCTTTGACCGGGGATCGAGGATCGGAGATCGAGAATCGGGGAACGAGGATTGAGGATTAAAAACAGACGAGGCAGGCCTCGTCCCTACTTAACACTTAAAACTTAACACTTTATACTTATCTATGTATTACGTAGAAAAAACATTAGAGATTTCATCGTGCCATCAGCTCTATCTCGACTATGAGAGCAAGTGCGAGAACCTGCACGGGCACAACTGGATCATCAAGGTCTATTGCAAGGCTAAGGAGCTTGACAGCAACGGTTTGGTGTGTGACTTCACGCTTATCAAGAAGCTCATTCACGGCCACATTGACCACAAGAACCTCAACGAGGTGCTCAAGTTCAACCCCACAGCCGAGAACATCGCTCACTGGGTGGTGGTGACAGTGCCCAACTGCTACCGCGCCGACGTGTGGGAGTCACGCGACAATATGGCATCCTATGTAAAGGACGAATAGGCGCTTGTAGCGCGTGGAATGTGGAACGTAAATCGTGGAACGGATCTCCACATTTCTCCTTCCTCTTTCCACCATTCACCTTTCACGCGCCATAGGCGCAAACTTAACATTTTACACTTACCATTGTATCCTATTAACGAAATATTCCACTCTTTGCAGGGCGAGGGCTTTAACACGGGTGTCGCGAGCGTGTTTGTGCGCTTTAGCGGCTGCAACCTGAGTTGCGTCTTCTGCGACACCGAGCATCAGAACCGCACCATGATGTCGCTGCCCGAGATCGTGGATGAGGTGATGAAATATCCCGATGCGCCGCTCATCGTCTTGACCGGCGGCGAACCGTCGCTTTTTGTCGATGAGCCGATGCTGAAAGCCCTTCACCTTACTGGCAAGAAGATTGCTATCGAGACTAACGGAACCCGTCCTCTGCCACCGGGTATCGACTGGGTGACTCTGTCGCCAAAATTCGGTTTCCTGGGCGGCGACCTTGCGCCTTGTATGTTGGAACGCTGCGACGAACTGAAAGTTGTCTATACTGGTCAAGACCTGAGCCAGTATGACCACTTCGCTACTGCCAATCGCTTCCTGCAACCCTGCTTTGTAGAAGATAAGCAGCAACGCATCAGCAACATACAGTTGTGCGTAGATGCAGTGCTGCAAAACCCGCGATGGCGACTGTCGTTACAAACTCACCGACTGCTGGGGATAAGATAGCGCTTCACGCTGATTAGAGATTTATCTGTGAACTATAATTTTAACTTAATATATTATATGCTTTTGTTGAGTTCAAGTTATTTTGGAGAATTTGCCACCGAACCCTTGGGATTGTTGCTCATGGCTTGTCTGCTACTCATCGAGATTGTGGTGATGTCGCAGGTTCTTGCTCGGGCATATTTCACCCCTCGAGTAGCTTTTGCGGCATTAGCAAGTAATGTGGTGAGTGGTATCATTGGGGCTTATACGTCAATAGCTCTCAATGGAGGTCGCTTGCTCACGGTGTGGTTTCCGTGGGTGAGTTCACGGGAGGTGAACCTTTTAAACGATGATGAATTGTTAAACTTTGGTCTTTACTTTGCCGTAGCCTTTGTGGCGGCGGTTCTCATCGAATTGGCAGTAAACTATCAATTAATGAAGAAGCACTATGAGTTCCGTCCCATATTGAGTGCCACTATTATTGCTAATGTGGTGAGTTTCGTGGTAGGGTGCTTTGCGCTTTACACCTATAGCTTTTCACTTTTTGAATAAATAGGTTATGAAGAAGATTTATTTCGCTGGCTCGATACGCGGAGGCAGGGTAGATGCCCAGCTTTATAAGCGCATTATCAGCTATATGCAAAGCCTGGGACATGATGTCCTCACCGAACATGTGGGAAGTGGTAACTTGTGCCTAACCGAGCAGGGGCGCGACCGTGACGCTGCCATCTATGAGCAGGACACCGCTTGGCTGCGTGAGAGCGATGTGGTCATTGCCGAGTGTACCTGCCCCTCGCTGGGGGTGGGCTACGAACTGGCTTACGCTGAGCGGTTCGAGATTCCAGTCCACATCTTCTACAACCCCTCGAAGTGTGCTCTTTCGGCGATGCTCACAGGCGACAGCTATTTCCATATCCATCCTTATGACAAGGAGGATGAGATTTTTGCGATGCTTGATAATATTTTGTGACTCGCTCAAGCGGTGCTTGGCGACCTGCCGACTGATTGCTCGGTAGTGAGATTAATATTGATATAAAACGTTATCGAGGCGGGGACATCATCGTCTCCGCCTCGATAATTTCAAGTTTTTTTCTTGAAGCCTAAAATTTAGGCGTAATGGTCATTTTGCAGGATAAGAAGTGCATATAGTGGCTTTATTGGT
>CALDIG010000122.1 GCA_937904375.1 uncultured Prevotellaceae bacterium
AGAAAACTTTCGTTTCCCGACCTACTCGATTTTCGGGGGTCGGACTGGTCGGACAGGTCGGACAGGTCGGACTGGTCGGACAGCCTCTGGCTGGGCGCGGTTCTCGGAAAAAGTGTGTTTTTTAGGGTTAAAAAACTCAGAAAAAGTGTATTTTTTTGCTTGCTTATTTCGTGGAAAAAGTGTATTTTTGCGGTGTTGAAAATTAAGAAAAAGCGTTAATAATATGTTATACAGGAAGATACAAGCAGCACTAAAGGACTATTTCTCGTTGGAGTCAAACAAGGTCTTGATCATTGATGGTGCACGGCAGGTTGGAAAGTCTTTTATCATCAGGCATGTGGGGCAGGAAATGTTTGAGAACTACATAGAGGTAAACCTTCTTGAGGATGCTAATGGTTCTCGATTTTTTGAGGCAGCGAGGACTCCTCAAGATTTCTACTTGCGTCTTAGCGCTATTGCTGGTGGCCGCTTGGGTGAGAGAACCAACACATTAGTGTTTCTTGATGAGATCCAGGCCTATCCGCATCTGTTGACCATGCTCAAATTCTTGAAGGCCGAGAACCGCTACACTTATATCGCCAGTGGCTCGTTGCTTGGCGTGGCTTTGTCGCAGTCGGTGTCGATTCCCATGGGAAGCATTCAGGTGCGTCACATGTATCCACTTGACTTTGAGGAGTTCTTGATTGCAAATGGATTTGGCAAGGAAATCATTGACTATATGAAAGTTCAATTCTTGCAAGAGAAGACGCTTGATGAAGGAATGCATGCCAAGGTGCTTGACTTGTTTAAAAAGTATCTGCTGGTGGGTGGTATGCCCGATGCCGTGAATGCGTTTCTGAAACAAATCGACATAGTGGCAATAAGGGACATTCAGGCCGAGATACACCGTTATTATGGCGCCGATGCGTCGCAATATGACACAGCCAACAGGCTGAAGATTAGACGTGTTTACGATATGATTCCTTCTAATTTGGAGAACAAGCGCAAGCGCATTTTTGTCAATCAAATAGAGGGGAAAGCAGGGAAGCGCTTCAGCGATTATGCCGAGGAGTTTGATTATCTTATTCAGGCAGGAATCGCACTTGAGGTGAAAGCCGTGTCACAGCCAAAGTTCCCATTACTGGAGTCGAGCAGGAAGAATCTGTTGAAATTGTATCTCAACGACGTAGGAATCCTGACGGGCCTGCTTTATGGACGCAATATAGGCGCTGTGCTTGACGAAGAGAGCGGCATCAACCTTGGCTCGGTATATGAGTCGGTTGTCGCTCAAGAACTGAATGCTCATGGCCACGAATTATATTACTATGACAACAAGAAGAATGGCGAGGTTGACTTCCTGGTAGAGAGCGACAAACTATTGTCGGTTGTTCCCATTGAAGTGAAATCGGGCAAAGACTACAAGGTGCACAGTGCTTTGAATGCATTTGTCGATAATGCTGAATACAATATCAAGAAATCCTTGGTGTTGTCTAACAATCGTGATATTTATACTGAAAATGGTATCACCTATATGCCCATCTACTATGTCATGTTCCTCTGATTCTCCAATGAAGACTTTTTCCAAAATATTGTTTGCGTTCTTGCTGCTTGGCGTGGTTGCTGGCGTAGCGATTGATGCGTACGCCTATACTCGCGTGAAGCGCATCAAGCAGGGAATCTTCCTCTACAGCAACTGGGACGCACCTTATCTCACTGTTGACACATGCCTCGACATGTCGGTTACCGAAGCGATTGTTCCCGATGTAGTCACCTGGTATGGCCGCGACTATGGTATCGCTGAGATTGGTCCTAATGCATTTCGCGGTTGCCGCAATCTTGTGAAACTTAATATTGGAACTGCGTTAAGGATTCTTAAAGGTGCACTGCTTGACTGTCCAAACCTGCGGGTTATTATAAGCAACAACAAGATTCCTCCTCTGCTCGAAAACCAGCACCCCTTCTATGGTAGCAAGTGGGAAGAGGTGATTGAGCCCTACCACACTCTGACTACAACCATCGTGGTACCTGAAGGGTGCGAAGATGCCTACCGCAAAGCGCCTGGTTGGAAAGAGTTTAGGACAATCCAATCGTATGAGCCCGACGGCAGCGAGTTGCACATCGATGAAATTGACGTGCAGATCAATAATCTCGAAAGTAAGCTTGAAAAATTAGAGCAGGAGGCCGCTATAATCCGAAAGGAAATTGAAGCGCTGCGCAATGCCAAGTCGTCATCGTCAGTCAGCGACAATTAGAAAGTTCTTCATCCTTTCGAGCTTTGCAACAATCTCATTCTCATAATTGCTGCAATGCTCCTTGAGCGCATATTCTATCTCGGCCAACTCTTTACTGGTAAAACGGTTGCGTATGCTGTTCATGTAGCCTGGTATCTTTCGCTCGCCACTGAGCGACAGAGAATGCCAGTCCATCCACAGGTATTCGACGTCGCTCAAGGTATCGACGTGTTCCTTAAGGTGGGAGGCGACGTTGGCAGCATCGACAAGCTGTAAACCATCGTTAATAGCGTTATTGACAAGTCGCTCGCGCTCGTCGATTGCTTCTTGCACTTTGAGAAGCTGCGCGTTGGAGATGTTGAGTGAGGCAATAGTGTCTTTAAGTCCGCCAAGGTGGCCACGCAGACTATCCTGCTGCATCTGTCCTTGCTCTATCTTAGAGGATGCATGGTTCAATGCGTTGCGCAGTGAGTCAACCTGCTCCCTGGCTTTGTTGTCCTGAACAATGATGTTCTCCTTACTGTTGAGCCTCACGGCAAGAAACGAGATGGCGGTGACCAGGGCGGCAGCGCCCAGCGCTGCCAGTGCTATGCCTATGTTGCGCCGGCGTGTTTTGCGCCTGCTTAAGTCGCTTTTCAGTTCATTGATGCTTTGGTATCGCTCATCGATAGGGAGAATGCATTTTTCTGCCACCTTTTTGTAGTCTTTTCCTAGATTCATCTGCCTCAGCACAAGCCCCAGGCTGTAGATGTCGTTGCGCACATCGGGTTGACTCGTGGAAGCTTGCTCGGGGGCCATATACTGCTTGGTGCCAGCAGGCTGCTTGAGGATGGCGTGGGCATCGGTGTCGGCAAGCCCAAAGTCGATGATTTTCACGTTTTTGCCATTGGTGGTCACCATGATGTTGCTGGGCTTGATGTCGCGGTGTGCAATGCCGTGGGCGTGGATGTGTGAAAGCGTGTCAAGCAGTTGCTCGGCCACGTGAAGGCGCTCGGTGCGCGTGGTGGTGCCTTGCAGCCACTCCTTGAGGGTGGTGCCTTCCACCCACTCCATGACGATGCATTGCCCCAGCTGATTGACGTTTTCCAGGCCTATCACCTGCACCACGCCCGGGTGCTGCAAGCGCATGGTGATCTCAAACTCCTTGCGCAGCATCTCCTGGTAGATGAGCTTGCCGCGGCACTCGTCGGTGAGCGACTTGAGCAGATACCACCTGCCATAGCGCTTGGCGCGAGTGAAGCGGTTCACGCCATGCGACGGCAGCGGCTCGAGCTGCGTGAACGTCGCGCTCACGCCCTCAAAGCCATTCTCCATATATCCCGAGATTGATGAGTCGCCCATAGCGCACAGCATTTTTAGGCCTCGGGCCGCTCAAGCAGGCTGTAGTGGATGCCACCGCACTTGCCGCACACATATCCCGTGGGAGGGCGGTCGGCCTGGACCAGGTTGTCGAGATAGAGCTGCTCGCCTTCTATCAGCAGCTCGCAATTAAAGGTGTCGCCAGCTGCGAGCTTCGAGTTCTGCGACGACTCCACCACAAAGTTGGCATTGCCCAGATGTCTGATGATGACGATGCGCGACGGTGCCCAAGTGAGGCGCAGCCGGGCGTTGGTGCTCAGCTCCTTCCTGGGGTGGAGCGTGGCTCCAGGCACTGGCAAACTGCTCTGCTCGCTGTCGTCGGTCAGTGAGGTGAGGAAGTGCGAGAAGTCGTTATATCCCAGCTGCCTGGCCAGCGCGCTGAGCGAACTATTGCGAGGGGTGCCCGAGCTGGGGATGTAGTGCCACATGCGCTTGAGGGTGGATGGCGACACATGTTCGCCACGCTTGGCGAGCTCGTCGCTCAGCCATGTGAAGTCGCTAGGAGAGGCGATTTTACACTTATACAACTCCTCAATGCGCTCACACAGTATCTTGATAGCCTCGGTTATGTCGTTCTTGTTGCTTTTCATGTTGCAAATATAGCAAATTGTTGTCACATTTCAGCCATTAGCCTAAAGTTTTTTTAGTGCGAGAGGGACTTTTTTACACTGGCTGGACAATTCGGACAGGTCTGACAGGTCAGACAAGTTGCGCTTGTTGCACATGCACAACAAATGCCGTCATAATCGTGTGTGATTACAACGGCTGTGTCTTTGAATGTCGCGTGCTGCCTCCCGGCAGCAGGCGCTGTTTACTACTTTTTACTTGTAAACAGTGTCGCTAACGGTGAGGCTGTAGCGTCCCTTTGCGCGACGGCGAGCGAGAACCTTGCGGCCATCGGCAGTGCGCATGCGGTGACGGAAACCGTGCTTGTTAGCTTTCTTGCGGTTGGATGGTTGGAATGTACGTTTCATTTTTTATCTAATTATTTGTTTGTTTTGCGATTTCGGACTGCAAAATTAGTGCTTTTTTTGTTAATAACCAAGTGCGAGACGAAATAATGTCTCAATTTTTTGCATTTTTTCGTTTTTTGTCATAATTTTGCACCTAAATTTGCCACGCATAACAACTTAGTGAAGCAAAAATTCTAATTTTACACATAACGAAAACCAAGATTATGATTAACGCTCAAGACATCAAAAACGGAACCTGTATCCGTATGGACGGCAGACTTTACTTCTGCATCGAATTCCTTCATGTAAAACCTGGAAAGGGCAACACTTTCATGCGCACCAAGCTCAAAGACGTGGTTGACGGCCGCGTGCTGGAGCGCCGTTTCAACATCGGCGAGAAGCTCGAGGATGTGCGTGTGGAGCGCAGGCCTTATCAGTACCTGTATATGGATGGCCACGACGCTATCTTCATGAACCAGGAGACCTACGAGCAGATTCCTATCCTCAAGGAGGTTATCACTGGTGCCGACTATATGAAAGAGGGCGACGTAGTGGAGGTTGTCACCGACGCTTCGACCGAGACCGTGCTCTATGCCGAGATGCCGGTTAAGACCGTGCTTGAGATCACTTACACCGAGCCGGGTCTCAAGGGCGATACCGCCACTAACACCCTCAAACCCGCCACCGTTGAGACCGGCGCCACCGTTAAGGTGCCTCTGTTCATCAACACCGGCGAGAAGATTGAGGTTGACACCCGCGACGGCTCTTACGTGGGCCGCGTGCGCTAAACTGCCTTAATAACGATAAAAACTCCCCGAAGCGACAAAGCGGCGGGGAGTTTTTAATTCATAATTCACAAAGATTGTCAATTATTGTCAGGAATTTGTGATGCGAAATCTTTAATGTTTATCACTAAAACCTTTGGCCAAGTAATCTCTTTTAAAATATTGAAATGCTTGTCGTGAGTTACAATGAATTCTGCACTTGCTGCCACAGCGCAGTCAACAAACTTGTTGTCATCCACATCTTCTTTAATAAACCCGAAATGGATATGAGTTTCTTGATACACAGTAGTATGTAGTCGCGCAATAGCTTCAACTACATTATATGTGCAATTTCTTTTGTGGTTTTTTGTGCTAAGATTTCTTCATATTCGTTTAGGATCTCGGTGTTTACACAAAGACAGATATTTCCTGCCAACACATTTGTCCAGATTTTATGATAGGGGCTTTGTGTCGGTAGGCTTTGTAATAAACAATTGGTGTCAAGAACGATGCGTCTCATAACGATATGGAGTGCGCATGTGTTCTTCTCCCCATTGTTCGATGGTACTTTCGTTTATTATACCATCTTCCCAAAGCGTATCTATCGCTTTTTGTGCCTTCTGGGCGAAGTAGTTGGCTATTAAATCCTTAAATTCATCTAACTCACTTTTGGAGTTGATATTTTTTAAGGCATTCATCAGCTCTAATTGTGCTAATTCTGTGTAAGACATAGTTGATTACTATTATGTTTTGTGGCAAAAATACAAAAAAATCTAAGATAATTCAAGATTTTACTGTTTTTTTGGAGAAAAACTACCTAATCACCAGCTTTTGTGGCTTTCTTGCCGATTCTGAGCGCATGATATAGACACCTTGCGGCAGGTAGATGAAGTCGTCGTTGTTGACCACATCGAGGTGCTTGACGTGCTGGCCGCCAGTGGTGAATATATCCACGCCGTGGTGCGGCTCGCTGCACTTGATGAGCACTCCGCCGTTGGTGGGGATGAAGGCAATGGGGATATCCGCCTCCACACCGTTGATTGCCGAATAGGCGACGGTAATCACATTAGATGGGGTAGAGGTGTAGCCCAGGCGGAAGCTCTGCACGGTGTAGGTGTGGGTCTGACCCGGCATGAGGTCGTCAAAGGGGTAGCTGGTGTCGTCGGTCGAGAATTGGTCGCTCGAGACGATGTTGTTGCGGTCGTCATAGACGATGCGGTTCACGATGTAGTAATCAACCGTCTCGGGAGCCGGATCCCAGCGTGCCACATAGTTCTGTCCTTCGATGTCGGTGGCGGGCAGGGCATTGATGGTACTTAGCGACGGCACGGCAACGCATTGTGCCGAGATGTCGGCACCGTAGCTGCCTGTGAGACCGCCGTCATAAATCAGCAGTCGGCACTTGTGCGAGCCAATCGCGGTGGGGGTGTAGGTGATTTGCAGCGGGTAGCCGTCTTCGCTGTTGGCAGTAGTGCGTGGTATGGTGCTTACCGGGATGCTGAACATCTTAGCGTCATCACGGAAGAGCAGTACCGACAAGTTCTCTTTAAGATATTTACCTTTTACATATACTGTCATGGTGAGCGACTTGCCCAGTGCCACCTCGCCCATCTCTATCACGGTTTCCAAGTTAGGAGTAATGAGAATGGGGTCGCCCTGTGGCTCGTCACCGCCTTCTCCCACGATGAACGCCTCGCCCTGGCGGTCGCCCCAGATGTACTCGGCGAGTAAGGGGTTGTCGATAAAGGGGTTACGGTTGTTCTGAATCTTATACACCGCATCGTTGCGCGCTACTTCCTTGTCGCTCACGGGGTCTTGCCTCGACCATTTGAGCAGCAGGTTGATAGACCACTGGTTGAGCGTGAGCCATGAGGCGTTAGTGACCATGTAGGTATATTTCCAAGTGTAGTCCTGATAGCAGGTCGCCATATAGAAATAGGTACGCGCGAAGTCGCCCTTGTATTCGTCGTCGGGCTCAAAC
>CALDIG010000123.1 GCA_937904375.1 uncultured Prevotellaceae bacterium
AAATCTGATGGTTATATTATAAATGGGAAATTAGAATGTGCCGTCGTCCTCGTCAGCGCCGTTGCCGCCGTAGGCTGTTGCGGGGTCTACTGTGACCCCAGCCGAGAAGTCGGGTTGAGGGGCGAACGACTCGGGCTCGGGGGCGGCCTGTGGCTGCTGTGGCGCAGTGACACCGTAGAAGTCGTCGATTTCGGGTTGAGGCTCATCGACCTGGTCGCTCTCGAAGTCGGTGTACTTGCCGATGCGCACCTTTGGATAGGTCTTGAAGGCATGCTTGATGCACTTAGCCATAAGGAACGCGGGGTCTATGCTGCCGTTGCTGGACTTGTACAGCTCGTTGGCGTTCTCCACCCACTGACGAGCGTCCCTGTCCCAGTACCGGTTGTTGCGTGCGCTGTAGTTCTCCAGCCGTTTCCAGTCCTCTTCGAGCATGATGCCGTAGTCGGTTGTTCCGTCGGCGCGTGTGATGCGCATGTAGCAAGCGACTATTTTATTAGACTTGTGGGGGAAGTTGCAGGTGTAGGAGACGGTCTTGCGTCCGTCGGTGTCGCTGAACGAGAAGCTGTCCTCCTCATAGACGAGGACAGGGTTGTCGGCGTGGCGTATCTGCCCGCAGCGTCGGCGCAGCACGAGCTCGCCATATCCCGAGACAGTGAGCACGAGTCTTCCCTCGTAGATTTTCTTGCCCTCGGAGTTCTGCCCGATGCAGTGGTTGCGCCCCATGAGGTAGCACAGCGCCCTTGCCCCCGGCTCCAGCGAGAGTCCCGACACGGCAAGGTCGATGAAGGTGGAGAAGACGGAGAACTTAGTCGCCTTCTGCAGCTTGGTGTCGTCGTTGAGGATGCGGTTGAAATAGAAAGACTCACGCTCGTAGGCCGCTTCTCCAGTGCCTGGTCCCCAAAGTGTGTCGTGGATAGTGATGAAGCGTTGCTTCACTACTGGGTGCTGGGTTATTTCCAGCATGTCGAGTGCATTTATTTCCTCGACAGTCAATGCGATGTTGCTCATAATAGTGTTGATTTTAAATGTTTGTGGCTTTGTAATACTTGTTTTGAGAAAAAGAGGACGCACCGGGCATGGCACATCCTCTCGGTCATCAACAAAAAATGAGTACAAAGCCCTCACTCATTTTTTTTGCTGCCGCCGCAGGAGTCGAACCTGCCCTCATGCCCGGGCGTCGGTGTAAGTATTGCCGTGTTGTTCCTCATATCACGGCTTTGGCGGCATCCACCTGCAAGTTTTTGGATAGTCCCCGATTGAGGAATTGAACCTCTGCTCCCCTAAGCTTTTAATCCATTGCCACCTTGCCCATCGTGTGGCTCTTGTCGGGGTTGTGGGGAGGCTTATCCCATTTTAATGTCAGGTGCCTAAGCTCTTCGCCTCCCCTGCTGAACGCTATCTTGAGTCTAATCGCTGCTCAATCATGCGAATCACCTCACCGCCATAGCTGTCTTTTGTCAACTTGACAAAATCTCGCAGGGTGTAGCTGTCGTGCTCCACATCAATGCCTCGCTCTTCGCAAAATTGCTTTCGCCCAAATAAGCAAGAGCCTGTGAGGATGTTGTGCCAGTCGAACAGCTCTTTGGCCGGGATAAGAGCCTCGGGGTCGGGATAAGTGGAGAGGAATTGCCCAACTCGCTCCTCTGCTGGCTTGTTGCGCAGCTCTTTAGCTCGGGCATCTGCCATAGCCTGCCGCAATGTGTCGCCGTGCGCAAAGCTATCCCCCACACGGGCGATGTAGCAAGGCTTGAGGGTCAAGTCCTGTTGCAAAATGCCACCTCGGGCATAGTTGCCGTGTAAGGAGTAGATGGCAGTTGGCAAGCCGTCAACATTGTAGATAGGGGTGCCATCTACTTTTCGGATACTGCCGTAGCCTGAGCCGTAGCCTGAGCCGTTGCCGTAGCCGTAGCCGGAGCCGTAGCCGGAGCCGTAGCCGTTGCCGTCGCCGTAGCCGTCGCCGTCGCCGTAGCCGTAGCCTGAGCCGTCGCCATTGCCATAGCCATTGCCATAGCCTGAGCATGGTGACAAAAATGCCATTATAGCCTCATCGGTTAGCATGACCAAGGCTTTATTTCGGTGATGCACTTAGCAGCCTTGTCGCTGCACTTGTTAATCTCAATAAGGCCACCGCGGTTGAACTCAACGACCTCGCACGGCTTAGTCACTTTGCCGCCTTTGATGCCGTTGCTCGCCATGTCGGTCACACTCAACGACCCCTCCCAGTAGTAGATGCGCCTAACATTCGTCAAGCGCACAATGTCGCTGTCGATGTGGGCGAGTGTGCCCATGAATACCCCTGCACGGTCTATGCGTGCAATAACTGTTTTGTTGATTAATGCTGATTTTGTTTCCATTATTTTCTAATTTAAAATAACAATATTTCTTTAGGTTGGCGTGCAGGACTCGAACCTGCGACCTGGGCTAGCTAGGCCCATTGCTCTGACCAACTGAGCTAACGCCAACTCGTTACTATATAAATAAGGCTTGAGTAGTCTTATTCGGTTGCCACATGCGAGCCGCTTGTGAACGATCGGGTGGTTACTGCCTGTAGTCCTTTATCTCACCCCATTGCCACCTATGGTGATGGCGAGGTGTCACTTCATGTGACGTTCTTTAGTAGAAGCACAGGCGGGAGTCGAACCCACAACCCGGCGCTCTCTTAGCGCCGCTCTGACCAGTTAAGTTACTGTGCTTGCCTCAAAACAATGAAAAAGTTACCTATTGAATTGCCTAGTAGTATCTTTTCCACAGGGCGAGGCTGCCCTGTCTTTATCGTTTGAAGTAATCTTGCTTTGTTTGTTGAAGCAGTCGCAGGTCTGCCATGCAGTATTCCACTTTTCCGGGTCGCTTGCATGGGTGGATGCGTCCCTCTCGTCGCCAGCGGTTGACGTTGGCGCGTCCGAAGATGGCGTAGGCCTGCCGTTGGCTGACTGTCTCGGGGTCGCTGGCAGCACGCTGCATATTGCGGACGATGCGCGCCGAGAGGTCGTCCATGAATGTGTCATAGGAGACACAGCGGTCGGGAAAGCTGATGAACATTGACATGGTTCAGACGTTTTCGGAATAGATGTTGAGTTCGTTGATTAAGCCTTTCCTGTCCCAGTGCTGGGAGAGGCGGTAGCAGCCGTAAGCCAGGGCGAAGCCCGTGAGCTTGGTGATGAGCAGTGCCGTGAGGCTGGCGCTCTCGCTGAGGATGAGCATCATTGCCACGGTAGAGAGCAGCATGAGGGCGACGATGCGCCAGTTGGTGAGAAGTTGGAGGTAAGGTTTCATGATAGTAGGTGTTTAGTTGTTGATACCCATTGCATCCTTAATCTCTTGCGCCCTGTCTTTAGGGATGTAGCGTTTTGTGAGCTCGCCAGCGTGCTTGCCGGTCTTCGCCATCTTGTAGTAGTAGAGCCCGCCTTTGGCACCCATGTAGATGTCGTAGGTGCCTTCCTCGTCTTCCCATTGTGCGCCGATAGCGACGTCGGGCTGCCTCTCCTTGGTTGTGGTTGACTTGGTGGTGCGCTCAACGCTGAATGTGTTACCGTTGCGTACCAGGTTACCTTTCTCGGTTGTCTCGCCGAAGCAGGTGGCTGTGGCGAGCACGATTGCGATAGTGATGAATAACTTTCTCATGATGTTTTATTGTTGATGATGTTAATTGTTGCAGGGTGGTTCTTTGCTCAGCTCTACCATGCGTCGGAGCTGTGTGCAGTAGCGGCCGTTGATGGTGTTGCGCCCTTTGACGCATACGCGGCAGTACTGGTTGCAGGGGGAGGTGTAGGGGGTCATAGTGTCTTGTGAGTGTTTTAAGGGAGCGGCGTAAAATGGTGTCGCCAAACTGAATTTTACATCCTGAAGGAGAACCGCTCCCAAATTATTGCAGATCGGAAGAG
>CALDIG010000124.1 GCA_937904375.1 uncultured Prevotellaceae bacterium
AAAGCGGTTATCGTACCACAAAAGTACGGTAACCGCTCCTATGCGTAAAAGACACTGTTTTAAGAACTAATCATGACGTCCCCAGGAATGTCCACAGCTGCTACGTTGGCAAATATTGTCATTTATTGTTCCTTGAAATTTTGGACAACCGCAATCTGCGCATGCATGACTCCCAGTAAAAGAGGGATTACTGCCTCGAGTTGACATGGTTACTTTACCAGTCCCCCCACAATTCTGACAATAATAGTAATTTCCGTCATATGGGTTTAGCACGACACCGCCACCATTACAGTATTTACAATTAACTGTACGGGTAGTTGGCTGTGAATAGCTGGAGGATGGGGTGTAACTTGAACTCCCTCCACTATCACAAGAAACGAGAACAAATGCAATAAAAAGGGTATAAACAATTTTTTTCATAGTAAATCATTAATAATGTGGCACATTACACGATGAACATTTGTCATGATAATGTCCCGTATATGAACCACAATAGGGACATTTATTACCAGATGAGTTGTAGTATGCAACCCAAGAACTTCTACTTCCACCAGAATTGGCAACTTTTGAAACACCGGTGCCACCACAAGAACTGCAAGTTCCGCGATTGCGGTCTCTCGAACGAGTGCTACCGCTATTAGAAGCAGCTGCAGCACCTGCCCAGTTCTGAGCAGCGCGTCCGCCATCCGCGCCCATAGATGTATATGTGTTAACCATGTTCAAACTTGCATATCCCATAGAAGAAGTCATGCGTTCTTCAAGTCTTTGAAAATCGGATGACACAAGCACTGCATTTAACTGCATAGCAGGAGTTCCGGCAAATCCACTGGGGAGATAAGTAACTGAGCCGTCCGAATTTCTTTGAGACGCATATAAAGTTCCATATAATGGGTGTTTGATATACCCATCATAGAAGGTGATAGCAATTGCGCCACCTCCACCAAGCATTTGCCCTGTTTGAGGGCAATAAGAACTGATTTGCCCATAACTTATAGTCGTTTGAGCATAAGTCTCCGCTATTATTGATAGCAGAGACAACAAACAAAGAAAGGCTTTCTTCATATCAGTTAATGCCATGCAGTTCTCATAGGCTATTAATTATACAACAAAAGCGTGAACTGAATTGCCACACTTTAGTAGATGGTCGTAGGAAAAACCAGTAGACGAAGATATGGAGAATTGCAGCCCACGCTAAAGCGTGAGAACCGCTCGGCCATACTTGCGTCTTAGAGAAAATTTCCTACGTTTTCTACTACAAGTAAAAGCAAAACGCTTCTTATTATCAATATGTTAGCGGACGTTTTGCGCAAAAAGGCTCAACTTCCAAATACAAAAATAATGCTTTTTTCTAACATGGGTGCAAAATTGTTCAAAAAAGTGCAAAATATTTTTTGGTGTTTTTTGGGCGCCGAGGCCTCTAACCTCTAACCGCTAACCTCTAAACTTTGAGAATTAGAAAAAATAGCCGGAGGCTTTTTTCTTATTCTCAAATATCGGTGGCTCAAATAACTTGTAGGTCGCGGAGCGGCGGAACTCGGGGAACTGCTCATCATGCTTTCGCATGAAGTCCACGATGTCGCGCAGCGACGGCACGTTCAGGGCGTTGCCCTGCAGTGCCGCCACCACGACCGAGCGCAGCCGCTCGATCACTTGGGCGTGGTTTCGCTGCGTTAGCGAGAAGTCCCACGACATGGCGAACACCTCGTCACGGAACACGGCGAGTTGTTCCGGCGACACATATTCCTCGGCGATGCGCTGCTCAATGTCGATGGCTTTAGTGCGCAAGCCCAGGTAGTTCGCCCACCGATGGTCGGTGCAACCGCAGAGGTTGGCGAGGTCGATAAATGGGAACAGCGTGGCGGTGAACCAGTGGCGAATGGTGGTGTCGTACCATTCCGTGATGCGGAACAGGTACGTCACCAGCTGCTCGATGCAGTCGTCCCGGCTGGCTTCGAGCGAGGCGATGAGCCGTGCCACCCGGTCACGGCTTGCCGGTGCCACGTTCTGGTTGCTCACAATGCCGAAGCCATTGGGCGTGAGCACCAGGTCGAGATTTGGCACCGCATTGCGCATCGCCTCATGCGCCACGACGCACGCGGCGGTGACGCGCACCGGCTCATCCTCGTCAAGCGTGAGGAAGGTGTCGGCGAAGTCGTCACCGACGAACCGGGTGAACAGCCACCGCTCGGCGGTCTGGAGCCACGGCAGCACACGGTCGAAGAAAGGCGTTTCGCCTTTCGCCGTGGCGAAAGCGTTGGGCAGGTATCTGCGCAACTGCGTGTCATTGGTTATCAGTCTTGTTGCCATTGTCGTTAATCTTTAATCTTTACTCGTTAATCTTTACTCGTTAATCGTTACTCACAACAAGCACCTAACGCCGTTGGCGTTTCGGTGATTTGTTGTTTAACAGTCTTTGATACGTTTCTTGCGCTCGCAACATTCCCTCGTCACCGGTCACGGCGACAACCGCTTGCGACGGCGTTTCAAGCCGCTTGCTCACCTTCTCAAGCGTTTCATTCAGTCTGCGATTCAAGGCCGCGTTTTGCTCTATCGCAGCCATCATCGCAAGCGAATGTTCCTGAATCGCCACCGAAGCCTCGGCAAGCCGAGGAGAAGCCGCATCTTCACTAACCTCAAACCCATAACCTCTAACCTTTGGCGCAATCGCCCCCGAAAGTCGTGCCGTACCCACAACGTTGCCTCGTTGCGCAGCATCAAGCGCAACAAGCAAGGGACGCACTACGGGCGATTGCACCAGTTTACGCGAAGCCACCCACTCTCCGGCATGAACCACACCCACCGGCTCATCGTCGCGACCGTCGGGCGTGAAGCCGCCACGCTGATAACCGATGCTCGCCGCGGCTTTTTTCTGCTTGTTGATCAACGCTATCTGCACCATACCGGCGGCAACGGCCATACTCGCCGCTATCGGAGCCATAATCAATCCCGCCAAGCCGCCTATCTCCAAGCCGTCACCATAGGCCTTGATGGCGTTCTCGGCTGTCGTGGCGATGGCGGACAACACTTGCAGGGCAAAGGTTTTCTCCGCCGCCTCTTTCTTTTCTTTGGCTATCTCTTTGGCTTGCTTGCGCTCCAATATCTTGATTTTATACCGGTTGCCCTCGGCCATACTTATCTCTTTCTCGTAGCGTTTCTCTATCCGCGCGATGGCTATCTCGCTCTCGATTTTCGCCATCTCGCTCACGCTCGAAAAGATTGAACCCATGCTCGACGCCATGTCGCTAATCACGGTTTCCCATTTCTTGCCCTCCTCGCCGTTCAACCATTCGTAGAAACTTTCTATCTTTTCTTGCCAGGTGAGTTTGATGTCCTCGCCGAGGGCTTTTGCCCTCGCGATTTCCTCTTTGCGCATCACTTTGTTATACTGCTTCGTGATTTTCTCCATCTGCTTCACGTTGCCCTGCGCTTGCTGGAGCATGTTCTGATACATGATGTTCAAGGCTTGTTTGCGCACGGCATACTCATGCTCGATGTCCTCACGGTTTCGGGTCTCGCGCTGCTTGAAGTATTTCTGCCTGATGGCGTTCTCGGCTTCCTGCAACTCTCTCGCTTTCTGCTCGCGCTCTTGCTTGATTTTGGCGTTTATCTCGCGCTCCACATAGTAGCGGTAGATGCTCCCAACCTTGTAATATTGCTTCACTTGTTGCAGATACTCCACATCTTCACGCAGCACGGCCTCCTTATAGGCACGGTAACTCAACTTGCCCTCGCTGTTCAACTGCTCCAACTCGGCAAGCCGACGCTCATGCTCTTGCGTTATCTGCTCGCGCTTTTCGCGGTTCTGCTTGGTTTCTTCCATGCGCTGCTGCTTCACCATCTGGCTCTGCTCTTTCTGCTGCAAGGTGGCGAGCCGTCGTTCAAACTGCTGTATCTCGGTGTCGGTGCTGCGCCAGTTGGCTATCTTCTTGCGCAGGTAGTCCTCCTCAATGCGTGTGCGGTCGAGCAAATACTGCTGGTAGTCCTTTTGACCCGTACTCATAGCGATGTAATTCTCGATGTCACGCTCGCGCCGCCACTCGTCCTCGGCGGTGTACTTGTACGACTTCCGCGCCTTGTCGGGGTTCTGCTCGTCCTGCCATCGGGCTTTCAACTGCTTGTCGGCCTCTATCATGCGCAGCAACCTCGCCATCATGTCCTGTATCTCTTTCAGACTGTTCAGCTCTATGGTATTGCCGTTGCGCAGGTCGATGCGCACCGTGCCGCTGCCGTCCTTGTAACTGTGGCTCAACTCCATCAACTGACCGTAAATGTTGGTGTAGTCTATCGAACTCAAACCGCTGAAATACTGCTTGAAGTCGGGAAATTTCTCCGAGAACCATTTGGGCATTTTGATGCTCACCATCTGCCCCAGTTTGTTATATATAGCCTTGATGCCGCTGCTCTGCTCGTTGTCGGTAACCATCTGATTCATCACACGGCTCACACCTGCCAGCGAACTCTCCAAATTGTCTATTTCGCCCGTCAACTGGTCAAACTCCTTTTGCAGCCGTTTGGTGGTGAGGTGATCACCGGCCAACTGTGCCTGCTTGATGCTCGCCGCCAACGCCTCAGCCTTTTTGCGCATCGCATCGAGCGCACTCTCCGCCTGCTCACCGTTCACCGTCAAGGTCACCGTCGATGTCGTGTTATATCCCATGTCGTTTTATTTGTGGTGTGAGAAACATTTAATTTCAAGGCTATCAACAAAGGCCTTTTCGCGAAGCTCCGCCTCTCGATAATTACCGCTCACGGCGTAAACGCCGCT
>CALDIG010000125.1 GCA_937904375.1 uncultured Prevotellaceae bacterium
TTCTTGCGCGGTTGTTTCTCCTTACGCATTTTGTTTTCGAGGGCTGCAATCTGCTTTTGGAGCCGTGCTTGTTGTTCGTCAATAATGATTTGCTCATCAAGCGTGTTGCCGTCCTGCACGGTGATGTCGCCAATGGTGGTGACCATTGACTGCCACACATCATCGAGCGACAAGCCATTGAGCGGTAAACTCGCTCCGTCGGCAGGCTGCCACGGAGAGAAGAAAAGCCGCTCGTGGAAAATGGCGAACTGCACTTGCTCGTCGAGCAGTAGCGCAAGAACCATTCTCTGCGGAATGAGCTTGGTCAGAAGTTCAATATTGCGGGTGTCGAAGTCACGGCGTTTGAGCAGGACTGTGACCACATAGATGCCTTGAATGTCAACCGTGGCAAGCGCAGGGACTGAGCGCGTGGTGATTTCGTGTGAAATCACCAGTCGGCTTATGTCCTCGTCGAAGTGGTCGCGCTGCGCCGCCTTTAAGCCAAACTTCGCAAAGATGGCTTTCTTGGGCAGTGCCTTGTTGACTTCGGCTGTATGTGGCAGTCCAAAACTCATGTTTGCTCTCTATTTTTGCGGAAACTCACGGAAAGTTCACGTTTTCTCGCAGAAAGTTCACGTAAATCTCACTTAAATTTTATATTTGTAATATTCTTATTGTCAGTATATTAGCTTTGTTTGTCGCTTAAATCTCGCTTAAATTTGGCGTTTTCTCACTTAAATTTGACGTTTTCTCGCTTAAATTTGACGGAAAGGCCCTATGTTATTGTGAGTTTTCTTCGCCGTTTACGGCACTCTCAATTTGTTCAATCGACGGCAAGTTCTCATCTATTGTACTGTCAATAACATTTTGCAGCTCGTATGATGCCACACCGAGGGGTTTGTTCACATCTTGGAATGACCATTCCACAAGCGTTTTGTCTTTCGACTTGCAGATAAGCAGTCCTATGGTTTGGTTGTCATCATCAGCCTTCAACAGTTTATCGACAGCTGTCACATAGAAATTCAGTTTACCGGCAAATTCGGGTATGAAGTCAATCACTTTCAGTTCAACCACGACAAAGCATTTCAACCGGAAATGGTAAAACAGCATATCGGGGAAGAAAGACTTGCCGTTTGGCATACGCAACTCTATTTGACGTCCAATAAAGGAGAAGCCAGTGCCAAGTTCGAGCAAGAAACGGGTTATATTCCTTACGAGGGCATCTTCAAGTTGTCGCTCGTTATAACCTTTTTTCATGGTCAAGAAATCAAGACCGTAAGGATCTTTCAGAATTTATTGTGCCAGTTTGCCTTGTAATGCAGGCAAGCGGTCGTGAAAGTTTGTTATAGCTTTACCTTGCTTTGAAAAAAGCGAGGACGCTATATTGTCTTCAAGTTGCCGTCTGCTCCAATTTCCCTCAATTACTTTCCCGACATAGAATATCGCCTCTTCAACTGACGCGCATTTTGTGATGATTTCAACATGATGTCGCCACGGCACATAGGCGAATTGCGGAGGCATGGGAATTTCGCCACCAGCTTGGTGGCCGATTTCAGTTCCTAATTCGCCACCAACTTGGTGGCGAATTATAACAGACTGACTATAAAACGAATACCACCGCTTCATATTGTTGAGGTTCGATACTGAAAACCCCGTTTGGTCGGGGAACATTGCTTTAAGGTCAAGGCTAAGCTGATTGATGATGCCTTTACCCCAAAGCTGTTCGGGTTTCATTGCAACAATGTCTCTGCCAAGTGACCAATAGAACTCAAGCATTGCCGAGTTGACTCTAACGGCGGCCTTAATTTGAGACTGTTGGAGACGTGTCTTAAGCGATTGCAACCATGCCCTATAGTTGTCATCGATTGAGACATTGCCGCTTTTTATTATTTGAGGTTGATCTTGCATATCATTATGTGTTGTAGTGACAATTTACTTAATTACAAGGAAACAAATCAGTTCAAAGTCGTCAAGCCCTGTGATAGGCTCGGCGAATAGCGAGCCTTGCACACCGCTGAGGAAACTGTCGATGTCACTTTCCTGCTTGACGTTGATAATTGAATTGATGGCTTCGCCCAACAATTCAGAGTAATGCTTCATGTTGCGTCCGTCGTGCGTTTGCTTGTTGAACTCACGGCACAGTGCCTTGTCGGGAGCATCAACGCCCTTGCACAACATGCGCAAGCGGTCGAGCAGCTCTTTCGGGTTGAGGTGGTTGACCACCACTTCGCCCTCGTCGCTGATATAGACCATGTAGAACGGGTGCAACTGGTTCTTGTGGTCAATGTTCACGCCGTTGTTGCGGTTCTTCAGCACAAAGACCACACCCGGGGGCGTTGCCTCGCGAGCCGCCACCACGGCGTGCAGCCCAAACGGTGTGTGCTCAATGTCGTGGCCCTGGTTGACTTCGTCTTCCTCCGTCGCACCTCGGCCATTCAAGCGAGCTTGATGGCTCTCGGTTTGTCGTCGGTTGATGTATTCCAGCAGGTCAAGGCGGAACTCGTTCAAGCCCAAGTCCATGATGGAAACACCGCTGTTCATCTCCTCGATGTCAACCACTTCTTCCTGCAAGCGTTTCAGCTGCTGGCGGCGATAATCGAGGTCGTCCTTTTCGTTTTCGGAAAGTGGGTTGCCGTCACCTGTGGCGGTGAGCACACTGGCTTTCATGCGAGCCTCGACACGCTCTTTGAGGTTGATGTACTCGTCAAGGGTCATGTCGGGCCAGTAGTTGACCAGCTGAATGACGGCGTTACGGGAGCCGATGCGGTCGATACGCCCGAAGCGTTGAATGATGCGCACCGGGTTCCAGTGAATATCGTAGTTAATGAGGTAGTCGCAGTCTTGCAAGTTCTGACCCTCGCTGATGCAGTCGGTGCCGATGAGCACGTCAATCTCGGCATCGAGTTTCGGATAGATGGCGGCTTTCTCTTTCGACACCGGCGAGAACAGCGTGAGCACCTTGTTGAAGTCAAGTTTCTCACGCAGTTTGAGCGTACTGCGAGCCTCCACGTCACCGCTCACGAGGGCGGTGTGCAAGCCATGCTTTTCGAGGATTGCGGGAGCGAGGTTTTTGTAAAGGTACTCGGCGGTGTCGCTGAATGCTGTGAAGATGATGACTTTCTTGTTGCCCTCATTGATGGGGTTGGCGAACTTGTCGCGCAGGTCGGCGATTAATTGCTTGAGTTTGCTGTCGTGCTCGGGCGTGATGTCGCCAAGCATGAGCAGCAGCAGTTTGAGATTGTCAGCGTCTTTCTGCAAGAAAGTGCGCCACGACATATAATCGAGGTCGGCGAGCAAGATTTTATTCTTGCGTCGCCCGATGATTATATCATTGTCGGCATCCTCAATGTCCCAATCTGCGGCAGGCTCGGCAGCCATCATGTAATCGTCAACCTCGGTCTGTTCAATATGGCTGTCAATGCGTTTAAGCATTTCCTCTATATAAGCCGCGATGCGCTGGACAGTGAGGCGGAACGAGTTGACTGAACTCTCCAATCGTTTGAGCATTTGTATGCTCATCAGGCGGCGAATACCTTTCTCGCGGTCTTCGATACTAAGGCGGTGGCCGGTGGCGGTTATCTCGTCATCATTGTCGATGCCGTACTTGTCTTTCCGGCTGTCGAGGATGAATGCCGACGGCGTGTAAACAGCGAGATTGAGTTGCTGCAGCTGCTCAAAAATCTCGTTGTAATTGATGGCGGTGTTCAGGTCGGTGAGTGGCGGACGGCGCGATATTGGCTTCAACCTTGTGGGGAACTTGCCAATGTCGGCAGTGTCGTAATACTGCTCGATGTGCTTTCGGCTTCGTGCAATCGTCACGCTGTCAAGCAGGGTGAAGAAGTCAAAGCTCAACATCGAGAGCAGCTGCTTGGTGG
>CALDIG010000126.1 GCA_937904375.1 uncultured Prevotellaceae bacterium
GCCCCGAGTGGACTTTCACCACAGATGTATAACATGCCCGTCGTACACAATAAAAGCGCCTCCTTTCGAGACGCTTTTATTGTTTTCATTCAGCGTGCATAGGATTGCAGTAAAGCATCTCTACCACAACATCTCACCTCATCAGGTTAATTAAGCAACAGGTTATAAATTAATGTGATATCCGAGCTTGTTATATTACCATCGCCGTTCACATCGCTAGTGTCATAATAGCTCATATCATTGTTGAGCAGATAATCATAGAGCGCAGTGACATCGGCGGCAGTCACCACATTGTCACCGTTAATATCAACCACTCTCAATTCAAGCACTGCAGGCTCAGCGTTACCATCGGCAGTGGTGACGGTTATCGTGGCTGTGCCATTCTTAATTCCCAGAATCATAATCGCCTTCTCGCCGGCAAGGGTTGGAGCCTTGGCACTACTGCTAGCTGCTACCCTCTCAAACATACTTACTGCCATGTCCTTCTCGGGGAAAGCGAGCAAGCCCTCGGCAGGAGCATTGGTGCGGGTCACCACACGTGCCGCGGCAACACTTGGATCGCTTGATGTCACAACGAGCTCTACGGGCACATCAGGAGTGCAAGATGGATAAACCGTCAGCAGCTGACTTGCTCCTACAATGGCCTTATCGGTGCTAAGGGTGAGAATCATATTGTTGGTCACTGTCACATGGCACGTCACCGTCTTGTCAAGCACCGTTGCGGTAATGTCGCACTCGCCCTCTTTCACTGCTGTCACCACACCATTTTCTACTGTGGCAATCCGCACATTACTTGATGTCCAAGTGGGGGTGAGACCAGTGTTGTCGGGGGTGATGGTGGCTGTCAGCTCATGCTCCTCGGCGATATTCATAACGATTGCTTCGTCACTGAGCGACAGCGAAATCTCGGGATAAGATACTGTGACATGGCAAATAGCGTAGCACGCATCATTGGTTGACTCCAATGTAGCATAAACATCGCACTCGCCACCGCCAGTGGCTGTCACCACTCCATTCTCATCAACAACAGCAACTTTAGGGTTATTTGTAGTCCACGTTATTGCTCCTGTACCAGGAGATGAAGTGGCAGTCAAGGCCAATGTGTCCCATTGAACAAGATTAGCACTTGTCTCATTTAGAGTAACCTTGCTCAAGTCGTTGATCAAGCCGTTGAACGCCTCCCAGTAGGTGGCGGTGAAGTAGGCGGCGATTGAGGCAACCGGAACATGAAGCTCTCCAGTATAGATGCCAAATGTCGATTCTGTGCATGTGGGAGGGGTCTCAGCATTGCAGTAAACTTTAGTGGGCTTGAAACCATAGCTACCCAGAGATGTAATGCCTGAACCGATATAGAGTGTCTTGATTTGACTGATGATGCTGCTTAAACCACTACTGTATTTCCAAGTTCCTTTTCCTATAAGTGATAGCGAGTTGACACTCGAACAACTCGAGAAAACGCCACTACCTATCGAAGTCACCGAATTGGGGATAACAACAGAAGTCAGGTTAGAGCAGCCTTGAAAAGCAGAGCTACCAAGCTTGGTTACAGAACTAGGAATCACTACCGAGGTAAGGCCTTTACAATTATAGAAAGCAGAGCTACCTATCGAGGTTACCGAGCTAGGGAATGGTACCGAGGTTAATCCCGTGCAGCCCTCAAAGGCATACTGACCAATTGTTGTTACTGTGTTGGGTATTACCGTCCCCTTGCAACCATAAAACAGGGTGTTGGTTGCCGTTTCTATAATAGCATTACAATTATTGCGAGAATCATACTTTTTGTTATCATTAGAAATAACAATTGAGGACAAATCAGTGCAACTATAGAATGCTCTGCTGCCTATTGAGTTTAGTGAATTACCAATGACTAAAGAAGTTATTCCTAAACAGTTTTCAAAGGCATTACTGCCAATTGAAGTGACAGAATTGGGAATTGTCATTGAAGTCAAACCTGTGCAACCATAAAAAGCAGAACTACCTATTGATACCACTGA
Organism: uncultured Prevotellaceae bacterium; assembly: GCA_937904375.1. Classification (GTDB taxonomy): domain Bacteria; phylum Bacteroidota; class Bacteroidia; order Bacteroidales; family Muribaculaceae; genus Sodaliphilus. Next base: position 1,995 of record CALDIG010000126.1, read on the forward strand.
GTTGGGAATGTCAACTGCCGTAAGACCAGTACAGCCATAAAAAGCACATTTGCCTATTGATGCCACTGATATAGGAATTGTGATAAACGTCATGCTCTTTAGATCGTAACACAAATATGCAGGAATAATCTCCACTTCATTGCCAATGGCGAAATTAGACAGATAGTAGCAGTAATCAAATATGGAACTACTCATTGTGCATGATTTTGCATTAAACACCACACTCACCAAGCCACTGCAGGAACTGAAAGCACCGACTCCAATAGAAGTGACCGAAGAGGGGATTGTAACTGATGTTAGGCCTGAACAGCTATTGAAAGCACTACTGCCTATTGACCTCACTGAGTTTGGGATTGTCGCTGAGGTTAGACCTGAACAGCCACTGAAAGCACTGCTTCCTATTGAAATGACAGAATTAGGAATATTAATCTCTCCCAGCTTTTTACAACCATAAAATGCACTAGCACCAATGGTTGTAACTGAGTTGGGTATATCAACCGAAGTCAAGCCTGTGCAACGTGAGAAAACAGAGCTATTGATCTCTGTTATTGAATTAGGAATAGATATAGTTGTTAGACTAGAACAATAACTAAAAGCTGATTCCCCGATGGAAATAACTGAATTTGGTATCTCAACAGATGTTAAACCAGAACAACTATAAAAAGCTGATTGACCTATTGTGGTGACCGAAGATGGGAGGGATAATGACATTAAACCTGAACAACTATAGAAAGCGTTACGACCAATTGATGTAACCGATGAAGGTATTGTTACAGAAGTCAAGCCATCAAGATAATAACATAAAGCATCAGGTATTATCTCCACTTCGTTACCAAAGGTTATAGAAATAAGATTTGTACAGTTAGAAAATACGGCATACGAATAAGATTCATTTGTACATGATTTAGCGTTAAACACTACACTCGTCAATCGGGTACAGCCATAAAATGGTGAACGTCCCAGAGAAGTCACTGTTTCAGGAATAGTAAGTGAGGTCAAGCGATTGCAACCTCTGAAAGCATATTCACCTATTGATGATAAGAAACTGGGAAGCTCGGCAGAAGTCATTGTTGAGCATCCATAAAATGAGTTTTTTCCTATTGCTGTCACCGTGTTTGGCATATCCACTTTTGTCAAGCCGGTGCAGTTGTAGAAGGCGTAGTCACCTATTGCCACAACGGGGTAAGTGGTGCCGTCGTGTGTCACGCTTTCAGGGATGGTGAGTTCGCCACTCAAATCTGAATAGCCATTGCCATTGCCATTTGTGGAGGCTCTCTCATAGGTCACCGCGACGGTGGTGCCATCGCCGTAATAGTTATAACACAAGCCGTCAACCATGAAGTCGTAGGCTCTTGCCGGCATAATTGCACAAATTAATGCCAACATGAAAAAGAGTAATTTTCTCATAAGCATGAAATGTTTAGAAATTAGTAAAATCACCTCTTTAGTCTCCCGAATCAAGGTTGTTCTTGATAAATGGTTAGGTACAAAAAAGATAGCGTGGAGACTTGGTCTTGTTTATTGTTTACGAGGCTTCGGCATGCCCACACTCAAATAAACAGTCCACCCCACGCCGTGCCGATATATCTGCCCCCTCCTGTGGGGTGGATACAGGCAAGCGAAGGCGTTTATTGACTGCTTAATCCTTGAGTGTAGAAATTTGCCGAATTTCGTAAACAGGATAAGCAAAAACGCTTTCTTTATATGTCTTCAAGCAAGAGCTGGACTCTACCAGTTTGCCTGAATTGTGGCAAAGATAGTAAAAAGTTTTGAGATAATAGTAATTAGAAGCAAGGTTTTTTTAAAAAATTCAGTTTTCAATGCAAAAGTAAAAACAACTGATTTATCTGATAAACCTGAATTGTTTCAAAAATATCAATCCTGAGAAGTCAAGATATTAGAAAATCAGACAATTCAGATATCTCAGTCGTTTATGAAATGTGCCGCTTAGTGTGAGGAAAACAGCCCTTAAAACTGACAAAAAAAACGTGGAGGCTATTGTTGAATAACAACCTCCACGTGTAGTTTTTTATTGTCTTTAATCGTCTGATAGTCTCTTATCCCAGGCGGCGGAGCTTCACGGTGAAGTGGCGCATCAATGGGGCCTCCCACTCGATGGCAACGCCACGGGTAATCTCGTTGCGGCGGTCATAGACGTTCTTCAGGGCGGCGGCAATGACGTTCATGTGGTTGTCGGTATATACACGACGGGCGATGCACAGGCGCAGCAGGTCGAGGCCGCCGAAGCGGTTCTCGCGAGTCACTGGGTCG
>CALDIG010000127.1 GCA_937904375.1 uncultured Prevotellaceae bacterium
GCAACTCGTCAAACCGCTCGTCATCCGTGTAATCTTCGCCGGCGACCACTGCCAACTGCCACCCACCATAAAATGCTTGGAAGCGATAAAAGGCGGTCTCGCAAAGACCCTTATGGAACGCATCGTTCAGAGCAATCCGCAAGTAGTGACATTGCTCAAAGTGCAGTACCGCATGAACGACGACATCATGCGCTTCTCGAGCAACTGGTTCTACGGCGGACAGGTGGAGAGCGCCCCCGAAGTGAAATACCGCAGCATCCTCGACCTCGACACTCCCATGACGTGGGTAGATACTGCCGAAATGGGTCTTGAGGCGCATGAGGAACTCGTGGGCGAGACCTATGGGCGCATCAACCGCGCCGAGGCGCAACTCACCATCGACACCTTGCAGCAATATTTCGAGCGATTGGGACGGCAGCGGGTGCTTGACGAACGCCTCGACGTGGGCATAATCTCGCCCTACCGCGCACAGGTGCAACTGCTGCGACGCATGCTGCGCAAGAGTGCCTATTTCAAACCCTTGCGGCACCTCATCTCGGTCAATACCGTTGACGGTTTTCAGGGGCAGGAGCGCGACATCATCGTCATTAGCCTTGTGCGCAACAACGACGAGGGGCAGATAGGCTTCCTGCGCGACCTGCGCCGCATGAACGTCGCCATCACCCGCGCCCGCATGAAACTCTTCATCATGGGCGACAGCAACACCATGACCAAGCATCCATTCTATCGCAAACTGTATCGATATATCAAGGGGTTAGTGGAAGAGTAGAGTAGTACCTTAGCTTTATTGCTCATTTCTGAAATAAGCCTCGGCAGTGAAAAGTGGGATGTTCTTCATCCACCCTTGGTCTATGAAGGGTTTCATAGAGATGCGCAGTGCCTTTAATTGTTCGTCGGCAAAATCCACATTCACAAAGTTGTATAATGATTTGCTCTTGACGTTGACTTCGGCTTTAACCTCTACTGGAATAACTCGTCCATCGCTTTGATACAAGAAATCCACTTCCATTGTGGAATTGTCTTTAGAGAAATAATATGGAGTGTCACCAGTGGCTGCTTTAAATTGCTGCAACACATAATTTTCGGTGAAAGCACCCTTAAAGCTCACAAAGGCATTGGTTCCAAGCAACAGGTCTTTTGGTGATGCCTCACTAAGGCAAGCAAGCAGTCCGCAATCAAGGAAATAGAGCTTGAATGCCGAATAATCGCAATAGAATTTAAGAGGCATGATAGGTGCTGTGGCGCGCTCCACTTTATAGACGAGTCCTGCATCAACAAGCCATTGAATTGCTTCTTCATAATCAGCGGCCCTTGACCCTTTCTTTATTGCCCCAAATATGAATTTCTTGTTCTCTCGCGCCAACTGGGCAGGAATGCTGTTCCACAACTGCCTGATTCTTTCTGCCTTATGCTTGGTGTGCTTAGAAATGTCTCGCATATAGGCATCAAGTATCTCATGTTGGATTTCTCTCACAAGCGTAGCATCATTATTTTCGGTAAAGCTTTTTACCGCCTCGGGCATCCCACCTACGAAATAGTATTGCCTCAAATAATCAATCAGTACATCATTAAATGCATTTATAGCCTCCCATTCGAGGGTGTTGACCAACTCAACGAGTTTGTCACGTCCACAGGCCAGTAGATATTCATTGAATGACATGGGATACATGCGCAGCGTGTTTACCTTTCCCACTGGATAAGACTCATCTTCCTTGAGCGAGATTCCCAATAGCGACCCCGCCACTGCCACATGGAGCAAAGGCATATCTTCACAGAAATATTTAAGCACGGCAAGACCGTCTTTCACCTCTTGAATCTCATCAAAGACAACAAGAGTCTCGCCTGGCATGATTTTTGTCTCAAAAAACCGTTCCAAATCGGTGATGATTCTCTCAACCGAGAAATCACGGAAAAGAGTTTCAGCAAACTTATTCTGATGGCAATTTAAATAGACCATCTGTTTGAACTCATTTTTGCCAAATTCCTTTAAAATATAGGTCTTTCCCACTTGACGAGTCCCAAGAAGAATCAGTGGTTTGCGGTCAGGACGAAACTTCCACTTCAATAAATCACTGTAAATAAAGCGTTTCATGTGATAGCATTTTTAAATAACGTTGCAAAATTACATTTTTCTTGGGGAATATGCAAGCAAAAACTACACTTTTCTTGGGGAATGTTTGGCAAAAGTTACACTTTTCTTGGGGAATAATTAGTGAAAACCACATTTTTCTTGGGGAATGTTTGACAAATAACCACTAATTTCACTAATTTCAAGTAGTTGACAAGTTAACAAGTTGACGAGCAGATAGAAAAAGAGTTTTGCGAAGTTTAGAGTTTAGTGGTTATTGGTTATCGTAGTTCCTCTAACCTTAAACTTGCGCGAAGCGCGACAAATCAGCGAAACGACAAAACCCATTGCCTTGTAAGCTTGTTCCTTGTCAGCTTGTTAGCTCAATTAAAAACGATTAATGCTCAAAACATAAACAAGAGGGTGTTGCACCGTCCTGGTCTCTGTTAACAAGCGCACTGGTGTCACATAAAGGAAATAGTGGAAAAACAAGGCCGCCGCCCGTCGTAGCTGGCGCGCCAGCTGCACACCGTGCGACCCAACGTGTACAACATCTACCGCCGTGAGAGCCTCGACACCGAACTGCTGCAACGCTTGTCGGTGATTTTGGGTCATAATTTTCTAAAAGACCTCGCACAAGAAACCGAACAGCAGATAAAAGAAGAAACGTGAGATTTCTTCAATAAGGAATTATGCTTCTTCCAAAATAACGCCATGTTCTATAAATTGCTTGAATATAAAGGTGCTAAAACCGTCAATTTTTACCGATTTAGCACCCGAATCGCCATAAAAGTGCTAAAACCGTCAATTTTTTCACCGATTTAGCACTTTTATAAGCCATTTTTGTGTGTTCTTGTGTCTCATTCCAGCATCTGAATTCAGAATTGCGTTAGATGCTGTATGGTCGCGCTTCGCGCTTAAGATTTTTTTCAAGCGAATATGAAATTATTTTTAAAACAATTATAATTTTAAGCGAAGCGACCTTCGAGCCTCAAGGCAATAGTGAAAAAGGATAAGCTTTAAAAATCACATTTTTCTTGGGGAATAAACAAGCAAAAAACACACTTTTCTTGGGGAATAATTAGTAAAAATCACACTTTTTCCTTTTGTCAAACAATTGCAAACAATTTCCCTCGTAACACGTCAAGTATGTTGCGTTGCCAACGCAACAAGAAGTTATCAAACGACCACAAACGATTAGAAGCTACTGTTTAAGCAAGCCACTTTATTTTCAAACAAACTCAACAAAAATGCGATTAAGTGAGTCTAAAATTAAACAAAGACAACAAAAATGTGATGAAATTTAACTGACACTAATGAATTAATTTATAGAACCTACTCTATTAGGATTATTACATCAATGCCTACGCCTGAGCCACGGCTCGTGGCAGGGTGATGAGCGAGGGGTCGAGTGTGATGCGGTAAGGTTCGCCTTTCTTGCCAGTGATAAAATAGTTGCTAGCTAGCTCTTCATCGATGATGCACGACTTGAAGCACCGCTTGATTTTTGAGATATACTCGTTGAGGGTGTTGCTCATGGGGTCGAGCAGGTTGTCGATGGCCTCCTTCGCCTTCTCCTCGCTGCGCCCGGGCATCACAATCGAGTAGATGTCCTCAAGCTCGGCACGGTGGTCGCCGATGTCGCGCAGCGCGATGCCGTCGGGGTTCTTGAGGAAGAGGATGTAGATGGCACGGCACATCGCCGGCATCTTCACTTCCACCTCATTGTAGTTGGGCAGCACGATTTTCAGGTCGTTGTTCACCACCAGCGGACTGAGTTGGTTTTTTTGCCCAATCACAATCTTGCCTTCAAGCAAGGTGTTGATGAGCTGTGACGGGTCGGCATGATATTTTGTTACATAGTCAAGAATTTGTGCTTGGATGGCCTTTAATGCCTCAGCCTGTTGTTGCTCAATACTTATTAGTTCTTTTTCCTCGTCAACTTCAATGGGCACCTCTTCAACATCATCTGATAAGAGCAAATCGTTATCCTTTTTTTTGCGCTTTAGCCTATCAAACCAAGATCTTTTATTTTTGAAAGTATGGCGAGTGGACAAGTTTGGCATAATGGCTTTAGGCATGTCACCATAATCATCATAGTCTGGCAGGCAACACATATTCCTATGTGCGTCTTCGGTCTCTAACATCTTGTCGCCCTCGTCGGTACTCAAAACATCGGTGACGCTATCGGCAAACCGCTTAATGTCGGTCATCGACTCACTGTTGAGCGACATCCGCACCACGGCATCTTTGCCCGCATTGCCCACATTGATGCGCCGCGCCATAAGAGTGGTGCCGCCTTCCTCGGGCGACATAATCACCTCAATCTTGTAACCAGTGAGGGATTCAAGCCAATGCAGCAAACGAGGAGTGACCGCACAGCCGATAGAATTTTGCATGTTATAATCACGGTCAAAAAACGACGTGACAACATAGATTACACCGTAGCGCAAACTTCTCTTAAAATGCGGTATGCTACTACTCATTATCTTACTCATGATGGATAATTTTGCAATAGTATAGTATTATTATAGACTAATAAGCAAAAAGTGTGCCATGTTTATGGCACATGACACACTGCAAAGGAATCATTGTTGTTTATCCCTAAACGGGGTTATTTGTCTCTTTTTCTGAAAAAACTCTTAGAGCGCTGGCGCAAGATTTGTCGTTTCTGCTCCTCGTCAAGTTCTGAGCTGTACATCGCCGGCGCAACATCATTGATGTAGCTGTCACGACTTTCTTGAAGGCAGCAGAACATGGCTTTTGTACTCTCCTCGTTCTTGTCGAAAGTCAGGTTGTTGTCAATCGATAGTGAGAACGACACAGCTTCCACATCATGTTCGGCACCGATGTAGGCAAAGAGCCAACCCTCGCTCTTGTAGGCCTCGATAAGGCTGCGGATTGCCTTGTGGGTAAACTCCTTAGAGGCGTTCTCATAGCCATCGGTGATGATGGTCACGCTGGCGATGGCATTCGTCTCGCTTTCCATCAGGCGATGCACGGCGGTGATAGTGTTGCCAATGGCGTCGTAGAGCGGAGTCATGCAGCAAGGTTTGTAGTCGTTGCTGGTGATGGGTTTCACCTCATCAATAGGGCATTGCTCATAAATCTTCTTGATTTCGCAGCCGCAGAATGCCACCAGCGTGAGCAGGTTTTCCTGCTCGGGGTGCTTCTCCTGACTGCGCCTGATAGAGGCGATGGTCTCGTTCACGCCGTCGATGGCCTGCTTGGCGATGCTCGTCATCGAGCCGCTCTTGTCAAGGATAATCACATTAAATACCTTTGAGCGCATTTTTGTGTCTGTGTTAGTTTCCATAATACAATGTTTTAAAAGATGAATAATTTGCGGTTGATTGTTTTTCACATTGCAAAATTACACCCCAAAAACACAATTCACGGAAAACAGCAACCTTGCAATTAGTCTTGCACTTGTTTTTCAATTTGTTAGCAGTGGTTGTTTTTCACGTTGAAAACTAATTTTGTCCTTTTATGAGGTATAATTGTTTTGTAATTGTTTGTAATTGTATGATAATATTGTGTAACTTTGCACTTCAATAAATCACATAACACAAAAAACAGCAATGAAGAAAACAAAGCGAAATATTGCCATCGTGTGCGGTGGCGACTCGTCGGAGCATGAGGTGTCGCTGCGCTCGGCTCAAGGTCTGTACAGCTGGTTTGACCGCGACCGCTACAACGTGTATATCGTAGTGATAAGAGGCAATGACTGGCATGTGAATTTGCACGACGGCAGCATAGCACCCATCGACAAGAACGACTTTTCGTTCAAACACAAAGATAAGAAAGGCGAGAAGACCACCTTCGACTACGCCTACATCACCATCCACGGCACTCCTGGCGAGAACGGCATCCTGCAAGGCTATTTCGACCTTCTCAAATTGCCTTACTCCACCTGCAACGTGCTGGTCGAGGCGTTGACGTTCAACAAATACATGCTCAACAACTATATGCGGCCCTTTGGCGTGACCGTTGCCGACAGTATCCTGCTACTCAAGGATGTGGAGCGCAACATCACCGAGGACGACATCGAGCGCGAACTTGGCATGCCATGCTTTGTGAAGCCCACCGATGACGGTTCAAGCTTTGGTGTGACCAAGGTAAAAGACAAGAGTCAACTCGCGCCTGCCATCAAGAACGCCTTCAAGCAATTCAACCAAGTGATGGTGGAGCGTTTCCTAGACGGCACCGAGGTCACCGTGGGCTGCTATAAGACCAAGACCAAGAGTGTGGTGTTCCCTGTTACCGAGGTGGTTACCGACAACGAGTTCTTCGACTACGACGCCAAATACAACGGCCAAGTAGAGGAAATCACCCCTGCGCGCATCAGCGATGAGCTTACCGTCGCACTGCAGGCCGAGACAAGCCGCATCTACGACATCCTGCACTGCAACGGCATCATCCGTGTAGATTATATCGTCACCAAAAACGAAGACGGCAGTGACTGCATCAACATGCTCGAGGTGAACACCACCCCCGGCATGACAGCCACAAGCTTTATCCCCCAGCAAGTGAGAGCAGCAGGCCTAGAGATGCGCGATGTCCTCACCGACATCGTAGAGAACCAGTTCTGAACCAATGCACAATGTATAATGCACAATGCACAATGCACAATAAGTAGGTGAGACTAAGAGAGGAAAGTTTTCTAAACTATGAACTTTGAACTCTAAACTCTGAACTATAAAAACTGTGGACGCTATGACACAAAAATCGACAATCATCACAGGCAAGAAGGTACAGTTGTGGATTGACTTGTTTTTCTGCCTCGTGCTGCTGCCGGTGATGATTTACCTGCTGCCCATTGAAAGATGGTTCCAGAGCAACACGCTCTTTGTGTGCCTGCTCGTGGCATGGCTCTACACGGTATATTTCGTAAACCGTTTTTTCACCGTGCCGTCGCTGTTCATCAACCGCAAGCGCATAATGTGGGCTTTGTTGGTAGTGATGATAATGATTATCATCACCTACCTGCTCACGCAATATAAGATGGAGTTCCCCTGGCAAAACCAGCCTCGACCAGGTGACGAGCCACCTCGGCGACCCATGTCACCGACACGGCTGCGCCTCCACCAGCAGGCGGTGTGGTTCCTCTTTGTGATAGTGATGACCTTCAGCAGCGCGATAGGGCTACTGGGTGAGTTGTATCGCCAGCGTGCTCGCCGCCAGGAGCTGGAGACCGCCAAGAACAAAGCCGAACTCTCGCTCTACAAGGCGCAAATCGACCCTCACTTCCTGTTCAATACCCTCAACACCCTCTACAGCATGGTGGTGACGCAAAGCCCAAAGACCGAAGATGCCTTCATGCAGTTTATCGATATCACACGCTACATCTATAACAACGCCAACCAAGAGAGCGTGGCGGTTGATGACGAGGCTCATTATCTGCAACAATATATCGACTTGCAGCGTAACCGCTTGAACGACTGCACAAAGATAAACTTTGACTACTGCAACGACGGCAAGCACCCAGTCCTCACCATCGCTCCCATGCTGCTCATCACCTTTGTGGAGAACGCCTTGAAATATGGCGTGAGCGCAAGTGTGGAGAGCATTATCGACATCGTGCTCAAGGTAGAGAACGGAGTGCTCACCCTCACTACCAGCAACCCCGTGCGCACTAAGCCCACCGACGAAAGCCACGTGGGCATAGGCATTGAGAACAGCCGCAAGCGCCTTGACTTGATTTACGGCAAGGATTACAGTCTCGACATCAACGAGACCGAAGACCAGTTTGACTTAACACTCACTATCAATCTAAAGAACCACAAGCCATGAAATGCGTAGCAATCGACGATGAGCCTATGGCTCTGGAAGTGATTAAGAGCTTCTGCCAAAGGATGGAGGGTGTGGAACTTGACACCTTTACCAATCCGCTCGTGGGCATCGAGCATGTGAAGCGCACGCACCCCGACCTGCTCTTCCTCGACGTGAAGATGGGCGAGGTAAACGGCGTGAGTCTCGCCAAAGAGATTCCGCAAGGCACCTTCCTGGTCTTTACCACTGCCTACGCGCAATATGCCGTTGACGGCTTTGACTTGAATGCCATCGATTTCCTTCACAAACCGTTTTCTTTCAGTCGTTTTGAGAAAGCTGTCAACAAAGTGCAGCAAACCATAAAACTAGTGAATTACAGTGCCACGCCTCCGCTCGAAGGGCAGGATATCACCGTCAAGGTGGAGTACAAGAACGTGACAGTTCAGCTCGGTTCCATCCTCTACATTCAGGCGATGGACAACTATGTGAAAATTTACACCGTTGATAGCCGACCCGTCATAACCCAAATGAGCATGAAGTCGCTAGAGGCGATGTTGCCCGAGAACGAGTTTGTGCGGGTCCACAAGAGCTACATCGTGCCGCGCCACCGCATCGAGAGCTACTCACGCACTCAACTCACCCTCACTGGCGGCACCGAGATTCCCGTGGGACGAGCCTACGCCGACAAGATAGTTCACAGTTCATAGTTCACAGTTCTCAACTAAAAACTAATAACTCATAACTCTAAACTCTTATGACACCATTAGAGATAAGAAACAACCTGCTTGGAGAAAAACTTGTGAAAAACCTGCGTCGTCGCAACATCGAGGCGTTTTATTGCCCCACCTCGCAAGAGGCGGTGAGCAAAGTGATGGACCTGATTGCCGACGGCAGCAGCGTGACATGGGGAGGCTCGATGACTGTGCGCGACATGGGCATTCCACAAGCTCTCAAGGAGCGTGGCACGCTTGATGTGCTTGACCGTGATGTGGTTGACGACCCGCAGGAGAAGCAGCAAATGTATCTGCGCGCTTTCAGTGCCGATGTGTTCCTGAGTAGTGCCAACGCCATCAGCGAGGACGGTGTGATCGTCAACATCGACGGCAACGGAAACCGCATCGCAGCAATATCGTGGGGACCCAAGAAAGTGATTTTCATCATCGGCCTCAACAAAGTTGCGCCCACCGTGGAGGCCGCCATCGCCCGCGCCCGCAGCACGGCGTCGCCCATCAACGCCCAGCGTTTCGACATCGCCACGCCCTGCCGAGTAGATGGTGTGTGCCACAACTGCAACAGCCCCGAGAGCATCTGCAGCTACATCCACCTGCTGCGCAACTGCCGTAATCAGGGCCGCCACACAGTGGTGCTGGTGGGCGAAGACTTTGGGTACTAAATGAAGGAGAAAGTACAAAGTAAAAAGTAGAAAGTAAAAAGTAAAAAGTAGAAAGTAAAAAGTAAAAAGTAGAAAGTACAAAGTAGAAAGAAGAAAGTACAAAGTACAAAGGAGAGCACCGCACCACAGCACTCTCCCCTCTAAACTCTCTACTCTCCACTCTAAACTGCGCAAAGCGCATTTACTTCTTGGCAGCTGCTTTGCGTCGGCCGCCCTTGCTGGCGTTGGCCTCGTCGTTGACGATAGCGCGGCAGTCTTCTAAGGTTAGCTTCGAAGAGTCATATTTCTTGGGAATCTTGAAGTTCTGCTTCTTATAGACTATGTAGGCGCCAAAACGGCCGTTCAACACCTGAAGCTCTGGTTCCTCGTCAAAGGTCATAAGCACCTTTTGGGCCTCGCTGACGCGTTTATCCTTGATGAGTTCGGCGGCGTCATCGATGGTGATGCTGTAAGGCGACATGTCTTTTGGTACCGACACAAACTTGCCGTCGTGCTTGATGTAGGGACCGTACTTGCCTATAGCCACAACCACCTCTTTGCCTTCAAAAGTGCCTAGTGTGCGGGGCATCTCAAAAAGCTTGAGGGCTTCTTCGAGGGTGATGGTCGCCACACTCTGATCCTTCTGCAACGAGGCGAAGCGGGGCTTCTCCTTGTCGTCGGTGCTGCCAAGCTGCACCAGTGGTCCATAGCGGCCAATCTTCACCGACACGGGTTTGCCGGTGGCGGGGTCGTTGCCGAGAATGCGCTCGCCCACCTTGTGCTCCAGACGCAGCGACGATACTTTCTCAATCTCGGGGTGGAAACCCTTGTAGAATTCCTTAATCTCGTCATTCCACTTCTTCTTGCCTTCGGCAATCTCGTCAAACTCTGTCTCCACCTTTGCAGTGAAGTTGTAGTCCAGAATCTGCGGGAAGAACTTGGTGAGGAAGTCGTTTACCACCATACCCACGTCGGTAGGGATGAGCTTGCCTTTCTCGTTGCCCACGAGTTCGCTCTTGTTCTTGGTGGTGATCTTGTTGCCCTTGAGGGTGATTTGCTCAAAGCTGCGCTTGGTGCCTTTGCTCTCGCCCTTGACAACATAATCGCGTGCCTGAATGGTGGAAATGGTGGGAGCGTAGGTCGAAGGACGGCCTATGCCAAGCTCCTCAAGGCGTTTCACAAGCATAGCCTCGCTGTAGCGGTTGGGCTGCTGGGTGAAACGCTGAGTGGCAACCACTTCTTTCTCGGTGAGCATGTCGCCCACTTTGAGAGGTGGCAAGGTATGGAATTCGGAAGTGGCGATTTCGTCGTCGTTAGTTTCGAAATACACTTTGAGGAAACCGTCGAACTTCACTACCTCACCGCTGGCCTCGAACAATTCATTGCGGCCGCTGATGCTTATCTCGACTTGAGTTTTCTCAACCTGCGCGTCGGCCATCTGCGAGGCAATGGTGCGCTTCCAAATCAGGTTGTAGAGCTTCTTCTCCTGCGCGGTGCCAGTGATGTCGTGGTTGCTGATGAAGGTGGGGCGGATAGCCTCGTGAGCCTCCTGAGCGCCCTTCGACGAGGTGTGGTACTTGCGCACCTTAAGGTATTTCTCGCCCAGCGAGTCCTTGATTTCCTTGCTGATAGTGCCAATGGCGAGACTCGACAGGTTCACCGAGTCGGTTCGCATGTAGGTGATGTGTCCGCTCTCATACAGCGACTGAGCCACACGCATGGTCTGCGCCACCGAGAAGCCAAGTTTGCGAGAGGCTTCCTGCTGAAGGGTGGAAGTGGTGAAAGGTGGAGCAGGACATTTCTTGATGGGCTTCACCTGCACGTCGGCAACCGTGAAAGTGGCGTCCTTGCAATGCTCAAGCAGCTCCATCGCCTGCTCGCGGGTAGCAAAGCGCTTGTTGAGCTCGCAGGGCACCACATTCTCGCTTTCGCTAGCAGTCATCTCGCTGCTCACACGGTAGTACTCCTCGCTCTTGAAGTCGCGAATCTCTTTCTCACGCTCGGCGAGCAGACGCACTGCCACGCTCTGCACACGGCCTGCGCTCAGCGATGGCTTAATCTTCTTCCACAGCACTGGCGACAGCTCGAAGCCCACGATGCGGTCGAGCACGCGGCGCGCCTGCTGGGCATCGACGAGGTTGGTGTCGATGTCGCGGGGATTCTCTATAGCGGCAAGTATTGCGGGCTTGGTAATCTCGTGGAACACGATGCGGCGGGTGTTCTCCTTCTTCAGACCCAGCACCTCGTTAAGGTGCCAAGCTATTGCCTCTCCCTCACGGTCCTCATCACTTGCTAGCCACACGGTCTTCACACCCTTGGCGGCCTTCTTGAGCTCTTGCACTAGAGCCAATTTATCCTCTGGAATCTCATAGATGGGCTGGAAATCATTTTCCACATCAATACTGAAATCCTTTTTCTCCAAGTCACGGATGTGACCATAACTCGACATGACTTTGTATTCTTTTCCCAAATATTTCTGGATAGTCTTGGCTTTTGCCGGAGACTCCACTATCACAAGATTATCTGCCATTTTCAAAAAAATTATCGTCTTTTTCTTAGTTATCAGCACGTTGCGTGGCTCACACCATTTGCAACCATGCCATTTCATCTCAAAATCGGGTGCAAAATTAGACAAAAAACTCGCAATTCCTATATTAATGTGTAAAATTTTTCTCCAAAACAAAAAAATCACCATAAAAGTTGATTTTATCGAGAACATGTCGTAACTTTGCAGAAAATTAGGAACAAAATGGCAACGATTAAATCACTTGAACAAACCAAAGTTGCAGGTTTATTCTCAATCTGCATCGACAACGAAGTGTCTGAGTTTGAGAAATTTCTTTCCTAGTTTAATAGCGACGCAACATTTCAAGAAGACTTTAATATCGTCATCGCTGCTATTAAGCGGATGATGAATTATGGCTTTCTTGAAAGATACTTTCGACCCGAAGGGAAGATGAATGACCGTGTAGGCGCATTGCCAATACACAAAAGCCGTTTACGCTTATATAGCTTGCGGCTTTCTGACAGCATCTTAATTATGGGCAATGGTGGCGTAAAAGACACCAAGACCTACGAAGAAAGCGACGAATTATCTGGATATGTTATTACTCTACAAAAGCTTGACGCTATAATGAAAGCCGAAGAAAGAGCGGGTAGCATATCTATTGAAGTGGCAGAAATTAAAGGAATAGAAGAAAAAGCATTTGACCTATGAACGCTTTATTTAGTGAATGCGTGGAGAAAGTTCCACCAGAGATTCAGTTGTTTGTGGATATGTCGTTCAGTATCGCCGACCGTATTGACGCAGCATTGAAAGAACGTGGCATGACCCAAAAACAACTCGCGCAAGCAATGGGCAAAACCGAAAACGAAGTTTCGAGGTGGGTTAGCGGTACACATAATTTTACGCTCAAGACCATCGCAAAAATATCAACGGTTTTGCAGGTTGACCTACTGAAGTGAGACCCAAGTCACACCAGTTCATACAAAAAATCACTGTTTTTTTGCAAAAAAATTTCCCTGACATAGCATTTATGTTCGGGAATAATACTATTTTTGCAGTCGGATTGGAAATAATCCAGACTTTTTGATAATAAAGAAGCGTTTTGCTTTTCGCTTTTAGTTGAAACGTAGGAAATTTCAAACAAGATGCGAGGTCAAGCGAAGCGGTTTCTGCGCTTATAGCGTGGGCTGCTTTCCTCACATCTGCATCTTAGGTTTCCTACGACCTCAACTAAAGACGTGGCAAAGTCAGTCCACGCTTCTTGTGTAATAATGGGTATAGGACTGATGCCCGATAATAACCAAATCTTATGAGATTAAAGTCATTACTTTTCTTGCTTGTATTTACAAGTATAACAATTTTTGCACAAAACAACGAAAAGGGAATTTCCCTTGATGTTAACACTGGCTATTCATTCAAAACAAAGTGGGCACAGGAACTTGTTGGCGTTCATTATCGTTTTAACAAAAATTTCTCACTCGGATTTACTTCTGGTGTTTATATCCCAGAGAAAGGGTCAGTAACTATTCCTTTACTTATTGACGCAAGGGGTTACTATCCTATTGAAAACACGAAGTTTACAGCAATGGCAGTCGCTCGTGGCGGTAGTTATCTCTACACTGATCACATTAAATTCAAAACCTTTGGATTTGAAATTCTACCTGGAATTCAGTATTCTATAACCGACAAGTTTGCTGTGCAATTGTTGGTTGGTTATGAGATGATATTTAATACTGAAGCCGGGACTGATGGTAATGGCGTCCCCATTCAAGCGGGAATCAATTTTAAATTTTAAGAAGAGCATAGTCTTTTACGGCATCAAGCGGTTGGTTTACCTTTGTGTATTCCAACCGCCTTTGTCGTGGCATTTTAATTATCCAAAAACAGGAAAAAACCGTTTTGAGATAAATCCTGACTACCAATTAAAAATAAATGAGAAAAATATAGTAACTTTGCAGCCCGAAATAGAACCAGCTCGCGACAGCGAGCGGCAGACTAGCGCGAAGCGCGGCAAACCAGCTCGCGCCAGCGAGCGACAAAACTAGCGCGAAGCGCGGCAAAACCAGCTCGCGCCAGCGAGCGACTAACTAGCGCGAAGCGCGGCAAACCAGCTCGCGCCAGCTAGCGACAAACTAGCGCGAAGCGCGGCAAAACTATAAATTATGGCTGAGAGCAACTTTATTGACTATGTGAAGATTATGTGCCGCAGTGGGCATGGCGGGGCGGGGTCGAAACACCTGCACCGCGCCAAGTATATCCCCAAAGGCGGTCCCGACGGCGGCGACGGCGGTCGTGGTGGCCACATCTTCCTCAAGGGCAACCGCAACCTGTGGACCCTTATCCACCTCAAGTACCAGCGTCACATCTTCGCCACCGACGGTGCGCCAGGCTCCGAGAACCAGTGTACCGGCAAGAAGGGCGAGGACCGCACCATCGAGGTGCCATGCGGTACTGCCGTCTATGACGCCGAGACAGGGAAGTTCCTGTGCGACGTGACGCAAGACGGACAGGTGGTGCGCCTCCTCAAAGGCGGCCGCGGCGGCTTGGGCAACGTGCATTTCAAGACCGCGACCCGTCAGACTCCCCGTTTCGCCCAGCCCGGCGAGGACGGCGTGGAGAAGTCTATCATCCTTGAGCTGAAGCTGCTCGCCGATGTCGGGCTTGTGGGATTCCCCAACGCCGGCAAATCGACGCTTCTCTCGGTAATCAGCGCCGCCAAGCCCAAGATTGCCAACTATCCCTTCACCACCCTTGAGCCAAACCTGGGCATCGTGAGCTACCGTGGTCAGCAATCGTTTGTGATGGCTGATATCCCCGGCATCATCGAGGGTGCCAGCGAAGGTAAGGGTCTGGGACTGCGCTTCCTGCGACACATCGAGCGCAATGCCGTGCTGCTGTTTATGATTCCAAGCGACACCGACGACATCAAACGCGAATATGAGATATTGAGCAACGAGCTCGCCACCTTCAACCCCGACCTGGTGGAGAAACCGCGCGTGCTTGCCATCACCAAGTGCGACCTCATCGACGAAGAACTCAAAGAGATGCTGCGCGACGGACTGCCCACCGACGTGCCTGTGGTGTTCATCTCCAGCGTGGCTCAGCAAGGGCTCACCGAACTCAAAGACATCCTGTGGCGCACCATCAACGACGAGCATAACCGCATCCCCGACAGCGTGGCACTCCACGACCTCGACGCTCAGCACCGCGTGCAGGAGGAAGACGACTTCCTCTTTGCCGCGCAAGACCCTGACTACGACGAGCTGCCCGATGCCGGCGGCAAAATGGTAGTAGAGGAACAAGAATGGGACGATGAGTACTGGGAAGAAAAGTATAAAGACCAAAACCGCGACTTCCAAATCATAAATGATGAGGACATGTAGGGACAAGGCTGCCTTGTCCCTACAAAACTCAAAACTGATAACTGATAACTCACAACTTATAAATGTCTTCTGAGAAAATAAATATCTGCGTCTTCGGGGCTTCGAGCCGCGACCTGGAGCAAGACTACATCGACGATGCCTACAAGCTGGGCAAGCTCATGGCGCGACGTGGCTGGACATGCTTCAACGGCGCCGGCTGCGAGGGGCTGATGCGCGCCGTGAGCGACGGTGCGCTCGACGCAGGCGGAGAGGCCATTGGCGTGATACCGCAGTTTATGGTCGATAACGGCTGGCACTACGACCGTCTCACACGCATCATCACCACCGCCGATATGCACGAGCGCAAACTCACCCTTGCTCAGATGACCCAAGCGGTGATTGCCCTGCCCGGCGGCTGCGGCACGATGGAAGAGCTGCTTGAAGCTATCACCTGGCGGCAGCTGAACCTCGCCCCAAAACCCATTATCGTGCTCAACACGCTGGGCTACTACAACCACCTTTCCGCCATGCTCACTACCGCAATCGAGCAAGGTTTTATGCGCAAAAGCCACAACCGTTTGGTGAAGTTTGTCAACTCTCCCGAGCAAGCCGTAGAAGTCATCGAGAAAGAACTGCATGAAACTCCACAGCCCATAGAATCAAAATATTAGACAACAGAGCAATGCCCACCGAGAACGTTAAAAATATCACCGACACCACTTCGACATCCGCACCCGACACCGTTGCCGCACCCGTGTTGCACAAAGCCCAGTACCTCAACGGCTTTCCCGCGCCAGAGGGCAACGATACCACGGTCGCCCACATCGGTCAGATGCCGGTAATCGAAGTGCCCCAAGGCAGCAACGCGCGCACCCACAACACGTCGCCGCTTCACGACACCGGGTCGATGATAATGCTAATGCTCTCATGCATCTTCTTGCTCACCAGTTACCGCCTGGGGCGCTCCTACATCTCCAACTTGGGGCACTATCTGTTCTCGCCTAAGGGTAAAGACGATCTCTTCGCCGAGCACACCAGCGGCGACACACGCATCATCGTCGCCATGATTGTAAACACATGCCTCATGGGAGGAATAATGATGTATTATGGCTTGCTGTGGTATAACCCGTCGCTCACCGCGGCACTTCAGAGCTCGGTGTTCCTGCATGTGCTGGTGCTAACGGCTGCCATGGCGATTTTTGTCACATTGCAGCTACTCCTTTACCGTCTCATTGGCTACACGTTTGCCACCGACAACCTCACCGACATGTGGATACAGGGCTTCCTAGCCTCGCAGGCGGTGCTGGGACTGCTGCTATTCCCCGTTGCCGTGATTACCCTCGTCTTTCCAAGCACTATAAAACTGATGGTGACAATTGCGATTATCCTATACATTTTGGGGAGAATTGTATTTATTTGCAAGGGTTTTAGAATTTTTTTCAACAATTTCTCATCAAGTATTTATTTTATTTTGTACCTTTGCGCCGTCGAAATTGTACCCCCTCTCCTGGCACTTGCCGGTACAGTTTATGTATGCAGCATATTATAAACATAATTATTTGAAACAGTGAAGATTAAGAAAATCTTGGTTTCCCAACCGAAACCATTATCTGAAAAATCTCCTTATTTCGATTTGGAAAATAAGTATGGTGTTGAAGTTGTTTTCAGGCCATTCATCAGGATTGAGGGGTTGACTTCAAAGGAATTCCGTCAGGCAAAAATCCCCATCAATGCCCACACAGCGGTGATTTTCACCGCGCGTACTGCTGTGGATCACTATTTCAGACTTTGCAAAGAATTGGGTTTCAAAGTCCCCGACACCATGAAATACTTCTGTGTGAGCGAGACCATTGCCCACTATCTGCAAAAGTACATCATTTACCGCAAGCGCAAGATTTTCTACGCCGAGACAGGACATGCGGAGTCGCTGTTGCCACTGCTTGCCAAGCACAACAAAGAGACCTACCTCTACCCTATCAGCGACGTCCATGACCAAAAGCTGCACATCCCCGAGGACGGCAGCATCAAGTTCACCAAAGCGGTGATGTACCGCACCGTGAGCAACGTGATTCGCAACGACGAGCCTTTTGATTACGACATGATTATTCTGTTCACGCCTTCGGGTGTGAAGTCGCTCATTCAGAGCTTCCCGCACTTCGAGCAAGGCAACATCGCCATTGGAGTAATGGGAGCCAAAACTATCGAAGAACTGAAAATTAACGGACTGAGGCTCGACTTCACCACCTCGCCCAAGGCACCTTCTATCGCCGCCGCTATGGACCAATACATCGCGGCACACCTTGAAGACCCCGACGAGCCACGCATCGAGCAGGAACGCTTCAAAGACCCCGAACCCGAACCCGAACCCGAACCCGAACCTGTTCCAGAACCCGAACCCGTTCCCGAACCTGAACCACAGCCTATTACTGAGACCAAAGTTGTTGAACCTACTGCAGAGGAGAAAGTTGAAGAAAAGAACGTTACAAAGAAGACTCCTGCAAAGAAGGCTTCTGTAAAGAAAACAACGTCTAAAAAAGCTACGACTAAAGCTACTCCTGCAAAGAAGACTGCAGCTAAGAAAGCACCAGCTAAGAAGGTCGCAACAAAAGCCGCACCGGCTAAGAAGGCAGCAACAAAAGCCGCACCGGCTAAGAAGACAGCAACAAAAGCCGCACCAGCTAAGAAGACCACAACAAAAGCCGCACCGGCTAAGAAGGCCGCAACAAAAGCCGCACCAGCTAAGAAGACCACAACAAAAGCCGCACCAGCTAAGAAGGCCACAACAAAAGCCGCACCAGCTAAGAAGGCCACAACAAAAAAGACAACAGCCAAGAATACAGAGAAATAACACAATTCTTGTAATAAGCATCAAACCCTGGAACTCACAGCTCCAGGGTTTTCTTTGATTATAGAAAAAATAGCCATCCTCTTTTTTCTATCAAAAAGATGATGGCTCGAAGCAAATTGTTGATAATAAAAATGTAAACAGTAATCTATTCTACTTCTAAATAAACTTCTAACTAACTTTCTCGTGCGTAATCATTTTTTATTAACTTTATAACTATTACGAAGAAATAAATAAAAAACCATCGCAATCAATAACAACTCATATTTTTGTTATCTCTTACGATGCAAAGTTATAACCTCTAGCAAGCAAGAAGCAAATTTTTTGCCCCTTAAAGGTTTACTTGTGAGGTTTTAATGACGAAATACCCTCTTTCGGTGACGAACGCGATAGGAGAATTTAACCTGTATTATCCCACAAAGGTGTCGATGTGGCGGCTTTTTTTGGAAGCAGTGATTTCGTCGAGGTTGATGAGGATGCCGCTCTCCTCCACATCGCCAAACTCGTGATTGATGGCTGTGCCGAGCATGCGCATAGTGGGTGAGAGGCTCATATAGGAGCTGATGAGCGGCGGGATGTTGATGCTCTTGCTGCGGATGTAGCTGTTGAGCAACAGGTAGTCTTTCTTAAAATTATTGCCTTCGAAGAATGATGCCAGCTCATTCATATCGCCGCCTATGTTAAGTGGCATGATGGGTGTCACCAATTTGTCAGGGTCGGGGAAATAGAGGTGGAGGAAGCTCAACAGCAGATTGCGGCAGTCAACAGGATAGTTGGTGTACATCGTCATCTTGCCAAAGAGGTATTTCACCTCAGGGTGAATGATTGTCAAGGCTCCCAATCCGTCCCACAGGTTGTCGAGGGCGAAGATGCCCTTAGCACCAACTTTACTTGACTGATACTCTGGTCTAACAAACGAGCGTCCCAGCTCAATGGTATAGGGCAGATAGTCCTCTAGGAACTGTTGCGAGAAATGGAACATGTGCGACATGGCGATGGTAGGAGTGCCATCCTCGTTGAAGCGCATATTCTTGCCCACGATGTAACGATATGCGCCTATTATCTCCTGAGCGTCGGGGTTCCACACCAGCAGTTGCTGGCACGCTGGTTCCATGAGGTCAAACTCATCAATGTCGCAATCCTTGCCGGTGCCGC
Organism: uncultured Prevotellaceae bacterium; assembly: GCA_937904375.1. GTDB lineage: Bacteria > Bacteroidota > Bacteroidia > Bacteroidales > Muribaculaceae > Sodaliphilus. Next base: position 19,081 of record CALDIG010000127.1, read on the forward strand.
CTCCTGCTTGACGGAATGCCACCTCCCGCAGGCGACCTATCTCGCGCATAACGTTTGGCGAGTTGTGGGCGTCGATGACATATATCTCATTACCCGCCTTGTTGGTGGTGCGTAACAGCCTCTCGGGTGTCAACTCCCTCTTAATAAGCTCTACGTCAACTTTTTCAATAATCTTCTCCATATCACCATCACGATTTTTTCAGCGTGTAAACCAATTCACGGATTCTCTGAGCCTCGCCTCGCACATTCTTGGCGTTGAGCTCTTGCCACTTGATGGGCTTGCCGAAATACACATCAAACTTCTGCCCCGAACACTTGAACATCTCGCGCGGCAGGAAAATCATCTCGATGTTGAACTTGATGCCCAGCCGTTCACGGAGTTTGGCGAAGCGATAGAAAAACTTGCTGTTGCGACCGTCGAAATAGACCGGAATGATGTCGCGCCGGCTGCTGATGGCTTGTGAGACGACAAACTTCTGCCACCGCAGGTCGCCAATCTTGCCACCCTTGAGTTTGCGAGAACAGAGTCCAGCAGGAAAGGTTATCATCTGCTTGTCGCCGTTGTATTCAGCCTCTATCTCCTGCACGCTCTGACGTGACTGCCGCCCATGCTTGTTGACGGGCATGAACACATTGTCGAGAGGCTTAACAGCCATGAGCAGGTCATTGACAATAAACTTGATGTTGTCGCCGCCGTAATGGTGCCCTATGAGTGAAATCAGCGCCATGCCGTCGAGTCCTCCCAGCGGGTGGTTGCTGGCAAAGATGAAACGACCCTCGCCAGGAATGTTGTCCTCATCAACGGCATTATAAGACACGTTGAGGTCGGCAAGAGCAATGTCGGCAGCTTCCACACCTTTTGCCACACTCATGTCGGTGAGAATCTTGTTGAGGCCGTCCTGCTTGATGATGCGCTCCACCCACCTTATCACAAACCGTGGAATATACTTGTAGTGACGAGGCAGACGCTGCCTTATCACGCTATCTACATCTATCCTTAATCGATGCGGTTCCATGAGCATTTAGTTTTTAAACTACAAAGTTAATTATTATTGCTAAAAATCAGAACGGTTAATCAAAAAAAGTTGCAAATTAATAAGCAACATTAAAATGGATAAAGCGAATTTTTAAATACTGTTGCTGTGCTTTCTCAGATTTATGTACTCCTTAAAAGCGGGTATTCTTTCCTTTGATATATTATTTCTATGAATCACTCTATGACAATTAGGACAAACTGGCAACAAATTTTTTAAAGCACTCTCTATTGTTTGTGTCATTTGAGAATCTGAATACTGAAAAATGGGCTTTAGATGGTGTATTTCTATACAAGTTTTATTTGTATAATCACCATAAAAAGATTTGAATTCGAAACCACAACAGTCACAAGCGATCAAACCATTTTTACCATAATAATCTATTGCCGCATTCCTAAGTTTTCTTGATCGTTCATAAACCTTTGTAGCAACATATTTAGTAGAACCTTCTTCAATTAATTCATCAAAAGGAATAACCTTTTTCTCTTTTGAATTATATATTTCACCAAAAGCATTTTTAATGTCGTCATATTGAAAGCCAGAATTGATTATATACAAAATTGCAGCTTTGTTATTATCCACATATTGCCGTCCTTTGTCTGTAATATAAAATAGACCGTCTTGATAGCTTGCATAACCTTTCTTTGATAAAGTGTCATGGCTTTTTAAATTTCTCACTATTTGTGAAAAATATGTATCTTTTCGGTTTGATAAAATTTCTGCATCTAAACCTTGAGGCTTCAACATTTGTGTTAAAGAACTTATAAGTTCAGTCGTGCTCATTCTTCCGTGGGAATCTATACTCATTAAGTATAAACTTGGAAGAATTAAATCTGGTTCTGATATTCTTTTTATGCCCATTTTAATAGTTTGTTATCAATAAGTGTGTTGTTTTTTTATCATTTCGATTCATAAAACTAACGACATACTCTTTATCGAAAGTGCGAATATTAATGCCCTTTTTATTATATAGACCAAAAATGAAATCAGTATTTTTAATAATCATCATCCATTTTGATTTACATTCATTTATCATGTATTTTGCCAATCTTTGTTGATCCTCGCCTGTAAAAGCGTTTCCTGCATAAGTGCTAAATTCGCTATCGTATGGTGGGTCAAGAAAGACAAAATCATTTTCAGATGGTTGTACTATTCTCAAAAATTCCTCAAAATCCATATTATATATTTCGGTTTTAGCAAAATGTCGCAAAACCTCGGGAGAACGATAATAGTCAAGTTTCTTGTTCAATAACTTACTGTTATATGCTATACCTCCGTAAGGCACATTAAATTCACCTTTTGAACTATAACGGAACATTCCACTATAAGCATAATTTCGCAAAAAAAAGAACAAGGCACAATGCATTTTTTTATTCCTCAGTATCTTTGAATTATTATATAAATATCGATAATTCATGTAAACCGCACTTTTTATTGCCGTCTCTATATTGTCATTCAAATCTGCATATGGTAGAATTTGCTTTTCTATTTCAAGTTTACGCATTCTCAGCATCTTACGTAACAAGTTTTTCTCCAATTCACTAAGAAAAATGCTAGGCAAAGTTCTGAAATCCTCGCCTAAAATTCCCATTATATCTTCTTTGTTCTTTTTACAAAAATCATGAATAAACTCTTTCAACTCATTTTCTCCCATCTGCTTATTTCTGTAAGCAATGTAGATATCAACCAGTTGAGAATTAGAGTTAAAGAAATCAAGAGCATTCATCCAAGACAAATCCATTTCTTTAACTAATCTGAAGAATTCTTTGTCACTACAATTTATATTGCGATATAAATCTATAAGTTCGCTTGACAGATCATTAATCACATATTCATTTGACCTAATTCCCATAAAGACGGAACCTCCACCAACAAATGGCTCTATAAACCGATTAAAAGCCGGGGCATTAGGTATGATATATTTTAATTCTTTTTCTTTTCCACCAGGCCATTTAATAATTGGGGCTAGACCTGTAGCAATATCATTTTTATTGTTGTTTGTGGTCTGTTTTTTTTGCAAACCCAAAAAATTATTCAGTTCAATAAATGGTAACGATGAAATATCAACTGTTTCGGTAGAGCCATAAGCAACATGAGGGTCTGAAACTATTTGGCTCTCATTAAGAAATTGAGAGAACAGACTTGTTTGCATCAAACTATTATCTATCCTTTTTTTGGCAGCTTTAAAATAATCCTCGTTCAATTCCACACCAATAAAACGCCTATTTAAGTCTAAAGCTGCTACACCTGTTGAGCCAACACCCATAAAGGGGTCAAAAATAATGTCATTTTCATTTGAGGCTATTTGTATCATTTTTTTTAAGATCGAAACTGGTTTCTGAGCTGGATGTTTTGGTGAAGACAAACGTTCTGGTTTCATACAAATTGTGCTCTCAATAAAATTATGCATTTCGGCTTGTGAGATGAAATTCCATGTGTGTTTTTTGTTCCAACAAGTAAAAATCATCTCACAACTGTTGAGAAACCCTGCTTTATAAATTTTTGGTGCAGGATTAGTCTTATGCCAAATCATAAAATTAGATGTATCAAATTTATGGTCAAGGCAATTATACCATCTTCCCAATTGGTTATAAGAAGTGAAAATAAACAGATTGCCTGTAGGCTTCAAAATTCTAATAAACTCATCGGCCCATTCCTCTGGGTTAAAATCTATCATATCCCAGTCGGCAACATCATTATTCATTGCCGTTCGACCTGGCAGTGGAATGTTGCCAGTGGAATGTTGCCCCAAATTATATGGAGGGTCTGTGAGAATGAAATCAATAGAGTTGTCAGGGATACGTTTAATTATATCCCGACTATCAGCATGTAAAATGCATTTTTTCCAATTTGGGTCTTTCATTTTTATTCGCCTAAATATGCTTTTTTTATTTTTGCAAGAGCTTCAACAATCAAGTGAGCACTCTTTTGATATTCATCTAAGACTATTTCATAACCCATCTCTGATTTACATACTAAATTCCAAAAATTACTACTAATAAGCAATTCTTCATCAGCAAAAAATTGTTTCACTCTACTTTGTTTCCAGGGTTTGCCTTCGCCATATCTATTGAAAGCTGTAGCAAAATATATCTTGATTTTATCTTCAGCGCCTAGTGTGTTTGCAAGAATACAATACTGTTCTAATATAGCTTCTTTCTCTGAACGAGCTTTTTTGTTGTCCAAGTCTCCGCCAATTTTTAATTCAATCAGATAATGCATTCCTGTCTCGGTATCTTTTAAATAGTAATCGCTCTCATGTCGCTTGCTATGAACCGATGTCTTGTTCATTTTACAAATGCCTTTATAATCATCAATAGTAGGTTTCTTGTGATTTGCTCCTCGTGTGTTTTTATATCGTTCAAGTAATTCGGCAATATAATCTGTTTGTTCCTGGTAAATAGGTCCTTCCACATGCTGACTTATCTCATAATTCAATGATGCGATATTAATCGCCATCTTCTCAAGCATATTGCCAAGACTGCTGTCGAGAGAGCGTGCCAAGGCAGAATAATACTGTATATCAGCACCCAAAGCAGCAATAAACACATTGTGGATTTTCATATTTATAGTACCTTCCTCGTCATCAACCTCACTTAAATGGCGATCAGAGAATCCCGAAGCATAAGCCTCAACAGCCTGACGAACCAATGCACGAATGGCATTTTCTTTATTAACTGTATCAAACAAATCCATAAAAACTCATATTTTATGGCACAAAATTATAAAAAAATCTCATTTACGAGAATTATACCGCAATTTTTTTACTCAAAGCATGGCCACTGCACCGCGGGCACCATCAACCGAGAACACGAAGAAGCGCGCCGGGGGCGACAAGGGCGACAAGGCACGCACCTGGCCATCGACAACGGCAAACGACGGGAAATCGTGCGTCAAACCGGTGCCGGTGGCCTTGGCATAGCACTCCTTGAGGGTCCATAGCTGGGTGAAATAGGCGTTTTGAGCATCAGGCCCATCAAGAGCACGCAGCATTGCCTTCTCGTCATCGCTAAGAGTGTAGTTGACAAGGCTCTCGCGAGCAATGGCAATAGTCTGAATGTCAACACCTAGTGGCATCTCGCCCATAGCACACGCCACCAGGGTGCCGCTATGAGAGAGGCTAAAGTGCAGGTGGGGATATTGCTCCAGTGACGGCTTGCCATGCTTGCCCTCCACATAGCGCATGTCGCGCTCACGCAGTCCACGGCCCATGAGCATGTCATCAAGCAGCAGCCCTGCGCCAGCACTGAGCAGCTTGCCTCGCTCAAAGCGATAGCGCAGTGTCTTGTCGCGTCGATAGCGCGAGAGCCGCGACAGGGCATCGTCGAGCGCTCCAGGCGCTGCCAGCGGTGCCACATCGGCCACCTTCACTTGGCAGCCGTCAAGGATGTAATGCCTCAATATTTCTATGCCGTTGCTTGTGGTCATCGGTTCAAATTGTTTTGCAAAGATAATAACTATTATAGAAATTCTGTGTAATTTTGCAGTGTTTTCGAGCTAATGATGATTTCATGAAACGCCTAAAAGATATAATGCGCAAAACGATGACTTCGCCACTGGCACCACTGGTGGCAGTAGTGTGCAACCTGTTCATGGCCTATGTCATCTATGGCATAGCACGCGTTGCCTATTTTCTCGAGAACTACAGCATCTTCTCGCAGGGGCTGCACGGCAAGGCCCTAGTGGATGCCTTTAAGGGCGGACTGGCCTTCGACACGTCGGCAATCATGTACACCTGCGCGCTTTACATCATCATGATGCTGTTGCCACTACACCTCAAGGAGCGAAGCACCTACCACAAGGTGTGCAAGTGGGTGTTTGTCGCAATCAACAGCATCGCCCTGGCGATGAACCTGATGGATGCCGTGTATTTCCAATATACGAGCCGTCGCACCACCAGCACCGTCTTCAGCGAGTTCAGCAACGAGGGCAATTTGGCAAGTATCATGGGCATCGAAGCACTCAAGCACTGGTACTTTGTGCTGCTGGCAGCGGTGCTTGTGTGGCTCATGTGGAAACTCTATGTCACACCGCGACTTGAAGCCAAAAACTGCCGCCACTGGCGATATTATGTGGTGATGGTGCTGAGCCTTGTGGTTATGGTGCCCGCAGTGGTGGGCGGCATGCGCGGCGGCCTGGCGCACTCGGTGCGCCCCATCACGGTGAGCAACGCCAACCAGTATGTTGACCGCCCCATCGATGCCGCCTTAGTGCTCAACACACCGTTCTCAATCTTGCGCACACTGGGCAAGAACGTGTTTGCCGACCCGCACTATTTCGACGACAAAGCACAGCTCGAAGCCATCTACACGCCAGTGCATCAGCCCGACACCACCGCCGTGTTCACTCCCAAGAACGTGGTGGTGATAATCGTTGAGAGCTTGGGCAAGGAATACATAGGAGCCTTCAACCGCGACCTCGACGGCGGCAATTACCGAGGCTACACACCGTTTATCGACTCGCTGCTCACCCGCTCGCTCTCCTTTAAATACAGCTATGCCAACGGCCGCAAGAGCATCGATGCCATGCCCAGCGTGCTCTCGGGCATACCCATGATGATAGAACCGTTCTTCCTCACTCCGGCATCGATGAACGACCTGAGCGGCCTAGCGCGTCAGCTCGACGGCAAAGGTTATAACACCGCCTTCTTCCACGGTGCCAACAATGGGTCGATGGGCTTCCAAGCGTTTGCTCGCGCCACAGGCTATAAGCAATATCTTGGGCGAACAGAATACAATCAGGACCCGAATTTCAACGGCGACAAAGATTACGACGGGATATGGGCAATATGGGACGAGCCGTTCCTGCAATTCATGGCATCGAAACTCAACGGCTACCGCGAACCGTTCATGGCAACGGTGTTCACCGCCTCGTCGCACCACCCGTTCAAGGTGCCTGAGCAACTCGAGGGACAATACCCTGAGGAAGGCGGACAGCCCATCCACAAGTGCGTGCGCTACACCGACATGGCACTGCGCCGCTTCTTCGAGGAAGCCGCCAAGCAGCCGTGGTACAGCAACACGCTCTTTGTCATCGTCGCCGACCACACCAACCAGACCTCGCATGCCGAATATCAGACCGATCTCGGTCTTTACTCCATCCCTATCATCTTCTTCACTCCCGACGGCAGCCTGGCACCCGCCCTGCGCGACGACGTGGTGATGCAGCAGGCGAGCATCATGCCCACCATCATGGGAATGTTGGGATATGACAAGCCCTACCTCGCCTTTGGCTGCGACATCGTCAATACCCCAGCCCACCAAACATGGGCTTTCAACTACAACAACGGCATCTATCAATACATCAAAGGCGACCTGATGATGCAACATGACGGAGAAAAGACTAAAGCAATCTACCGTTTCAAGACCGACACCATGCTCCGCAACAACCTCTTGGGAAAAGTACCTGAGCAAGCCACGATGGAACGCGAGCTTAAGGCCATCATCCAGCAATACATGGACCGGATGAACGGCAACCGCCTCACCGCAAACTAGGCACGCATAATAAAAAAACTACGGATTAATCTGATTTTCTGATTATTTATTCGTCTGATTTTCAACAAACTGTATTTTCGTTGATTTCAGATTAATCAGAAAATCAGTTGTTTTTTCAGGTTTTGCAACTGCCTCACTAATTCTTTGAAAAAAATCAAATCAGAAAAACAGGAAAAAAGAAGTTTCATTTCATGTGTGCAAACTCCCTATTTTGTCATCTAATCGCCCATGTTCGTCACGAATGACTTTAAAAATTTGACTTTCGCTTGACGGCGACACTAACTTTGCAATGTAAACATTAACAAACAATTTTTTTATTCACTTCTAAATTTTACAACTATGTACACCGGAATTGGAATTTTAGTTTTTTCTCTCCTGAGATTATTAATCTATGTCATTCAATCTATTGCTGAGTCTAACAGAAACAGAAAGGCAAGAAAAAGGGCTCAAAGACGAGCTCAAATGGGACTGGAATAATCATTTTTTTACAAAACAGTGTTATTCAACTTCAATTTTCTGACTTCTAAATTTTACGACTATGGGATTTCTAGCATTTATTTTAGGATGCGTAGTACTAAGAGTTCTCTTCAGCGCTTTCAAAGATATGACCAAGGCTTGGTTCAAAATGCTCGGCGCTATGATTCTGATAATAATATTCCTCTGCTGCTTGATATGAGAACAATCACTACACAAACCAAAAAGAGAAGATACAAGCACAAGCCTCACACTAAGGCACTATACAAAAAACGAAGGTGGTGTTGCAACATTGAGCAATACCACCTTTTGATTTACACTTAAATGTCTTTATTTGACACTATAAGTGAGTGTGCCAGTACGTTCATATGTGGTGTTCTTGGGTACACTGAATCTTGATTTCAATGCCAGTCCACGACATATATCACAAGCCCTAGAGTTACTTTTAAGCGACCCACCTATAACGGTTGCTCTCGTAACTTTACCTGTAGGACCTACGGTAACCCTCACAACAACTGTTCCAGGTCCAGGACAAGGAGCGGTAGGGAAATAACTTAAAGTGTAACCGTCAAGTCCACTTATACTTGGTTTGCCATTCGTGCCGTTCTGATTGTTACTTGACGTATTGCTGTTATTACTTTTAAAAGCATCGTCAACAGCCTCGTCAGTTTTTTTCTGAACCTCCGATTTCTGACTTGTAGCGAGTGTAGTTTGTGGTTTATTCTCTCCTTGACTTTGGGGCTTGGTTTCCTCTGCAGGTTTGGATTTCTCAGTGGCGTTTTCTTTCTGTGGTTTGGTGTCTTTTTGTGGTTTTTCCATTTCCTTCATGGGCGACTCGTCTTTTGTTGAGACGAGCGGTTGTTGCGATTCAACGATGCTACTATTTTGCAATTCATTGATATCTTCCACAGTACTTAAATCAGTATTGATAACTTCTTCATTTGTAATAGAATTTGAATCAGAATCAGAAATTTGATTACTCTCCCCTATAGAACACCCTTTTATTCCCCAAATGGCAAGTCCTGCTAGAAGAGCTAAAGCAGCAACTATCACCACAGGAATTAGAATATTTTTTGATAATGATTTCTTTGACGTAGATAAGTCTTTATTACCTTTTTCCTTATCGTTCTCACCGTTTGATGGTATAGTATTTGCGACAAGTTCTTGCGCTTCAACTGCTATTGGTGGCTCAAGATTTCTTGTACTTTCCTCGCTTAAAGAATTGGCTGGCTCTTCAGCTGCCATAAAGAACCCCAACATCTCATCAATAGAGCCAATGCGATGCTCATTTTCTTTGCTCATGCCACGCTCTATAGCATTTACCGTTTTCGCACTGACATTTTGTGGTATTATGCTCTTAACATAATCAGAAGACATACTAAAAGCCTCCACTGGATCTTTGCCCGTGAGCAGGAAAAGACAGGTTGCACTAAAAGCGTAAACATCTAGGCGAGAGTCAAATTTCTTGATTTGAGCATATTGCTCTATTGGTGAATAGCCTGGACTTATACCCTGAGATGGTGTTTTACTGGTAGGAGTGCCGTCACCTCTAAAGTGAACAGCGATGCCAAAATCAATGAGTGCAGGTTCATGGCTATTGTTCTGATGGTTAAGGCGCATCACAATGTTATCAGGCTTGATGTCAAGATGCAACAGGCGATTGTCGTGAAGACATTGCACGGCTTTGCCTATAGGAATCATTATGTCAAGCATCTGCTGCTCGCTAACGCCTTTCCCGCCATTGTCGCGTACAATCTTACGCAAATCTCCACCTTCAAGGTATTCAAGGACATAATAAGCAGTGCCATTAGCTTCAAACAATTCACTAACATTGACAATATTATGATTAAGCTTGCATACTTCTTGAAGCCGTTTTCCCTCGTTGATGAAATCTTTTAACCCTTCAAACACTTCGTCATGCTTGGCTTCAGGAACTATCATTGCAGCTTTGTCGCTACCACGACTACAGATGTCTGGGAAATATTCCTTAACTGCAAAATGAAGGTCAAAGGGAATACTGTCTATAAGGATATGAGCCTTAACTTTATAGGTTATACCAAAGCCGCCCTTGCCAAGCACTTCCTCTATTACATACTCGCGCGTTGCGCCATAAAGCACAAAACCTTTGGGAAGTGCATACATATATTTGTCTTCGGCCATGATATTATGGAGATTAATCTCTATTTGACTGTATAAGTAAGAGTACCTTTGCGTTCCACCGCGGTGTTTTTAGGGACACGGAATCTAGATCTCAGTGCCAGACGACTGCATATTTCACAAGCCCTGGCGTTTCCTTTAAGAGAGCCTCCCGTTACCGTTGCCTTAGTAACCGCGCCTGTTGGACTTACCACCACTTGCACCACTACTGTTCCCGGTCCCGGACATGTGTCAGTAGGGAAACTTTCTTCGGTATAACCTCCCAGCCCTCCACCTATGGTGGGTTTGCCCATAGCACCGTTTGGATTGTTACCTGAGGCATTGCCGTTGTTGCCTTGTTTCATGCCTTTCATTTGCTCCTCGGCTTTTTTCTGAGCTTCAGATTTCTGACTTGTAGTGGGAGGTGTCTGTGGTTTATTCTCACCCTGGCTTTTGGGCTTTGGAGTTACTGTTGGAGTGGTGGTCTCTTTTTGGGGCTTGGTGTCTTTTTTAGGTTGCTCAGGCACCTGCATTGGCGACTCGTTCTTGGTAGCAACGGGCGGTTGCGGTGGCTCATTGACGGTGCCTTGATTTTCGAGGTCGTTTTGTCCTGCCTCTTGTAGAGGATTGTCTTCGGTGGGCTGCTCCTGCTCAACAGGTTCTCCTGGCTCCGCCGACTCGTCGGCGGCGTTGGCGAGCATTTCCTCAAACTCCACAAATTCCTCGTCCTCGGCACCAAACTCTATGGGGTCTTGCAACTGCTGGAGCAAGGCATCTTTTGGCGGATACTCATAGTTCAAGCTTGTGACAAGCAGGGTAGCGACAATGCCGCCACCCAGCAGCAGCGTGAGCAGTAACGCCAATAGTTTGTTCTTGTTGTCGTTATTATCGTTGTCTTTTGTCATTTTTAAGACTATTAATGTCGTTTATTGGAGATCGGGGGTCGAAGATCGAAAATCGGGAACCTCTCCACTCTCACCTCTCCACTCTAAACTCTAAACTGCGCAAAGCGCATTTATAACGTTTACTGTACTGTGACAGTGGTTCGTGATTGTGAATTGCTAGGGGCTGGCACAGAATTAGCGTCGCCTGGCGTGGTAGTCACTGTAGTGCTCCCATTCACAACGGCAGACTCAGGAGCGGCATTAGGCTGCTCAGGGTATTGCTCAAGTGTTGCCGATTCGGCAGCAGCATCGGGGGCTTTATAATCACCCGAGCTGGGCCGGGTGGCAAGCACCACTTTGATACCCACTTGTGCGCCCATATCAAGAATTTCCACAATCTTGCCATAGGACACAGCCTCGTCGGCGTGTAGCGCAATGTATTGCGAAGGGTCGCTGTCTTTTATTGCCTGCATAAATCCCCTTAGTTCCTCAGGAGACGCTATATCTTTAAGATCACCTTGCGTGGTCTCGGTGTTCTGCTGAGCCTTTATCTCGCCCTTCTCGCTGATGTAGATGCGTGTGGTAGGCTTGATGGCTGTCTGCTCGCTACTCTGCGGCAGGTTAACCTCCATTGCCGAAGGGAAAACGAAAGTCGATGTCACCAGAAAGAAGATGAGCAGCAAGAAGATGACATCGGTCATCGATGCCATGCTGAACATCGACAGTGTTTCGTGTTGTCGTTTTAGTGCCATAGTTATTTAGTAACAAGCTGACAAGCTAACAAGTAAACAAGGCAAATGCCATTTTGCAAAAACTCATATACTTGTTTTGCTTATCTATATTTATATTTACTTAGTGTTATTATTTGGCTTGGCTGGCTCGTTGAGCAGGTCCATAAACTCCATAGTGCTGCGCTCAAGGCGGTTCATGATTTTGTTAACTCGCGAAGTGAGATAGTTGTAGGCAAACAGTGCCAATATACCTACCACAAGACCGGCGACGGTGGTCACCAGTGCCTCGTAGATGCCACTTGCCAGCAGGCTAACGTTACTGTTTTGACCAGCTTCGGCAAGATGGTAGAAAGCCCTTACCATACCTGTCACAGTTCCCAAGAAACCAATCATGGGCGCACCGGCGGCGGTGGTGGCAAGCCAGTTGAAGCCGCGTTCCATCTTGGCGACTTCCATATTGCCCACATTCTCGATTGCCACGAGCACGTCGTTCATGGGTCGGCCAATGCGGCTCACGCCCTTCTCTATCATGCGCGAGTAGGGGGTATTGGTTGTTTCGCACAGCTGCTTAGCCTCGTCAATCTTGCCTGACTGGATGAGGTTCTTGATTTGCTGCATGAAATTGTTGTCGGCCTTTGTGGCGCGACTGGTGGCAAAGAGTCGCTCAAAGAAGATGTAGATGCTCACGAGCAGCAACAATGCCAGCGGAATCATAAGCCATCCGCCCTTTAATGTGAGATCCCATATCGATAGTTTCGAGGCTTCCTCTGTAGCCTTCGATGCCGCCTCAGCAGCAAGTATCACGTTTGATAATGTCATAATGATTGTGTCTTATTGGTTAAGTTATTAATTATTTTCGTTTCAATATCTCGTTTTATCAGTTCAGCTAACAAGCTGACGAGGAACAAGCTCACGAGACAGTAGTTATTGTGCCTCTTGTAGCTGTGTCATCCTCTACATTTGCCTTGTTTGCCAGTCTGCTTGTTAGCTTGTCAGCTAAACAAGGCATTTCTGGTAAGCCTTGACCGTTTTCTCAAGTCCCAGATATAGGGCATCGCTGATGAGGGCGTGACCTATCGACACTTCGTCGAGATAAGGCACATTGTCCTTGAAAAACTTGAGGTTGAGCAGATTGAGGTCATGACCAGCATTAAGCCCCAGCCCCACTTCATGCGCCACTTGAGCAGCCTTGGTGTAAGGAGCGACAGCCTGCTCGGGAGAGGTGGTGAACATCTGGGCAAAGGGTCCTGTGTAGAGCTCTACCCTGTCGGCACCCGCCTCTGCTGCCTGACGCACGCGCTCCTCGGTGGCATCAACAAAGATGCTTACCCTGATGCCCGCCTCCTTGAGTCGCGTCACCACAGTCTTGAGGAAGTCCATATTCTCGGCAACGGGCCATCCTTGCGACGAGGTGAGCACGCTGGGAGCGTCGGGCACCAATGTCGCCTGATGGGGACGCACCTCGAGCACCATGTCCATAAAACGCTTGTCGGGGAAACCCTCAATGTTGAACTCGGTGTGCAACGCTGGCTTCAGCTCATACACGTCGCTGCGGCGAATGTGTCGCTCATCGGGACGCGGATGCACGGTGATGCCGTCGGCGCCAAACCGCTCAATGTCGAGAGCCACTTGCAGCACGTTGGGAAGATTGCCCCCGCGGGCGTTACGCAAAGTCGCCACTTTATTTACATTTACACTCAGATTTACCATAAAAACTTAGCTAAGTTATTTTATAACGTGTTGTTTTCTCATATTAGTGCATAAATGTGAGCAAAAATTACTAATTTTGCCGTCAGATATGAGATACAACACTATATATCGTGATACAAAAGTAGAAGATATTAGTGAGAAATAAAAACAAAATAGCACTTTAAAAAGTTTTTTCAACGTTTTTCACACAATTACGGCTGCTTTTTAAGCAGATAAAAAATTAAAAAATTTTTAATTTAATTTTAAGCGAAGCACCCACACGAGTCAAGGGTGACCACAGCGGCATTAGATACTTGAAGGGCGCGCTACGCGCTTAAAATTGAATGAAAATTTAAATAAAAATTAAATACAACACATGACACTTGAAGAGCTGAAGACCAAATATTCATTTTTTAAAGAAATTACTGGTAGATCTATGGAAATTCATCGTGACTATAAACCTGGACTACTTGAATCAGCTTATGAAGCTGCACTCAAATATCTCCTTCAACAAGATGGATATAAGGTAGAACAACAAGTGTTATTACCTATGTACTGGAAAGATATACAACTTGATCAAAAGTACCGTATGGACTTGGTTGTTAATGGAAACATAATTGTTGAACTGAAAGCAGTTAGATATGTCACATTAGAGCATAAGCAACAATTATGGAACTATATGAGACTAACAAAACAACCATTTGGCATGATAATAAACTTCGGTAACGACTCTCTTTATTCTGAGTGGTTTGAACAAGATTTAAACAGCAGGGAAATAAAGAAAGTTCACTTGCAAAGATGATTTTTCGAATATGAAATTTTAATTGAATTTTAATTTAATTTTAAGCGAAGCGCCCACGCGCGTCAAGGGTGACCACAGCGGCATTAGACACTTGAAGGGCGCGCAAGATGTTTTTTCGGACATGAATTTTTAATTTAATTTTAAGCGAAGCGCCCACACGCGTCAAGGGCGGCACAAATAGCATTTTTCGTTATGGACATAGCACTATTTGGAAATAGTTATCAAGAGAGATATAAAGACCAGCTTAGCAGCCTGATTACTATCCTTAGTGAGAAAAAGGATTTCACGCTCATGGTGGAACGCGAGTTCTCACGCTATCTCAGGTCACTGGGAATTGACGTGGACCAGAATTTGGAATTCGACCGCAACGACTTCCAGGGTGCGTCATTGGCGGTGAGCATTGGCGGTGACGGCACTATGCTGAGGAATGCGGCGCGCCTGGCGGCGCATGACACCCCCGTGGTGGGCATCAACTCAGGACATTTAGGCTACCTCACCGCCGGACGCATCAACGAGGCAAGCGACATCATCGAGATGATAGCTCGCGGCGAGTGCCGACGTGAGCAGCGAACCATGTTGCAGCTGCTGGAGATTGACGGCAAGCCCTGCGACGACGTGGTGGCACTCAACGAGATAGCAGTCCTTCGTCAAGACACCACCTCGATGATCTCCATCCCCACCACTATCAATGGCACCATGCTCACCACCTACAAGGGCGACGGGCTGGTAATTAGCACCCCAACTGGCTCCACAGCCTATAACATGAGCGTGGGAGGTCCCATCATCAACCCCTCGACGAGTTGCCTGGTGCTCTCCCCTATCTCACCACACTCACTCACTATGCGCCCCATCGTGGTGAACGAAGACTCGGTGATAGAGGTCACCATCAACACCCGTGCTAAATGGATTCAGGTCAGCGTCGATGGCATGGCTATGACGCTGCCCAGCGGCACCACAGTGAAGATAGCGCGCGCGCCCTACCGCCTCACCGTGCTACAGAAATGTGACCACAACTTCGCCAGCACCCTACGAGAGAAACTCCTATGGGGAGCTGACCAACGGTAAAACACTCACTATAATACATCATGAAGTGCATTAATTGTTATCAAGAGATAGATGATGGGCTCAAGTTTTGCCCAAAGTGCGGTTTCATGCAGCCCAATGACAGGGCGGCATACGAGATGGAGCA
>CALDIG010000128.1 GCA_937904375.1 uncultured Prevotellaceae bacterium
GTTTAGAGGTTAGTGTTTAGAGGTTAGTGTTTAGAGGTTAGTGTTTAGAGGTTAGGGTTTAGAGTTTAGAGGTTAGTGTTTAGAGGTTAGGGTTTAGGTAACAACTAAAAATGCGATTGTGGGGACATGGTTTGTCGTGGGCGTGTTAGGTCACGATACGCCATTAGCCATGCGTGCTGGGCGGACGAGGCCTGCCTGGTCCCTACAAGAACTTGGCGAACGAGCGCATTTTATCTAAACATTAAGCTTTGAGCAAGTTAACAACATGTGAAACTTGAATTAATATATAATCATGGCAGAAGTTAAGAAATATGAACAAGCCTTGCCGGTGGGGTTCAGGCTCACTGGAGGGTCGCATGTATATACCATTGAGCAGGTGCTGGGGCAGGGCGGCTTCGGCATCACCTACAAAGTGAAGGCCCGCATCAAGGCGGGCAATATCACAGTAACTACCCACTTTGCCGTCAAGGAGTTCTTCCCGTCGAGCTGCTGGCGCAACGAGGGTAGTACCGATATGCTCTATTCGCCCACTACCAGGGAAGAGATGCAGGCGTGCCTCAAGGACTTCATCGCCGAGGGCCAGCGCTTGCAGCGCATCTGCAGCGTCAACAACAACATCGTGAGCGTGAACGAGGTGTTTGAGGCCAACAACACCGCCTACTTCGTGATGGAATACCTCTCGGGCGGTGACCTGCGCAAGATGGTGAAAAATAACGGCGGCGGCGTGGGCGAGGCGACGATGCTCAGCATCCTCACCCCGATTGCCGGCGCCATCCAGTGCTTGCACGACAACCACATGCTGCATCTCGACATCAAGCCCGAGAACATCGTCATGCGGCAGAGCGACGACGGCGGTCCCGACGTGCCAGTGCTCATCGACTTTGGTATCTCGGTGCATTTCACCAATGACGGCACCCCCACCACCACACGCCCCTCGAAGGGCGTGACGCAGGGCTACTCGCCGGTGGAGCAGTTTGCCGGTGTCTCTCATTTCGAGCCTAGACTCGACATCTACGCCCTCAGCGCCACCTGCTTCTTCCTGCTCACCGGCCGTGACCCCAAGAGTGCCTTCGAACTCAACGCCGCCACCATTGCCGCTGCCCTCAACGGCACAGCGAGCCCTCAGACTGTCAACAACATCGCGCGAGGCATGAGCAAGGAGTTTACACAGCGTCCTGCCACCGTCACGCAGTTCATGAACGGCTTCATGGCAGCTGCACCAGTACAACAAGTGAGCGCGGGTAATGATACGGTGCGTCGCCCCGCCGCTGCCGCTCCGGCTCCCTCTGTTGGCAACTACGACACACGCAGGATTCCCAATGGCTATGCGCAACAAGGCTACAACAATCCTCCTCAAGCTTTTCAGCAAAAGCAGAAAAACAAGTCGAAGCGCGGCCTGATAATCGCCCTTAGTGCGCTGGCTACGATACTGGTGCTGGGACTCGCGGCATGGGGATTTCTCGCTTTGACCGGCAGTCATGGCGGCAAGTCGGGCAAGGGCGGCAAGAAGAACAGTCAAGAGTCGCTGCAATATGCCATCGACAATGACGACTTTGATCTTCTCTTGGAGTATGCCGAGATGGACTCGGCACGGGCGTTCTATCCGCTGGCGGTTCTCTATGAGGACAAGGGGGATTATGACGACGCGATGACGTGGGCAAAGAAAGCACTCTACAGCGATGAGCTTAGCGACAGCGAGCAACGCAAGGCCAATCGACTCGTCGAAAGGCTTGACAAGGCTTTAGAAGAAGAGAATTATTATTCTAGCATTCCCGACGAGGAAGAATACTATGGCGAGGCAGTGGACTCTGCCGTGGCAGTAGCGGAATAAGAGATTATTCATCCTTATAATTATAAGGATGAAGGTTAGAGTTTAGAGAAAAAAAATTCAAAATTTTCAATATTTCATACTGATTAACCTCTAAAAATGCGATTGTAGGGACACGGCATGCCGTGTCCGTGTTAGGATTAGCCATGCGTGCAGGGCGGACGAGGCAGGCCTCGTCCCTACAAGAACTTGCGAGCGAGAGCATTTTATCTAAACATTAGCCACAATATTAAACTTTGAGCTAGTTAACAACTTGCGAAACTAGAATATAATGAAATTCAGCGATATTATAGGCAATGCGAAGGCGATAGAGCAGGTGCGGCGCATGGTTGACAGCGACCAAATGCCTCATGCACTGCTCTTTCACGGCGAGCCGGGAGTGCCCAAGCTCGCCCTGGCGATGGCGACGGCGCAGTATATCCACTGCACCAACCGCACGGGCGGCGACTCCTGCGGGGTGTGCCCCTCATGCCTCCAGCACCAGTCGATGAACCACGCCGACACGTTCTTCTCCTATCCCATCACCAAGAAGGGCGAGAAACCCGTGAGTGAGGACTTCGGCAGCGAGTGGAAAGAGTTTATTGAAAGCGATGTGACAGCCGAGGATTATGAGCGGTGGCTCTCGATAATAGGCAACGAGAACGCCCAACCCATCATCTATGCCAGCGAGAGCGACAGCATAGTGCGCAAGATGAGCCTCAGCGCATATACCGCCAAGTATAAAATCCTCATCATGTGGCAGGCCGACAAGATGAACAAAGAATGTTCCAACAAGCTCCTTAAACTTATCGAGGAACCCGACCTCGACAGCATTTTCCTGCTCACCACCGACAATGTGAAGGGCATCCTGCCAACCATCTATTCGCGCACTCAGCGCATTGAGCTGCGTAAACCCTCGACACAGCAGATTGCCGAACATCTGGCGCGCGCGCACGGCATCGACATCACCGAGGCGCTTGCCCTTGCCGCCCCCGCCGACGGCAACGTGGTGCTGGCGATGCGCAACATGGACCACAGCAGCGAGATTCACGACTTCCACCAGCAGTTTGTAGCCCTCATGCGCCTGGCTTACATGCGCGACATGACAGGTCTGAAGGCGTGGAGTGAAGGCATCGCCGACTACAAGCGCGAGAAGTCGCAACGCTTCCTCAACTATGCCGCCCGCATGGTGCGCGAGAACTATATCTACAACCTGCACATCGGCGACCTCAACTACGAGACGCAGGAAGAGGCACAGTTCAGCAAGAATTTCGCCCGCTTCATCACCGAGGACAACGTGGAGCGCATGCTCGCACTCTTCAGCGACGCCGCCCGTGACATCCGCGGCAACGCCAACGCCAAAATCGTCCTCTTCGACATCGCAGTGAGAATAACTATTTTAATTAAGAAATAGCCATTGGTTTTTCTAGGATTTTCTAGAACTTCTAGATTTTCTAGAATTTCTAGAGTTTCTAGATTATCTAGAACTTAACACTTAACACTTAACACTTATCACTTATCACTTATCACTTCTTACTTATTACTTATTACTTAACTATGCCTTCTTTCCTTCGCCAGGTAGCGCAATATTTTCAGGCTAAGCCTGCTGTTCACAACTATTGCTTCGTGATGCCCAATCACCGCAGCTGCAAGTTCCTTGAGCGTGAGCTCGACTTGGCGAGCGACGGCGTGTACCTAATGCCCGAAGTGATGACCATCACCGACTTCCTGTCGTCGCTCACCGACAAGGTGCCGGTGAAGCCCGTAGAGGCGCTTTTCCTGCTCTATCAGTGCTACACGAGCATCGCGGGCAACGAGAATTACGAGTTTGACAAATTCATCTATTGGGGCAATGTGGTGCTCAACGACTTCAACGACGTGGACATGTATCTCGTTGACCCAGAGATGCTTTTTAAAAACGTGAAAGAGCATCGCGAGATACAGTCCAACTATCTCGACGGCGACCTGCAGGAGATTGTCTCCCACTACTTCAACCTCGGCGTTGAGGGAGTGGCGACTGGCAGCGAGGACTTCTGGCGCAACTACGACAGCGATGACACCGACGAAGACGGAGTGAAAGCTAAGTACCTGAAACTCTGGCAAAGCCTTCATCAACTTTATGAGAAATATCACAAGGCTCTTGATGAACGAGGTCTCTGCACAATGGGAAGGATGTATCGCGACGCAGTAGATGCTGTGAAGGACAGGAACTTCAAGAGCAACGAGAATTTTGTGTTTGTGGGTTTCAACATGCTCACCACCTGTGAGCTGGCAATTTTCAAACGCCTGAAGCAACAGGGAAAGGCTCTGTTTTTCTGGGACTTGGCATCGGCGGCGTTTGTCAATGACGAAGGCATCAACAACGGCTCACGATTTGTGAAATTCTTCAGACGGGAGTTTCCTGAACCCTCCGACTTCAACATTGAGACCGTCACGGGATTTCCCGAGATAGAAGTGGTGGGAGTGCCGTCGAATGTGGGACAGGCAAAATATTGCTACCAGCTTCTTAAAGAACTTATCGACAAAGGAATATTAAACAGTACCGATGCCATCAATACCGCACTCGTGCTCCCCGATGACGGCTTGCTGGTGCCCCTGCTCAACTCGTTGCCACCCAATATTAAGAAGAAAAATGTGACAATGGGCTATCCGCTGAGCTCCAGTGATATAGCGTCGCTGATGAGAGTTGTCGCCAAGATGCACCACCAGGCGCGCCGCAACGCCAGTGGAGAGTGGGTGTTCTACCGTGGCGACGTGAAAATCGTGCTTTCGCACCCCATCGTCAAGAACTTCTTTGGCGACGAGGCGCTGGAGTTGCGACGCGTCATCGCCGAGAATGGACTCTTTGCCGTGCCGCAATCGACATTCGCAGCTACCAAGCTCTCGTTGCTCTTCACCACCGCCGACCAGATGAATGATGCCCAGAGCGTGAATAACCTCTTGCAACGGTATATCGACTTCTGTCGAGTGGTGCTCGACGCGATGAAGACCCCAATAATCGAGGACGAGGAGATAGAAGATGGCGGGCAACCGGTCATGACGTTGCAGGAAGCCTTCCTAAATCAGTATATCGAAGTTCTCAACCAGCTTATCGACGCTTTGACGAGATACCAGGTTCCCCCATGCGAGACATCGGTGTTCTACCTCATCGACCGCTTGTCGGCGGCGTTCTCCATCCCCTTTGAGGGCGAGCCGCTGCAGGGATTGCAGATTATGGGAATGCTCGAGACTCGCTGCCTCGACTTCGAGAATATCATCATCCTCTCCGCCAACGAGGGCATGATGCCCGGAAAGACACGCCGCAACTCCTTTATCAGCGATTTCATGCGCCGCAACTACGCCATGTCAACTACTGCCGACCAGGAGATGATGTGGAGCTACAATTTCTACAGGCTAATAGGCCGTGCCAAGCGGCTCTTCATGGTCTATGACACCAGCGACCAGGCCATGGGCAGCGGTGAGGTGACACGTTATGTGCCGCAGCTCGAGATGGTGTATGGCCGCGAGGTGAAACGCCGCATGTTCACACTCTCAAGTGCCACGAGCGACCCTATCGCCATTGAGGTACCTAAGCGCGATTACGCTCTCAGGCAACTTGAGGCGTTCCTAAGCGGCAAGGGTAACAAAACCCTCTCGGCAAGCACCATCAAGGAGTATATCAACTGTCCGCTGATGTTCTACTTCAACAAGATAGAGCGGTTGCGCGCCAGCGATGATGACGCCGATTTCATGGATGCCGGCACCTTCGGAAGCATCGTTCACGACACATTGCAGCACTTGTATTACCCCACAGTAGGCGGCACACCGCCCGCCGGCAATCACCGTGTGACAAGTGCCGACATTAAGCGGTTCATCAAGGAGAAACTCGACGCTGTGGTAGAGACGCTCGTTAATGAGACCTACCTGCGTGGCAGCAGCAGTGAGCTCAATGGCGAGGCGTCGATAGTGAGCGTGGCGATCAAGAACTATGCCATGGCGGCACTTCGCTACGACATCGCCTTGCTTGAGAAAGCCGGCGACAACGCCTCCATTACAGTCGTGGAGTGTGAATGTCAGCACAATGTCTCGCTAAACTATGGCGGCGTGGATTTCAACTTCACCTACATAGCCGACCGCATCGACCGTCTGCCCGACGGCACTCTGAGAATTGTCGATTACAAGACT
Source organism: uncultured Prevotellaceae bacterium (assembly GCA_937904375.1). GTDB lineage: Bacteria > Bacteroidota > Bacteroidia > Bacteroidales > Muribaculaceae > Sodaliphilus. Next base: position 5,972 of record CALDIG010000128.1, read on the forward strand.
GGCAGGGACGACACTGGCTTTGCTAGCGTGGATGACCTATTTGCCGTCACTACCAAAGACAAGAACCTGCGGGGCATCCTACAGCTTATGCTCTACTGCAACGCCTATGCCCTCGAGAAGAAGACCGACGCGCCCATCATGCCGGTAATCTACAAACTGCGCAACATGGATGAGACAGGAGTGATATATAATGGCACCCAACTGCAAGATTACCATTCTATTAACGATGAATTTAACGAGAAAATGAACAAGGTGATAGGCTCTCTCTTCGACACGACAACACCTTTCACTCCCTCGCCCGATAGCAACTCCTGCCGATTCTGCAAATATTCCGACTTCTGCCGAAGAAACGCGCGGTAGGCGCTTCGCTAGTTTTCCGCTCGCTGCGCTTCGCTAGTTTTCCGCTCGCTGCGCTTCGCTGGTTTTCCGCTCGCTGCGCGAGCTAGTTTTCCGCTCGCTGCGCGAGTAAGTTTTTCTAGATTCTCTAGAATTTCTAGATTTTCTAGTCTTTCTAGAATTTCTAGTTAAAACTGAAAATTGTCAACTGAAAACTGTCATGAAAACTATCAACTAGTTTTTTCTGTCAAGTTGAAAAAATATTTGTGTATTAGAAAATTATGTTGTACCTTTGCACCGCTTTAAGCTCCCGTGTGATGGGAAATTAAGCTAAACAACTTAATTTTTAGTAACACAAATCATTAAAAATGAAGACTTTTCAATTAAATGGTGAGCCAAGAACCGACCTTGGCAAGAAGGCTGCAAAGGCGCTCCGCGCTAGCCAGAAAATTCCTTGCGTCCTCAATGGCGGCAAGGTAGTAGAGTTAAAAGATGGTAAGTATGAGGGCACTCTCGCCGAGGGCGAGAAGGTCATTGAGATTGGCCGTGACGGCAAGGCTGTTCTTACCACCGATTTCACTGTAAACTTCAGCGACATCCGCAAGCTTGTTTACACCCCCGATGTTTATGTAGTAGCTCTCAACCTCAACGGTGTTGAGAAGATGGCTGTGCTTAAAGACATTCAGTGGCATCCACTTAACGACAGCATCCTGCACCTCGACTTCCTTGAGGTGACAAAGGAGAAACCAGTTGTTGTATCGGTGCCTGTTAAGCTCGAGGGTCACGCTGCCGGTGTTAAGGCTGGTGGTAAGCTCTACCTGAGCATGAAGAAGGTGAAGGTTAAAGGCATCTACACCGAGCTTCCTGAGCGCATCGTGGTTAATGTTGACGACATCGCCATTGGTCACTCTATCAAGGTGGGCGACCTCAAGTTCGACAACTATGAGCTTGCAAGCTCTAAGGACTTGGTGATCACTGGTGTTCGTGCTACCCGTGCTGCCGCAGCCGCCGCAGCCGCTACCGAGGAGGGTGAAGAAGGTGAAGCTGCTGCTGAGTAATCTACTCAAGCGCATTTTCTCACGACACTCCTGTAGTGAAACAACCGAATCTCAAGATACTGAACAAGCTATGAAGTTCTTGATTGTTGGACTGGGAAACATTGGTGCAGAGTATCAAGATACCCGTCACAACATAGGTTTTACAATATTGGATGCCTTTGCCGAGGCGTCCAATGTTGTTTTTGCCTCGGCACGTTATGGTGCCGTGGCACAGATGCGTCTCAAGAACCAGCAACTGGTGCTCTTGAAGCCATCGACCTACATGAACCGTAGCGGAGAGGCGGTGCGTTACTGGATGCAGAAGGAGAAAATCGCGCTCGACCACCTGCTGGTGATCGTCGATGACCTGGCACTGCCATTTGGCACTATCAGGTTGCGTGGCAAGGGCGCCGACGGCGGTCACAACGGACTGAAGAACATCAACGAGCTGGTGGGCTCGCAGAACTATGCGCGTCTGCGCTTTGGCATAGGCAACGACTTCCCCGAGGGGGCGCAAGTCGATTATGTGCTTGGTCCGCTCACCGCCGAGGAGCGCCAACTGCTTCCCGAGCGTGCCTCTAAAGCGGTGGATGCCGTCAAAGCATTCTGCCTGAGTGGATTGAGCTTCGCGATGACGAACTACAACAATAAGTAGTGGAGCTAACAAGCTAACGAGGAACAAGCTGACAAGGCAATAGTAGTAAAGACAATTAAGGACAAATGCTCACGCTCGGCAACTTTATTATCAAACAAAGATAACAAAGAGCAACAAAGTCAACAAAAAATATTTTATCCAATTTTTTGTTACTCTTGTCAGGTTTTGTTATATTTGTTTGATTCTTGAATCGACCGCGGTGACAATTGTCCTTAATAAAAATTTAGTAATTAATATTATCCATTAATAGTCTTTAAGCTCGTCAGCTAAAAACGATAAACGAAAATGACTGAGATGCGAATTGACAAGTGGCTGTGGGCGACAAGGGTGTTTAAGACCCGCTCGCTCGCCACTGACCAATGTAAATTAGGGCGCGTGACCATCAAGGGCATGAACGTGAAGCCGTCGCACAACATCAAAGTGGGCGACGTGATAGAGGTGCGCAAGCCGCCCATCACGTTCACCTTTGAGGTGGTGGGGCTGCTCAACAACCGTGTGGGTGCCAAGCTGGTTCCTAATTACCTGAAAAACCTCACTCCCGACGACCAGTACAAGATTCTTGAGATGGTGCGCATTGGCGGCTTCGTGCGACGACAGAAGGGAATGGGACGCCCCACCAAGAAGGAAGGCCGCGAGATGGCGGCGTTTGCCGATGAGGCATTCCTTGATTTCGACGACTTCGACGACGAGAATCCCCTTTGGACCGAGGAGGACGAGGCAGCACTTGGATAGTTGTCCGCTCGCTTTGCTCGCTAGTTGTCCGCTCGCTTTGCTCGCTAGTTGTCCGCTCGCTTTGCTCGCTAGTTATCCGCTCGCGGTGCTCGCTGGTTTTCTAGTTTCGTTGCATGACATTACCAATTTTGGGTGTTGTCATGTTTTTTTCTTTCAAAATTGTTTTTGTTTTTTAAAATAATGTGTAATTTTGTGACATATAAAATTGATACATAATTATTCACTTTTTTTATTAACTAAAAACTTAACGCAATGAAGAAATTATTACTTTTGGTTGCCATGATGGCAACATTCATTGGAATGAGTGCCCAAAATCCCTATGCTTACAAGTTGAGCGCAGGTGACCAGAATGATGAGGGCATTACTATTCACTACACACTTAATGCCGCTGCACAGGCAGTGCAAATCCAGCTCTTTGACGGCGAGACAGCAGTGAAGTCTATCGACATGGCTGCCGAGATGCTCACAGCCGGTGATCATGATTATGTGCTTAACTTTGCCGAGAATCCCGAGATTCCCGCAGGAAAGCCTATCTCTTGGAAGGTTGCCGTGACAGGTACTCCAGTTGAGGCTCCTGTAGAACTCACTAGCAAGGTGCTCAAGTTCTACTCGCCCGCTGGTGTGGCAGTTGATGTAAATCCTGAGAGTGAGAACTTTGGTATGATGTATGTAACTGAGTCAACAGCAAAAAATACTACAACATATTTTACTGCACCAGTTAATGGCTCAATTGGTATTGGCCTTTACCAGTTTGACCCACAATTCAATTGTATCAAGAATGAGAATGACACTTACGGCTTCAACTGCGGTATGCAGTCCACTGGTTTAACTTTAGTTGACTGGCGTCCTGCTCGCATCCAAATTAGCGAGGACAACCGCATGTTCATTCTCTCGCAGCGTGTGAACACTGGTTATCCACTGTATGAAATCAACCGCGAGACTTTGCAGGCCACTCCTCTTTTTGATGGAACTCTCGACACTTCGACAGGTATCGTTACCAATGGCGATGTAGAGGTTGCAGCTGGTGTGGGAGTTGCTTTCGACGTTATTGGCAGTGGTGAGAATCTCAAGCTCATGATGATGACCTGCACCCCTGGCACTACTACCGACGTTACAAAGTACAAGACTAATGAGTACAACATCGGTACTGCCACAAGCTGGAGCGAGGCTCCAAGCCGCAACTTCACCGCCTTCGACAACAAGGCCATCAACTACGCTGGTATCAATCTTGCATACGACGGTGCCGGTGGCATCTGGATGAGCCAGTGGCGCGGTAGCCCAACTGAGGGTGAGCCAAGCTATGCTCATGCAAGCCTTGAGACCGAAATGATTGACCAACTCATCACCGACGTTTACAGTCGCAACGGTGGTATGGCGTTCAACAAGGATCACACTTTAATGGTTCGTGGTGAGGGTTACAGCAAGAAACTGGTTGTTTATTCTGTTGATAATGGTGCTCTCACCAAACTCTATGAATACAGTTGCCCAAGCTTCACAGGCTGGAACCAATTCGCATTCGACTATGCCAACAACCTCATCGCCTGCGATAACAGTGCCGAGGTATTTGGCATGATTCAACTTCCTAACGAAGCTGTTGTAGCCACTCCATGTGTTGAGGAGAACTACTTCGAGATTCCTGCTGCTGAACCCGAGCACGCTTACTACCTGATTGGCGGTTTCAACAGCTGGGATCAGAATAATATGGTGCCATTTGTTGAGAACAATGGCGTATATACTTTGACCTATACCTTCGGTGGCGAGTTCAAGGTTAAGGACGAGAACGGCGCATGGTGGGGCGGTGGCGTTACCCTCACTGAGGAGAACCCAAGCGTTACCTTGGTTGATGGTGGCAACCTGAACCTTGACCAAGAAGCCGAATATACCCTCACTATCGAGAACGGCGTGCTCACTGTGACCGGCTTCCCCGAGCCACAAGTTGTTGAGTACAGCGACTTCTATGTGTGTGGCACATTCAACGACTGGAGTCAAGACAATGGCCTCGTTGAGCTTGTTGCCAACGAGGAAGGCACTGAATATAGCGGCAGTTTAGACCTTGAGGCCAATGCCGAGTTCAAGATCATCACCCACAACCTGGCAGGTGGCTGGAAGTGGTTTGGCGGTCAAGCTAACAACAATGGTTACTGCGTGATAAGTCAAGATAATCTTGATGCACCCATCACCCTCATCGACGGCGTAAACTTCATGGTTGAAGAGAGCGGCAACTATGCTATCACCATTAAAGAAAACAACTCAAAAGCCGTAGCAGAGCCTCTCGTGATGGTTGTCACTAAGAGTTCTACCCCCACAGCTATTAATGCCATCAACAGCGACAGCAAGGTTGACAATGCTTGGTACAACCTCAGCGGTATCCGCTTCGAGAGCAAACCTGCTGCTCCAGGCATCTACATCCACAACGGCAAGAAGGTTATTATCAAGTAATCACCTTATTGCATAAATAACAAAATGCACCCGCAAAATTTTGCGGGTGCATTTTTATAGATTTGCTAGATTGTCTAGAGCGTCTAGAGTATCTAGAGCATCTAGTAGCTTACACTTACATATACAGCTTGCTGTTCTCGAAATCCACTTCGCCTTCGAGTTGTGTGACGAAGTCGTCGAGGACGTTGCGGTCCACGTCGCCGAGGTTGAACTCTTTCTCGGCGTCTTTGCGGATTAGTGATATCCACTCGCGGCGGGCTTCCACATAGTCGGCGTGGATATGTTCCACAGTCTCGGCATCAAGGTTGTCGATGTGGTAGTAGTCGAGAATCATGCGATAGGTCCACGCCCAGCGGTATTCGTTATAATTCTTGTGTATGGCGATAAAGCGTGCCAGCACATCGTCTATCGACTCAAGCTTGCCGTCGATGATGTCGGTGACGAGTCGCTGCTCTTCACTTACGGGCAGCAACATTCCCGAGAGGTCGGTCCAGTCGCCTTCTCCAACTGTTGATGCGGGTACTACAGGCAGGTGGCGCTTGAGCACGGCACCCATGAAGATGCGCAACGCCAAGTCGTAATAGTTGATGCCCTTGCGAAGCATTGGAGCCTTGATCACATACTCGTGATAGTTGTAGGTGCTCACATTGTCGCCGCTGGCGGCGCGCAGGTTCTCGAGAATGTGTTTGCCGCGCACCACCTCGTTGATGCTATATGGGCTAAGCCAATCGAAGTTGACGATGCTCTTTCGGTCGCCCTTGTGCCGCTTGTCGCGCTTTGGCCACTTGCGAATGTCGCGGTAAAGGCCCACTGTGGCGAAATTGCGGCCGGGCACGAGATACATCGTGTCGTTGTAGGCAATCAGATAGGAGAACGGAAGGTCGCGTGTATCAGGGTGATACATCAGTTTGCCGAACAGCACGCTGAATGTTCCGATATTGGCCGGCATCAGCAGATAGGCTCCGCTGGCGGTCTTCGTACCGCGCTCGAGTGTGCCGTAATGCATCGGACCCATCTTGTAGGCGTGGTTGCTGAAGTTGGT
>CALDIG010000129.1 GCA_937904375.1 uncultured Prevotellaceae bacterium
CAAAACAGGGTTCTGCCCTCAATGCGGCTCAAAAAACGTATTTATAGAACCCACCATAATTATTTTTACAAAACTTATGCGTATGCCACTTCTAGTCTAGGATTCCAGAATGTGGTCATGATATTTAGCATAATTCTTCTGATATCTTCGTTTATTTCGTTAACTACCACTGTTATGGTGTTAAACAATGAGTCAATCTCATTAATAAATCTTTTTGTGTTAGAAGTTCCCATAATTGCTCTGTTTTGTGTGATAATTATGTTTTTTGATTTTTATTACGCTTTCTTTATTCTCTATCAATTGCGATGAAGAAAGGTAATCATTAATTTCAAAAAGAAGTTTATTATAATTGTTTTTCAAAACCTCTACGTTTTAATCGTCAGGGGGTTCATTTATTATAGATGCCCTAAGTCTGAAAATCTGTCATCGCCGAAAAAAAAATTCAGATGGATTCTTTAACTTGGATTAATTTGGTATATCTCTCGGCTTGCACTAATATTAGATAAATTAGGCGGCGCCTCGGCAAAAAAAATGTAAAACTTCGTTTTTCATTTTGTTTTTCACTCGGCTTGCACTAATTTTGCAAAAAATATACTAATTACCCTTTAACATTTATCTTATGGCAATGACAAAGAAAGAACAGCGAGAAGCCGAATTGAGATTCCTGAGATTGCTGTCGCACAATTTCCCCGATGTGGCGACGGCGAGTACCGAAATTATAAACCTCTCGGCAATATTGAACTTGCCTAAAGGCACCGAGCATTTTCTTGCCGACCTGCACGGAGAGTACAAGGCGTTCCAGCATGTGCTGCGCAACGCATCGGGTACCATCAAGCGCAAGGTGGGCGAGATTTTCAACGACACCCTGAGCCTTCGTGCCCAAAAAGAGTTGTGTACGCTCATCTACTATCCCGAGCGTAAGCTTGAGCTGGTGAAAAATGGCTTCGACGACCGTGAAGAACTTGATGACTGGTACTTCATCACTATCAACCGTCTGGTGAAGGTGTGCCGCAACGTGTCGTCGAAATACACCCGCTCAAAGGTCAACAAGGCGCTGCCCAGCAGTTTCTCCTATATCATCCAGGAGTTGCTTCACGAGAACGCCAACGACCGCAACAAGCAGGCCTACGTCGATGTGGTGGTCCAGACCATCATCAGCACTGGCCGTGCCGACAACTTTATAATCACTATCTGCTACCTGATTCAGCAGCTCACTATCGATAAGCTGCACATCCTGGGCGATGTGTTTGACCGCGGTCCCAGCCCCGACAAGATTATGGATGTGTTGTGCAACTACCACAACTTCGACATCCAGTGGGGCAACCACGACATCTTGTGGATGGGAGCCGCCAGCGGTAACGACAGCTGCATCGCCAATGTCATCCGCATCGCCATGCGCTACGGCAATCAGGCGGTGCTTGAGGACGGCTACGGCATCAATATGCTTCCGCTGGCAACGTTTGCCATGGACGTGTATGGCAGCGACCCATGCGAGAAGTTCATCCCCAAGGGTGAGGCTAAGAACAACAAGCTCGCTCCGCTCATAGCCAAGATGCACAAGGCGATAAGCATTATCCAGTTCAAACTTGAGGCGCAGATTATCAACCGCCGTCCAGAGTTTGAGATGGCCGACCGCCTGCTGCTCGACAAGATCGACCACGAGCGCAAGGTCATCACCATCGACGGCGTGGATTATGAGATGACCGACACCAACTTCCCCACCGTTGACCCCAAAGACCCCTACCGCCTCACTCCCGAGGAGGAGGAGATTGTGGAGAAGCTTCACAACTCGTTCACCGGCAGTGGCAGGTTGCGCACTCACATGCGCTGCCTCTTCCGCTACGGCTGTGTGTATAAGGTGATTAACGGCAACTTGCTCTATCATGCTTCAATACCGTTGAACGAGGATGGCTCGCTCAAGGATGTTACCATACAGGGCGAGAAATATCACGGCCGCGAGCTGCTCAAGAAGGTGGGGGCTTTGATTCGTGACGCTTACTTCGGCTGCGACAGCAAGGAGAACGAGGAGTTTGCCAACGACTATGTGTGGTACCTGTGGTGCGGTAAGGACTCGCCAGCTTTCGACAAGGACAAGATGGCGACGTTTGAGCGCTATTTCATCGTTGACAAAGCCACCCACAAGGAGGTGAAAGGCAACTATTACAATCTGCGCGACAATGCCGACGTGGTCGATTCGATTCTCGACGAGTTTGAGGTGAAAGGCCAGTACCGCCACATCATCAACGGCCATGTGCCAGTGAAGACCATCAAGGGTGAGAATCCCGTGAAGGCGGGCGGCAAACTCATGGTGATTGACGGCGGATTCTCCAAGGCCTACCAGCCCGAGACTGGCATCGCCGGCTACACCCTCGTTTACCACAGCCGCGGCTTCCAGCTTGTGCAGCACGAGCCTTTCACATCGATTACCAAAGCGGTAGAGGAAGGTCAGGACATCAAATCGACTTATGAGATGGTGGAGATGACCAACCACCGCATGATGGTGAAAGACACTGACATAGGCGTGGAGCTTGAGGACCAGATCAACGACCTCAAGCTCCTGCTCGAAGCCTACCGCAACGGCGACATCAGCGAGCGCTCCCGCCAGCCCATCACCAACAAGACATAGGCAAGCTGACAAGCTCACAAGGCAAGTGTAATAACCGACCGAGGCTGTTGCAAAGCTCCCACTCAAAAGATAAACAACTGAATTATCTGAATGTTGTGATTTTATACACAATTTATTTTTCAGGATTTTATGTTTTTCTTGATTTCAGATATTTCAGAGAAATCAGTTGTTCATAATGAGATTCAGAGTTTTGCAACACCCTCGCTTTTTGAGAGGATATTGCCATCTACGCAAGTTTCCACACACTAATAATCTCGCAAAGCTGTGAGTATTTATATTATATGCGAACTGATATAAAATGATGGTTATTTGATAAATTTATATTAGAAATGATATAAATTTAGATTTTTTATCTAACTTTGCATTCGATATAATATAGGTGGTTTCTATAAATTGCTTGAGTCAGATTATTATTGATTGTTGAGTAGATTTCAGCCCAACTTCGCTGAAATAGTAGCGGGCAACAGTTCAAGAGGTTGAGATGAAAGATGCCAACAAGCAAAATAATATGACCAAAACATAAAAACTCATTTCAGGAATTTATAGAACCCACCTGCAATCTCCTCAACAAAATGACTAAATTATCAATCATTGTGAAGGCATTGCGCAAAGAATATGGCCTGACGCAAGAAGAGCTTGCCATGAAATCAGGGGTTGGGCTGTGCTTTGTGCGGAATTTAGAGCAAGGCAAGCGTTCACTCAGGATGGATAAGGTTAACCAGCTCCTTGACCTGTTTAATTATGAACTCACTGCAACAAAGAAGCTAAACGATGAGACAAGCACAAATATATCGTAAGGACGTTCTTGCAGGCTTGCTGACCGAAGATGGCGGTGAGTATCGTTTCGGCTATGAAGCATCCTATCTCAGTCGTGATGACGCATTGGCAATTAGTCTCACGCTGCCGTTACAGGAATCTGAATTTGTGAGTCCCGTTCTTTTCCCTTTTTTCGACGGCTTAATACCCGAAGGATGGCTTCTCGATGTTGCACTACGCAATACCGATATCAGCATCCTCGACCGCATGTCACTGCTCTTGCTATGTTGCAAGGAATGTATAGGTTCGGTAAGTGTAGTTCCCATTAATCAACATCAGCATCATGTGTAAATGCCTGTATTGCTATAAAGAACTTGAAGAAGGACAGCGCGATTTTCATCCGCAATGTGCCCGCAAAATTTTTGGTACGAGTGAGGCTCCGCTTCTTGATTATCGCCATGAAGACCTTGACCAGCTCGCCTTGCAGATAATTCGCGCCCAAACCTCACTAACTGGAGTGCAGCCCAAACTATCATTAAACTTAAACAAACATGATGGAGGAAACCGATTGACTATTGTGGGGCTGTGGGGCGACTATATCTTCAAGCCGCAGACTTCAAACTATCAACAACTTCCCGAGAATGAGGACTTAACTATGCGCCTTGCCGAAGCTGCTAAAATAAGAGTTGTTCCTCATAGCCTCATTCGAATGGCTGATGGAAAGCTTGGTTTTATCACCAAGCGCATTGACCGTGGCAAAAATGGCGAGAAAATTGACATGGAGGACCTGTGCCAAATCACTCTACACCCAACGGAATATAAGTACAAGGGGTCCTATGAACAAATCGCTAAGGCCATTGCTAAATATAGCGATACTCCCAAGCTTGACTTGACAAATTATTTTATGCTTCTTCTTTTCTGTTTTGTTACAGGCAATAACGACATGCATCTAAAGAATTTCTCTCTATATCGCCCTAAGTCGGCTTATCAGCTGACGCCGGCCTATGACCTGCTAAACGTCACCATCGCCAATCCCGAGGACAAAGAAGAGCTTGCACTTCCACTCAATGGACGAAAATCAAATCTCACCTTAAAGGATTTTCTTAATTCGGCAGCCATAATGGGATTAGATGAAATTGTAGTGCTGCGTTTAATCGACAACATGCGCAAAAGTGTGCCTAAATGGAAACTATTAATACAAAATTCCTTCCTTAGCAAAGAAATGAAAGACAGTTATGAACAACTGATACTATCAAGATTATATAGATTGAACAGCTGACCCCATAGTGAGGAAGCAGAAGAAGATGACAGCATAGTGATAATATATTTGCCTGAAGATCCAAATATTAATAGAGCTCAGTATGATCTAAAGTGATGATTTTATGTTTCCGTTCGTAATCTCTCGAGGAAAACCAATGTCTGTCATGTTTTGATGTGTTGTGACTGTTGTTTGGAATTGTGTTGTAATTGTTGTTTGAAAAAATTCTGGCACAGTTGCTGCTGCAATAGCACTGTGCGACATGTTGCAAGAAAATTTTCAACAATTTGATAAAAAATGGATTAAAACACCACCAATTTATAAAAAATGTTGTAACTTTGCGCCCGAGCGCATTGGCGGTCACCGTTCTTGCGCTCTACAAACGTTCCCACGTCGAAGCGCTGCCGCCGCTCGTAGGGCGTGCAGAGGCAGAGGGTGGGAGCAGACATATTAAGACAGGCGTTCTGTAACGCTTTGGTTTTGACCCTTTGGAATCTAGCAAATTCATAACTATTTGTCAAAAACAAAGTGACGCGAACGCCCCTTTGGGTGATTTTACTCTCCTTCTATTATTTAGTAGGGGTTTAGTATATCATCGACGTGGGGCTTTTCAGCGTTGCTCGTTCTGACAAATAGGGCAATGCTAGAGCCTCAAAGGGTGGAACCGAGCAACAGACTTG
>CALDIG010000130.1 GCA_937904375.1 uncultured Prevotellaceae bacterium
GTTAAAGAGAATGTCGCCCTTCATCTGGCCCTTAGGCAGGTCGTTGGCGCCATACATGCCGGTCTCCTCGTCTTTGGTGATAAGACCCTCGATGGGACCGTGCTTGAGGGTGTTGTCCTCCATCACCGCCATGATGGCAGCGATGCCCAGACCGTCGTCGGCGCCCAGCGTGGTGCCGCGAGCCTTGATCCAGTCGCCGTCGATGTAAGGCTCAATGGGGTCGGTCTCGAAGTTATGTTTGCTCTCGGGAGTCTTCTGTGGCACCATGTCCATGTGAGCCTGCATGGTGATGCACTTGCGGTTCTCCATGCCTGGAGTGGCGGGCTTGCGCATCACGATGTTGCCGGCAGGGTCTTGGAATGCCTCCACGCCCACCTTCTTGGCGAAGTCGAGCAGGTATTTCTGGATTTTCTCTACATGTCCCGAGGGACGGGGAACTTGTGTGAGCGCATAGAAGTTGCGCCAGATGCACGTCGGTTGAAGTTTTTCAATCTCGTTCATAGTTGTTTTTTGTTAATGTTTAAATAAGTTTTGGTATTTTTCAGTGCCACAAAGATAGCGATTTTATATCATTTCACCAAAGAAATCCAAAACAAATGAGAAATGAAGATGGGACGGTTCTTTTTTCTTCGCTTTTGTTGTCAGGGTTGTCGATTTTGAACTATTGCCGTGTGTTGCGAGGCTGACGCTCGCAATACTCCGACACCAACTGCAGTTAGAGCTGTGTGAGAAAAATATTTTGGTGAACCGGGTGGGCGATTGTCAGGGAGAATAATTTTTTTGAAAAAAAGTGGAAAAAATTTGCACAGAAGAAAAAAAGACACTATCTTTGCGTAAAACTTACACGTTATAATAAAATGGAAGAAGAAAAGAAATATTGTTACAGATATCCGCATCCTGCGGTGACTACCGACTGCGTGATTTTTGGCTTTGACGGTACCAAGCTGAGAGTGTTGCTCATAGAGCGAGGCATTGATCCTTTCAAAGGCAAATGGGCATTGCCGGGCGGTTTCCTGCAAATGGATGAGGACGCCGAGAAAGGCGCTTTGCGTGAATTGAAAGAAGAGACGGGGCTTGAAGGCGCCTACATCAAGCAGTTCCACACTTTCACCACCCCCAACCGTGACCCTCGTGAGCGAGTGATAACCATAGCCTATTATGCTCTGGTGCGCTTGCAGGATGTGCAGGGGGGTGACGACGCTGCCCGAGCCGAGTGGTTTGCGCTCGACAATGTGCCGGCCCTGGCCTTTGACCACGACCAGATTCTGCGCATCGCCACCTGCGAGCTCCGCCGCCAGATTCATTTCGAGCCAGTGGGCTTCGAGTTGCTGCCCAAGCAGTTCACTATGAAAGAATTGCAGACTTTATATGAGGCAATTCTTGACGTGAAGTTCGACCGCCGCAATTTCTACAAGAAGATGCAGCATCTGGAACTGCTCACACAAGTGAATGACCCCACAACCGCAAGAAAACAGCCTTTCTTCTTTGAGTTTAACAAAGAGAAATATAAAGAGCTGAAACACCGAGGATTCAGGTTGGAATTCTGAGATAAGTTTTAAGTGTTAAGTTTTAAGTGTTAAGTGTTAAGTTTTAAGTTTTAAGTTTTAAGTTTTAAGTTTTAAGTGTTAAGTTTTAAGTGTTAAGTTTTAAGTGTTAAGTTTTAAGTTCTAAGTGTTAGGTTTCCAATCACTAAACTCTAACCGCTAAACTCTAAACTTGTGCGAAGCACACTATTCCATCGGGAACAGTCCATAGAGCAGGCTGTCGATGCGGTTGGTGATGCCTATGAAATCCTCACGGCGATTCTCGAAGTCGAGGTTGTCTTTATCAACTATCATCACCTTGCCCTTGTAATGGTTGGTTATGAAATCCTCGTAGCGGCGGTTGAGGTTGTCGAGGTACTCAATCTGCATCGTCTGCTCATAGTCACGACCACGCTTCTGGATATTTGCCACCAGATGCTCAACCGACGAGCGAAGGTATATCATCAGGTCGGGCAGCTTCACGATAGAGAGCATGTGCTCAAAAAGCTCCATATAGGTCGCGAAGTCGCGCTCCGAGATGTTGCCCATGGCGCGGTTGTTGGCGACAAAGACATACACCCCCTCAAAAATCGAGCGGTCCTGGAGGATGGTGCCCTCGCTCTGCGATATCGCCAGTAGGTCACGGAAGCGCTCTTTGAGGAAATACACCTCTAGGTTGAACGACCACCGCTGGATGTCGTGGTAATAATCTTCGAGATAGGGATTGTGAGCCACACTCTCATAGCGCGGAGTCCACCCGTAGTGCTGAGCCAGCAACCGTGTGAGCGTTGACTTTCCTGAACCAATATTTCCGGCTATAACGATGTGCATAATGCGAGCAGATATTTTAGATAAATCAGGCTACGGTTCGGCAATGCTCAAACAAGTTTAAATAACAAGGGCTGCGGTTCGGCAATGCTCAAGCAAGCTTGTCACTGCTCTCACCTTGCACCTTGTTTGGCGATGCTCTCACCTTGCACTAATTTTCTCGTTTGCAAAAATACAAATTTCTCTAGAAATATCCTAACTAAAATGAGATTTTTTATTAACCATTTTATTGTCAAACAACGAGAGTGCTCTCCACACGGGCAAGCACTCTCGTAAGTCTTGATTCTTTTGGCTAAAAAATTACTCGTCGGGAGCGGGCATGAAAGTCATTTCAGTGCCTTCCTCATCGGCAAGAACCAACTTCTCCTTGCTTACCGAGACAACTTTCATATTGCCCATCTTGGGCATTCCACTCATGACCGTTTTCTTAAGTTCGGGTTTCTGCTTCTCTAGCTCAGGCTTGATCATGGCATCCATCATCTTCTTTGTGGCTGCATCAACGCCCTCAATCGCATAATCAACATCAACATTGGCACCTGCCTCGTCAAGGGTTATTGACAGGTTCTTGCCATCAAGTTTATAGGTTCCTGGCACCATTGCTGTCATAGAGATAGTCATCTTCATACCATCTTCATCCATAACCTCGTCGGCACCGAATACAATAGCACATGTGCCATCAGCATCAAAGTTAATTACAAAAGCCGCTTCATCACCGTCCATTTCAAGCATAGTGAACCAAGGGTTACTGGTAAGGCTCTGCGCATTGACAGCCAGTGCCGATGCCAGCAAAAGCATCAATGTGAAAAAAGTTTTCTTCATAATAAAAAATAATGTATGGTTAATAAAAAATAATTATCCGAATATATTAGATGACTTTCATTCTGAAAAGTTTAATCGTCACTTTTGAATAAAAATGCTCACACTCGCTTAATCAAACAAAGACAACAAAAAATTACAAACTTAACAAATATTGTTTGTTGTTATTGTATGGTTTTGTTGTTCTTGTTTGATATGGGTAACATCGCTCATTGATACCATTTATTTCTGTGTGATGCGCGTTGGTTTGTAGCCGTGCTCCAAGCGGTATTTGCGCACGTCGGCAAAGAGGTCGGTAGCATAGACGAAGTTGTTGAGGTTCTCGTTGTCAACGTTGTAAATCTCGTCTTTGTTGCCTACCCATCCCACATGGCCCTTGTAGATGAACACGATATTCTCGCCAATGCCCATCACCGAGTTCATGTCGTGGGTGTTGATGATGGTGGTGATGCCAAACTCGTGGGTAATGTCAAAGAGCAGCTCGTCAATCACTATCGACGTCTTGGGGTCAAGGCCCGAGTTTGGCTCGTCGCAGAACAGGTATTTGGGATTCAGGGCGATGGCGCGGGCGATGGCGCAGCGCTTCTGCATACCGCCACTCAACTCGCTCGGATATTTGTTCTCGCTGCCGCTGAGGTTCACGCGGTCGATGCAGAACTGGGCGCGCTCGCGCTGCTCAGCGGTGCTCATCGTGGAGAACATCTTGAGGGGGAACATCACGTTGCCCATCACCGTCTCGCTGTCGAAGAGCGCCGAGCCCTGGAACAGCATGCCTATCTCCTTGCGAAGCTCCTTCATCTGCTTGGTGTCGAGCTTGGTGATGTCGCGGCCGTCATACAATATCTCGCCGCTGTCGGGCTTGAACAGGCCCACCAGGTTCTTCACCAGCACCGTCTTTCCCGAGCCGCTCTGGCCGATTATCAGGTTTACCTTGCCGTCATAAAACTTGGCGTTGATGCCAAAAAGCACCTGCCTCTTGCCACCCTCCTCGTCAAACGACTTCTCAACATTCTTAACTTCTATCATAGTGCGTTACTTCAAACTTCAATTACACATTATGTCCTGATACAGAGCCACTGGTCCCAAATGCCACAATTTTGTCTCTTCTGTTTCAAGCTCTTGATAAGTTCTTGACTGGTATATCAATCTAATCGCATCAACAATGCCAATGCCCTTATCATCGGTAATCATATTAGCAATCCATGAAACCTTTGAAGGCAACAAGAGATATAAATTTTCTTGATTAACATCTATATTCATCGTCTAACTTCTATGGCATTAATAAATGATAATGTATTTAATGACTTCTCTGTGTGAAACAGATATTGGTCAACCAACTTATAAGTCCTCAACTCAGCAATCAACTGTTGCTTACTTAGAAACCCACCTTCAAAAAGAGCAAAAGCAGCATAAACTCTGTCATTTGCTACAGGTCCATAAACTATATCATAGTCATGATTAAAATCTTTTTGTGTACGATTTCTCATCACAAAATCAACCCAGGTCTCATTTGGAGAACTAAATGTAAGCACATTTAGCATTGAGGCAAACTGCTCGTCAAAGCAATAGACATTGACAAAACCTGCTTGTTTATCCCCACCTTTCAACTTTCGTAAAACCCATAACTCGGCTTGTTTTCTTGAGGTGGTGGTATAAAAACCTTTTCCATAGTCAAGCGTTCTGTCTGACTCAATAATCTCAGGACACTCAACGACTACTAAACTTCCATGATACAGTTTCACGACATCTCCTCCTTTCTCGCTTCAATAAAATTATCAATTTCTTCCATAATCCATTGCCTGTTTTGAGTGTGCAACACCTCATAATTCATGGCAAGGAAATCCAAGATACCATATTCATCAAAACGGCGCATCACTTCAGCACCAGTCTTTTTTTTCTCGTTTTTATACTGCTCGATGCAGAATGAGATGAAGTAGGCTATGTCTTGTGTCTTTTTGTCCATAACTTTGACAGTATCACATCATCAACAGCTTAGTGAGCAGCACATCGGTGAGCAGAATCATAATGTTGCTCATCACCACGGCGTCGGTACTTGCCTTGCCCACCTCGATGGAGCCGCCTTTCACCGTGTAGCCGTAGAACGACGAGATGCTCGCGATGATAAAGGCGAAAAACAGCGATTTTATCAAGGCAAACCACACATACCACTCAATGAAGAGCGTCTGAATACCAAATATATAGGTATCGGTGTCGATGATTCCCGTTATAACGCATATCAGGAAGCCACCAAAGAGGCTCGTCACCATGCAGATTATCACCAGGAAGGGCATAATGGTCACAAGACCTGTTATCTTGGGCATTATCAAATAGTTGGCACTGTTAATGCCCATAATGTCGAGTGCATCAATCTGCTCGGTCACGCGCATGGTGCCTATCTCGCTGGCGATGTTACTGCCTATCTTTCCCGAGAGGATAAGGCACAATATCGACGACGAGAACTCCAGCAGGATAATCTCGCGGGTGGTCAAGCCCACCGTGTAGCGTGGCAGCAGCGGGTTGCTGATGTTAAGCTTGATGAGCAGCGTACACAGCGCGCCAATAAACAGCGACACAATCAAAATCAGTGGGATGGAGTCGATGCCTAGCTTATATATCTCGGCCATATAGCGCTTGAAGAACTCCCGCCACTTGTCGGGAATGCCGATGCTGCGCCACATCAACGCGCAATAGGAGCCTAATTTCTCAAATGATTTAAAGAGTACCATAAAAAAAACTGTACTTTTGTTATCAATCGGCAAAGATAGTAAAAAGTTTTCAGATTTCAGCCATCAAAGAGCAGAAATCAGATTTCAAATATATCATTCCCACTGAAACTGCGTCACTTAGCAGACAAAACGGTTCAGCTGCAAAATGAAAACATAAGCATAAAATGCCTGGTGACTTCAAAAGCCCCAGGCATTTTCTTTCAAGCCCCCGCGCCAGTTTAGGATGGCATGAATGAAGGCACAGCCCAACTGTGCATTATGCATTGTCCATTATGCATTAATCAATTCCCTAAAAGGATATTGTAAATCACGGTGATGTCGGTAGTGGTGATAAAGCCGTCGCCGTCCACATCGCTGGTGGAGAGGTAAGTCTCATCGCCGTTGAGCAGATAGTTGTAGATGGCGGTGATATCCACTGTTGTGACATATCCGTCGCCGTCAACATCGCCTGGCACTACCAAAGGCTCTGTGCCGTTATAGGGATTGCTCCATGAGTCAAGTACTGACCAGCCTTTTGCGGTTGCCGTTGCCACTTGGGTGGTAGTAATGACATTTTCCTCGATGATGGGGTCGGAGTTGATATCCACAACTTGGAAGTATCCATATTCCTCCCTTGTGGGCAAACTGCCTACAAGGATTTCCATTTCCCTGGCTTTAATTTTGTTGTTGAAGCATTTAAAGATGAAGAGATTGTCGCATCCGTTCACGGTGAGTGAGGCGAGTTGGTTACCTGTACACTCAAATCGGCTCAACGAGCCACAGTCTGTCACATTGATAGTAGTAAGCTGATTTTCATCACAGTAGAGGTATTTCAATGCAGGGAGATTGCTCACATCAAGCTCGGTCAACGGATTGCCTCTGCAAATGAAATTTTCCAACGAGGCACAGCCACTTACGTTGAGCGAGACAAGTTGGTTGGTGGAGCAGTTAAGAGTTTTTAATGCTGAATTCTGGCTTAAATCAAGCTCAGTAATAAGATTACCACTACATTGTAGAATCTCTAATGCTGTATTATTGCTCAAGTCAAGCTCAGTCAACTGATTGCTATAACAATCAATCCTATCAAGAGCAGTGTTCTGGCTCACGTTGAGTTCAGTCAAATTGTTGTTGTTACAATAAAGCCTTCTCAATGCTGTGAAATATTCTATGCCCTGCAAGCTCGAAATATTTTTGTATTGCACATACAATTCTGTGAGCCACTGAATTTCGAAGTCGGTAATTAAACTGTCTCTACCACAACTTTGGGTTATCAGATAGTCACGGAAATTATCATCAGGGAAGGTGTTGGAGTTAATTATAAGTCCAAATGTGGCAGTGGCGGTGACAGCCCCCTCGGGCATCACAAAGGTGAATGTGCCATCGGCACCTGCCACAGTCTCAATAGTTGTCTCGCCCGAGGTTACGGCGAGTGAGTGTAGGTCATAGTTCTCGTTAGGAATGATGGTGAGTGTCACAGTCTCGCCAGCGGCAGCAGTGTCGCGGTCGCACACGATTGTGCCATAAGGGTTCTCGGGAAGGTTAATGTCATAGTAGGGAGTGGGAATCCAGTTGGCAACAAAGTGCAGGTCTCCATGAGAGCCATGCGGGATAGTGACCACGCGCTGCGGCGTGTCACCGTTGCTGCCCGTCCACCCGGCAAAATACAAAGTTGGATGGGTGGGATTGTGAAGCGTGAAGTCGTTGGTCTCATAGTTATAATATGACGGGTTGGGGATAGTGGCTGTGCCGCCGTCAAGGTCGTAGGTGATGGGATAGTTGTAGCTCTGACTCACGGTGCAGTAGGGAAATGTCTGCGAGACCGAATTATACAATGGATTGCGCATCATATCGGTGATTTCACCTTCATATCCCTGAATGATGAGCTGTGTGCCCTGTGCCACATTAGGCGAGACGTTGCCGGTGAAGGTTACTGAATTGGTAAAGCTATATTGAGGCTGTGTACTGGTGAGCTCGCCCCAGTTGGTGTGCAACACCACATTTTGAGCACGCACGCTCTCGCTGAAGACAAGAGTCACGGCAAAGTCTGTACCCTTGGCGAAAGAGCCATTGACAACGTAGGCTTTCACTAGACGTGGAGGCTCTTTGTCGCACAATGCCAAGCGAACGTATATCTGCTTTGCCCTCCAGGTGTCTTCGCCCGAGCCATTAGCATCGAAACGCACAGTGATTTTTTGCACCATGGGGTCAAGCACGAGGGCTCCGGCATCGCTGGCACGCAAGCTGTTGTCACGGAACTTCTGCTGATGTAACGTGGAGTACTCTCTGGGGAATTCGGTGTGAGTGTTGTCCTGGTTGCCGGCGGACTGGTTCTTGTAGTCGTAGCGGTGGGGGAAGAACTGGTGCAGGTAGCGGTCGTAGTCAACGGTGCCCCTCGTGTTCAGCTCAAAGCAGGCTTTATAGACCGAGATGGAAGGTGTGTTGACCTTACCGTCGGGGTCTTTGCCATCGTAGGTCTCGGAGTTGTCGGTGAGAATCTGGATATACTGGTAGCCATCAACCTCCTCAGCCTCCTTGAAATAGACTGTGGCGTAAAGTTTGGTGCCTATTTCAGAGAAATACTGTCTAACACCGTCTCGGCTGGTATATTCCTCATTCCACAAGGAGGCGGTATAGCCGCTGAAGCCGTAGCAGTAGTCATGACCGTCTTCTACTATAGCGTAGTCTTCTCTAATCGAGACATCGACATATTTGTCTGATGACAATCCCGACATGATTTCGGTCTCATGGTCGGAGTTAGGGATGTGCCTGATATAAACCAAGTCTTCGATATTAGGGTTGATGTGGTTGCCAGCGACGTTATACTGGTCGCCGTAGGTGATATCCCTATCGCGGTAAGCGAGCCTGAAGCCGCCCAAGTCCAGCACCTCAAAGCGGTAGTCGCGTCTTATGGAGTATTGATAACGGCAGAAGAGCGGTACAGTGGTAATGTCAAACTCCTCGACAGTGATTGATTTTGATTTCTCGCCCTCGGCAAATTGCAGCACGCCCTCGGCAGGGGTGAAGTGTACACCGGCAATAGCTGAGAGGCTCACCGTGCGATAGCGCACTGTCTCGGCTTTATCGGTAGAGTTGCGCACAACAGTGAACGTGTTGTTGCCGTAGCGAGACACAAAGAAATTGTTAGCGTCTTGCGCCCACGCCACCACACTAATAGTCACAGCAACGAGTAGTAATAGAATTTTTTTCATACGCGTTAGTTTTATGGGTGAATAATAAAATGAATTGCAAAACAAAAAACGACACGCATCTTTGATGATGCTAAGTATCGTTGTTGTTGCGCATGTATCTTACTGCTTTGACAAGGCACACGACAAGTGCAACGGCAGCCAAGACCATGATTATATAGATTATGATACTGAGGATTGTCATGCGTGATTATTTTGCGCTGCAAATTTATATCGAATCAATAAAAAACTCTTTCCTTTGGATGTAAATACATCGAGAGGAAAGAAAAAACAACAAAAAATTGAACTATCAAATAATCTATTACTCGAGCAGTCGAGTAATAGAGCAAGCCAGCGAGCAAAGCGAGCGGCACAACTAGCAAGCGAAGCTTGCGGCAGAACCAGCGAGCACCGCGAGCGGCACAACTAGCAAGCGAAGCTTGCGACAGAACCAGCGAGCACCGCGAGCGACACAACTATCCTTTTTTCTTAAATGATGACGGTGAAGGCTTGCCTTGTTGCTTAAAGGCTTTGGACATCGACGATGACGAGGCAAAACCGCACTGCTCGGCGATGATAAGCAGCTTCTCGTCGGGATTCTTTTGGATGAGCGAGATGGCGTGGCGCACACGGTAGCTGTTAATCATGTCATAGAATGACTGGTAGCCGCTGCGCCTGATAACCTCCGAGATATAATTGGCATTGGTGCACATGCGTTGCATGAGCGTGTCGATGGTGATGTGGGGCTCGGTGTAGATGTGCTCTTGTAGTAACAGTTTGTCAAGTTTAAGCCGCAGCTCCTCATAACGCTCATCGCCGAGCCTGAAGGAACTGTTGGCAGATTGCTCTATCTGCTCGATTATCTCCTCCTCCTGCTCGTTAAACACCTTGCGACGAGGGTTAAGCGTGAAGATGCAGAACCTGATGCCCACAAAGGTGAACATCACATCGCGAATCGCTTTTACCACTGCATTATCAGCATAAAAGTTCACTGCCATAATCACGCACACGAGAGACGGCATCCACTGCAGAGACATCGCCAGACGAGTGGGGAAGTCGGCACTATCGGCGTAGGCCGCCTCATTGACGAGTCTCACGGTGCGACCTAAGCGCAACGCCATACGCACCGAGAGAGCGAAATACACCAATAATACGGCTGTGACAGCTATGAACGCCCAGTGGCGATAACCGTCGGGCAACGCTATCAGGTGTATGGCCTGCAAGAACAACGGAAGCAAGATAATCACAGTCGGCAGGTACATCATGTAGTTTATAAGTTTGCTCTTTGCTTTTGAGAAGAAATACCTATCGCACATGATGAGCATCTGCAGCGAGAAAAACAGCACGGAAAAAGCGTTGACATATAGCAGCGCGTCGCTGCAGCCCACCTGAAGCAGGTAGGGAACCTCCAAAATCTGCAACAAGTAGATTAAGCCCACAGAGCGCGCAGCCGGGAACAGACGGTCGAAGTCGTTCTCGTAGGCTTTCGGACGGTAGAACCATTTCAATATCCAGCCATAAAGATGCGTGAGTATGAACATCAAGTTCACACCAAACAACAGCAGTTGGGCACTATGGTCATAAATCGTTTGCAATTTGTCAGGTTTCAGTTTTTCACAACTATTGGGGCGCTTCGCTTAAAATTTTATTAAAATTAATTATAAAATTTCATATTTGCT
>CALDIG010000131.1 GCA_937904375.1 uncultured Prevotellaceae bacterium
TTGAAAATCAAGCGATTGTTGGTCACCACATATTGCCTGCCGCCATAAAACGAAATACCCCAGCACAGAGCAACGAGCAAACCCACACCGCAGATGCAGGCGTTTATCCACGCATCAGCGGGGATAAAAAACGCGCAAAACGACAAGAGCGCCAAAATCACCGGCCCAGTATAAATGATGCCATGCTGCTTCGCCTCATAAGCAACAAACTCCCCACTCATCAAGTTCTTTTGAATATATCCCATAGCTTTAATAATTATTTATAATTACGTCGCAAAGTTAGATAAAAAAAACGATAATTACAATTAAACAGTTCCTTAATGGGCGAAACACTTGTATCATGCGTCAATCTCAATGCCACCTTGCTTGCCACAGATGTAGCTGATGGGATGTTCAATGCCCTGGTGCAGCACGCCATTAAGAACCAATGGCTGACCCGGGACGAACCCCTGGCACTTGAACGTATCGCCCACGGCGAGCTTGGCATTGCGAGAGTCCATCACCACCCACTCGTTGTTGCCACGGTACTCAATTGTCACCACTCGCCCTGGATGCCACCGCAGGGTGAGGCGGGCTCCAGCTTGCAAGGTGTCGCTGTCGATATAATGAGAGTCAAAGATTTGCGACGCTGCTGTGTTACTCAGGTTACGGCAAAAGTCGTCCCAGTCGCGGTGCCCAGCATAGCGAGCCAGCACGTTGAGAGTGAAGCGGCGGCTTGTGCGATAGCCATCGAGGTAGCCCCACAATCGCTTTAGAGTATTAGGTGAGATCGCTCACCAGTGGCATCGGCAACAACCTGTGCCACCACGTCAAAGTCGCTTGGCAACCGCATGGTGCGCCCCGCCACATCTTCCACTTGCTTCCTGAGGGCATTAAGCGCCTCTTCCACCTCGGCTACAATTATAGTTTCTTTTACCATGTTTCACCTATCAATTAAGAGTTATTAGATTAGAACTTGACCTTTTCTCAACTGCAAAGTTACAACAATTCTCTCATTTCACAACAACTTCTTGAATAAGGACTCGAAAGGATAAGGTTTTTACACTGAAAAAGCATTATTTTGCATCAGTGACCACGAGATGCTGCTGCAGGCAACCATAATTAATAATGATTAATAATGATGAGTGGCAGCTCACACTATTGGGCAAATTGTTTGTAAGTTTAGAAATCTTTTCTTAACTTTGTCGCGGTGGACAAAAACATCAGTGCCAAGAGTGGCACACCCACCAACCTTACATTTTCCCAGGAAGCGTTTAGCTCCGTTCCACGGCTTGTGAATCTGGACAATTCATTAGGTGACACGGAATGAGAAACTAACGCCACCAGTTCTTGCATGGCATGTCATCCCAGCGATGACTCAACCATAGCATAGAGGTGTGAGCTGTTTTTTCTCGTGGTCACCAGGCAGTCCAGAGCCCCAAGCCCACGACGCAAAAAACATGCTTGCACCTTTTTGTGTTGTTGTGGAAAGTGGCACAGGATGCCAATCGCACCTAAATAAAACAGAGACCGCCGAAACGCTTGAAAGGGAGTAGGCAATGGAAATAATGTTAAAACCATGAGCAAGTATTTGATTGAAGGCAAAAAAGCCCTGAGGGCGTCAATTGATGGACGCAGTTTGGAAATGACAACCAGTTACCCAAATAATGGCGGCAACTGGAGCAGAATGTACACCCTAAATAGCGGGGATGGAAAAATTGAAGAGATTTTCCGCATCAATTCTACTCAAATCAATGTCATTACCGACAAGAAACGATTGCAATTCTATTATAGTTCGTCGCCAAATGACACATCCTGCAATTATCAAAGCAGCTATGGGCTATAATTACTATTTTGAGAATGGTTGTGTCAAAAAATAGAGAATCTTCATTTTTGGCACAACCTTTACATGATTTCATTAAACATTCAATAAAAAACAAAATACTATGGAATTTAAATTATGTGAAACAATATCTTCTTATATCAAAAATCCAAAAAACAAAGTTCTGGTTATCAGTGATCCTGATACTAGTGTGGCACGAAAACTTGTTGAAAAATATTGTAAAAAATATGGTCTGAAGAAATCATACGATTTACAAGGTGTTTCATTTGAAAAGATTCAAATCCCATATCCGATTTCAGATAATACTAAACGTTTGTTTGCCGAAGGTGATATTCTCATTTCTGATTTTGTATCAGAATGGTCAAAAGACAGATTTGATGAAATAATGGATGAGGCATTAAAATGCAGGCAAGAGCTAAAAAAACCATTAATTTTAATTGGATGGTTTGACGAAAATCAGGTCAACAAGTTTGTTGAGGAAGGCAAAGTAATTGCAGATACCGTCAATTATGATGTGTGGATGCAATGGGCAAAAAAGCCAAATGAAAAAGGGAAAAGCAACATCCACTCATGGGTGATATCTTTTCTTGAAAAACATCCCGAATATTGGTTTATACAAACTAACAACGTCATTCAAATTCATCCTACGACTTGGAATGGTGTCTCTGCTTCATTGCTTAATCTTCGTGAATTAGATGAAAAAGAAGAACTAACTATAGATAAAATCCGCCAGATAGCTGCTCCCCACATCGGGCATCCAATGGCAGATATCTTTGCTGAATATGTACAAGAACTGAAAAACACCAATTGAAGAATAATACCAACGAAGTAGGCGATTTATATATAGAAATCATTTAAATTCTATATTTATGTGGCCCATAATTTATGGATTATTAACGGCAGGAGCAATTATTGCGATAATTGCTATAGCGGGAATGATTATCTATTTAATAGGAATAGTCATCTTCATTATTTTGTTCAAGATTTATGAGGCATACGAGGACTATAGTTTAGATATTGCAAATGGCAGAAAAAAAGAACCCGAATGGATTATAAAACTGAAAAATAAACTAAAGAGCAACCAAAAGATTCTCAAAATTGGTGGTGCTGTAGCTCTTTTGGTATTACTGTTATACGTTATTTTGCCCGATAAGGATGATTTGTCAAAAGAACAAAACATAGAAATAGTGGCCAATCAAGATGATTCAAAAACTGGCAAAGTGATTGATAAAGACTCCAAAGCCAATGAAGGTGAAATGGCAAAAGCAAGTGACAGACCTATAATGGTTGAGGTTAAACACGACGCAGAAATATATGATACCAAGACACCCGAAGAATCCAATCAGATATATAGAGTAGCTAAAGGTGACAACTATAAGGTGATTGCTGATGCTGGAGATTATTATATAATTGGCATTGAGGATATATATGGACTAACAAATATGGCTTATATAAAGAAATCTTATGTAGCTTTAAAATAAATATCTATGACACTAAAAGAATTAAAAGAGATAATTAAAGGTAAGCGCATTGACCGCGTTGCTGGATTTTGTAATAGCTATGAGCAGATGTTTGACCGCTGCTGCATTGATGAGTCTAGAAGCGATTCAGTTGTGATTGACACATTCGAATTCGAGGATGAGCATGACCCACGCTTCATTCCTGTTTCAGAGGCAATGGCCAAATTGCTGGAAATGAGCGCCAAGCATGACGATGACCGTGTCATGATGACGGGCTTTGACAATAATGTTTCCAACGAAGTACTCTTTCGCAACGTGAGTTGCGCCAAGCTCATACCATCGGCTGAAGGTAATGCTGGCTTGTGCCTGCTAGGTCGCGAGCCTTTGAGGTTCATCGACGATGTTGATGACGATGAATTTCTCTATTATGAACGTGTGTATCATGTGAAATTTATCATTGAAGACCCCAAGGCCCAGAATCTGAACGAGAAGTTCATGGATTTTATCTATGCCAACTGCAATTGGCCTCATTCTTGCAAGCGACTCGACGAGGACGCGATGTATTTCTTCTATGGCGATGATGCCACTTTCTTATCATTTGTCACCGATGAAGGCACTAGCGCCAATCTTATTGCTCTGATTGCGGGCGCTTTTGATGGTGCCTATTTCACCCGCACGCCACTAACACCTGATTCCGAGGTGGAACGCTTGAGCAACGACCGTAATGGCAAGTACTTTGGCCCTTGCCAGGCTGTGGTATATCCGGCATATATCCCCGATGATAACGCTCCACACTTAACAGTGATTGCCACCGCAGCCTGCTACGCCAAGGAGTGCGCCAGCAAGGATGAAATGGAGCAATTTATTGCCAGTCTAAACCCCGATGAGGCTGTGGGCGACCTAGTGCGCCGCGTCACCACACGCTACATCGACGACCCAATTGACTTAATTATTGAAGCGATAACAATCCAATAAAAAAACATACAAGAGACCGCCGAAACGCTTGAAAGGGAGTAGGCAATGGAAATTTAAAATTAACGTGAGTTCGATAAAAAATAAATAGCTGTATATCAGGGCGTTCCTCTAAGACAAGGAGCTATTGCGGAGCGACCCAAAGGAGTATGATAACTATCAAATGAGTGGGACATACTCCCCCCGCGAGGCTGTTGCAAAAGTGTGATAAAAGGTGCAGCTCCCCCTCTAAGATAGAGGGGGCTGGGGGGAGTATGATAATATTTACTTTGGCTTATTCTTCTGATTAACAACATCTTCTGTGTTGTCATACTCCTCCGCCCTTCGGGCACCTCCTCTATCTTAGAGGAGGAGTTCTCATTAGATTCAGAAGTTTTGCAACACCCTCTTGCATGGTCTTAATTTCTAATCGTCTGAAAACATCCATACGACGCATTAATTGTTAATAACTGTTTGATAAAATGATGGGAAAAGTTTGTTGAGAAAATATTTTTTCTTAATTTTGCACTGAATTTTGATTAAAAATCACAAGTGACACTTTGGATTTTAAAGAAAAATCACAAGTACTACTTGGGATTTTAAAGGAAATTCACAAGTATAACACTATTAACCCACCGCTTATGTTACCACGCATATTACAGTTAAACAATGAGTTAGATGGCAGCATTTTCTTGTTTGGCGCACGCCAAACGGGCAAATCAACTATCTTGCGTCAGCAATTTGGCAAGGATTCTATCTATATCGACTTGCTTGACAGCGAACTGAGGAGTCGATACAGTCGTCGGCCTGTGTTGCTTTATGAGATGCTTAAAGACAAGTGTGCTGGCACAATAGTTATCATTGACGAGATTCCCGAGGTGCCACATTTGCTCAATGAGGTGCATCGTTTGATTTCGGAACGAGGATTGTTATTCATCTTGTGTGGGTCAAGCGCGAGAAAACTAAAACGCAAGGGACATAACACCCTGGGTGGTCGCGCTTTGCCTGTATTTCTTTACCCATTGGTTAGTGCCGAGATTCCTGTTTTTGATATTGACCGAGCGGTGCAATATGGTATGCTGCCGCCACATTATCTTGCCGAGAATCCTGCTCGGCACCTCTCGGCTTATATTGATGTGTATCTGAAAGAAGAAATCAAAGAAGAAGCTTTGGTGAGGAATTTAAATTCGTTCCAGCGTTTTCTTGAAGTGGCGGCAGTGACCGACGGTGAAATAGTGAACTATAACAACATTGCCCAGGAGTGTGGCGTGAGTGCGACGACTGTGAGTTCTTATTTCGACATATTGGAGGACACGTTGATAGGTTATCGCATTCCGGCTTATACTAAGGTGGTTAAGCGGAGAATAGTTCAAGCTCCTCGTTTCTATTATTTTGATGTGGGAATTGCTAATCATTTGCTGCATCGCAAGGAACTTGTGCGTGGCACTGTTGATTATGGTCATGCTTTTGAACATCTTGTCATTCAAGAGCTTGTGGCTTGGCTGCATTATAGCCATTCGGAGGAAAAACTATTCTACTGGCGAACTTATACCGGCTTAGAAGTAGATGCCATTATAGGTGATGCTCGGGTAGCAATAGAGATAAAGTCGGTAGAAGAAGTGCTGCCACGGCATCTAAAAGGACTGAAAGCTTTTGGCGAAGAATACCCTTCGAGCCGACGGATTGTGATCTCTCTTGACAGAATCAACCGCAAAGTGGGCAATATTGAATTTATCTATGTACTCGACTTTTTCAAACTGCTGTGGGATGAAGGTCTATAAAAGGGATTTGATAAAAAAGCAGACGATTTATGCAGGAAACTAACATTTATAACTCTTCGAGCTTCTTTGAGACCGAGGAGGGAGAGATTGACGCTCGGTTTACCGATTTCAGCCACCTGCCATGCCAGCGGCCATGGCTGTGCGTGAAGCGCGTGAAGCGCTTTGGCCAATGGTGGGTGGTGAAGGGTATTAATCCTGGGGTTGAACCACGTGAAAAAGCACAAGCACTACTCGACCGCGAGTTTGAGCGCTGCATGACGCTGTGGCATCCGAGCATTGTGCGCATGATAGCTCAGCAGGAGGTGCCCACTATGCAGGGCCGCTGCATCATCGAGGAGTGGGTCGACGGCATCAGCTTCGACAAGTTTCTCGCTACCGAGCCATCGCAGCAAGTGCGTCAGGACATTGCCAGCCAGCTGGTGGAGGCAGTGCGATACTATGTGAGCAAGGGCGTGACACATGGCAACCTAAAGCCCAGTAATGTGCTTGTCACTCACAATGGTGCTCACGTCAAGCTCATCGATTTTGAGCCCGATGCCACCACCAATGTTCAGAACGATATTGCCGCTCTGGGCAAGCTACTGCGCATGCTCAACCTGCCCAGCAAGTTCAACAAGCTAATAAAACGTTGTGAACATGGAAAATATAGCTCAGCCGAGAAACTGCATCACGACTTTGCCAAAGCTAAAAAGAAAAAACGCTGGCGGTGGCTGTTGCCTGCGATAGCGGCGGTGGTGGCTGTTGCCGCTGTGGTGGCAACATTCTCATGGGGCAGCAACCAGCGTCAAGCCGACGAGAAAAAGCTGCCAGCTGGCTATGTTGTGGATAGCATCGCTCCGGCTGGCACTTCACAAGTTTACTCAATTGTGTCGAATGCCGATATTTATTGGCTACCATTTGACTCGATAACACCTGGTAATATTTCTGAAACCATCGCTGTAGATCTAGGATTGAGTGTGAAATGGAGCAAGATGAACATGGGTGCCGATCATCCATCAGTGAATTTTGTGGGAAGCTACTATGCTTGGGGCGACACCACCGACCTAGGAAAGTGGGGTGGAATTGACAAATATTGGCCCCAGAGCAAGCCAATGCCAAAGCAGTCGATAAGCGGCACCAGCATCGACTTTGCTCACTGGCGCTGGGGCGGTAAATGGCGCATACCCACACTTGATGAGTGGCAGGAACTGATTGACCGCTGCAAGTGGCGGTTTCGCAATGCTGGCGACGGCGCGGCAGGATATGTGGTGACGGGGCCTAATGGCAACAGCATCTTCCTGCCTCTTGCCGGTTTGAGCGACGACGGCATCAATATGCTAAACGTGGGAAGATATGGGTACTACTGGACTGCGACGCCAGCAGGCAATGGCAAGCGCATGGCACATCATGTGCTTCTCGAAGAAGGTAGAATCCTCGCCGACCAAATCGAGACTCTCGACTGCTTCATGTCTATTAGACCGATCTTTGATAAGTGACAACATTATGAATCACTATTTCCACAACATCAAGATTCTTGAGCACCAGGGAACATTCAACTTGCTGGCAAGGGGCGAGCGCTATGGGCAGTTATGGTTCCTGAAAGGGTTGAAACCAGAGTTCGCCCAAAAGAAGCTTTATCGCGACCTGCTGCGCAAGGAATTTGACATCGCCATTCAGTTGCATCATCCAAACATTGTGGGCATGGTGAGCATGGAGAGAATTGAGGCACTTGGCTCACTGTGCATAGTGGAGGAATGGATCGATGGTGAAACATTGCTTCAGTGGCTCGGCAGCAAGCACACAGTGGAGGAGAAACTGAATGTTTTGCGACAATTGCTAACAGCTATTGCACATTGTCACAACCATGAGGTGATTCATCGTGACCTCAAGCCGTCTAACATCATGATAACGCGCGAGGACAATCAGGTGAAAATCATCGATTTCGGGCTTAGCGACACCAACCGCTACTCGTCGCTCAAAGCTGCAGCTGGAACCATTAACTATGTGGCTCCCGAAATACTCGAAAAAGATAGCGTGGCAACCGTCCAAGCCGATATATACTCGTTGGGCATGATTATGAAGGACATGCACTTGCCCAAGCGCTTCAATGCTGTAATTGATAAGGCTGTGGCTACCCACCGCAATGAGCGTTTTGGCAGCGTGGGGCAGCTGCAGGAGGCGATAGAAATGAATGGTTATCGCAGCTGGCAGAAAAAGTGGCTGGCAGTAGCTGCCGGTGCCGCTTTGCTGCTTTGCTTGGCAGCGTTTTGGGGAGGATATAAACTAAATATCAGGCTGCCTCTAGGGCAGCAATCATCTACAAGCTATCAGGCTGTTGATTATGGGCAACATCGTGCCGACAGTCTTGCGCTTGCCACCGATACTACGCTCACCACAATAATTATTGCCGATAAGGGCCTGTCACTCTACTATCCCAAGCCTGGCGTCGCAGTGGCGGTGTCGCCAATTTCCGAGAGCGACGCCGTGGACCTTGGTCTTAGCGTACTGTGGGCACCATGCAACGTGGGTGCCGAGCGCACCATGGGACGGCTCATGCCAGGAGCATTCCTGCGCACAATGCCCAACCCGTTTCAGGTGCTCAATTATGGTAAAGATTACCCCGACAGCGTTTTTGTGAGAAACCTGCCAAGTCTTGTAGGAACCAAGAATGATGTGGCGCAACGATTATGGCATGGTCGATGGCGTTTGCCACTTAATAGCGATTTTTATGAGCTTATAGAGCGTTGTAAATGGCAATATATTGTGCCACTTGGTGACCTACCGGGTTATCTTGTTACTGGGCCGAGCGGCAATAGTATATTCTTGCCACTGGGGGGATTTCTCTACAGCATGCACTTTTTTTCAATAGCAGAAAGAGGTTATTACTGGAGTTCGTCATTATCCAAAGCCGACATTAACGACCCCTTTGAATGCGCGCTCGTCTTTGACCAATACATGGTGCAAATACATACGCATAGCCGTCTCAACGGCTTCCTTGTGCGCCCGGTTCTCGACAAGAAACCACACAAAATTAATGAGTTTTACAACCATCTTCCAGAGTAAACTTTGATTTCTTGCAACGAGAAAAAACAGAGAGTGGCCCAAATCAACTTAGGCCACCCTCCTTAATTATATCAGAACTAAATCCTGATTGGTTTTATTTCTCCATCTCTTTCTTAATGCGCTCGGTGAGCATGGGCACGATCTTGTGGAGGTCGCCCACGATGCCCAGGTCGGCAACGCTGAAGATGGGAGCAAACTTGTCCTTGTTGATGGCGATGATGAAATCGCTCTCCTCCATACCAGCGAGGTGCTGGATGGCACCGCTGATGCCACATGCCATGTAAAGGTTAGGACGCACGGTCTTACCAGTCTGTCCCACCTGACACTCGTGAGGCATCACACCGTTGTCAACCATAGCGCGCGACGAGGCAACTTGTCCGCCAAGCACGTCGGCGAGAGCCTGCAGCTTGTCAAAGCCTTCCTTGTCGTGAACGCCACGTCCGCCCGAGACGAGAATCTTAGCCTCCGAAATGTCGGCAATCTCCTTGTCGGCCTTGATGGTCTCAACAACCTTTACTTTGAATTTCGAGGTGTCGAACTTAGGCTCAAACATGGTCACGATGCCCTTGCGGCTTGCGTCGCGCTCCATCTTCTGCATCACACCGGGGCGCACTGTCGACATCTGTGGACGGTTGTTGGGGCACACGATGGTAGCCATCAAGTTGCCACCAAATGCTGGACGAGTCATG
This sequence comes from uncultured Prevotellaceae bacterium, assembly GCA_937904375.1. Lineage (GTDB taxonomy): Bacteria > Bacteroidota > Bacteroidia > Bacteroidales > Muribaculaceae > Sodaliphilus. The sequence goes on from CALDIG010000131.1 coordinate 9,746, forward strand.
CAGAATTCCTTCTCTTCATCCTTAACAGGTTGAATCTCGAGCTTAGTGCAGTCGGCAGTAAGACCAGTCTTGAGACGCGAAGCCAAGCGTGGAGCCAGGTCGCGGCCAATGGTGGTAGCGCCATAAAGCACAATGTGAGGCTTGCGGTCAAGCACAATCTGCGACACTGCCTGAGCATACTGCTCCGAGAGGAAATCCTTGAGTTCGGGAGTGTCAACAACTATTACCTCGTCGGCACCATGCTCAATGAGATCCTGAGCCTTATCTTTGATGCCACATCCCAAGAACATGGCAATCACTTTCTCTTCAAGCACATCGGCGAGGTCACGAGCCTTGCCCAAAAGTTCAAAAGCAACGGGTTGGATTACACCTTCGCGTTGTTCAGCAAAAACGAATACGTTCTTATAATCTTTCTTTTCCATAGCTCTTTACTTTTAGATGATGTGTTTCTCTTTAAGTTTATTAACGATAAGCTCTACAGCCTCTTCGGGAGTCACTTCGTGAACCTCACCAGGCTCTTTCATGGCTTTGGGGAACGAGCGGAACACCTTAGTAGGCGAGCCCGAAAGTCCTAACTTGCCTTCCTCAACGTCGATCTTGTCAGCACCCCAAACCTCAACTTCCTTGTTGTAGGCTTCCATAATGCCGCTCACGCTCATGTAGCGGGCGTCGAAAGCCGAAGCAAGCACTGTCAAGAGACACTTGCCTTCGGCCTCAAGAACCTGCACGCTATCCTCGTTCTCCTTGTGAACGAGCAGATTGCCGTTTTCGAGCAGTTTGGCGTCGGCAACGTAGGTAATCTGTGGCAAGCCAAGGTGCTCAGCCAGCTCGGGACCTACCTGTGCGGTGTCACCGTCGATAGCCTGACGGCCAGCGATAATGAGGTCGTAGTCGAGAGTGCGGCACAGACCCGAGAGGGCGTAAGAGGTAGCCAGTGTGTCGGCACCGGCAAACTTGCGGTCACTCAGCAGGATGGCACGGTCGGCACCCAT
>CALDIG010000132.1 GCA_937904375.1 uncultured Prevotellaceae bacterium
TTCTAAAACTTTATAAACTTGAAGGTTAGAGGTTAGAGTTTAGTGTTTAGAGAAAATAGCCTCATTTTTCCTTTCCACTTTCCACTTTCCACCTTTCACCTTTCACTTTCCACCTTTCACTTTTCACCTTCCACCTTTCACTTTCCACCTTTCACCTTCCACTTTCCACCTTTCACCTTCCACTTTCCACTTTCCACCTTATTTTACCACGACTTTCTTGCCGCTGTTGATGTAGATGCCTGGTATGGTGGGCTTGATGTCGTAGATTACTCCATTTATCGAGTACCATAAGGTATCGTTAAGTAGTGAGGAGGCGATGATACTCTCGATGCTGGCTTCGTCCAACTTTTGCTGATACTCTGTCTTGGCGTTCTCTAGCAAGATTTTGAACATTGGCTCGTTGTGTAGCTTGCCCATGTCGCAAGCTGCCATCACCCTTGCAGCCTGCACATCGCTGCTATAGCAAGAGCCTTTAATGACGCGGCTTTCGCCATATTCATATCCTCGTTTCAGGATCTCGTTCTGGCAGTCGGGCATCACCTCGACGAGTGCGAGCGCTATACCCCATCCTACTATGGCATGACGAGAAGGATAAGCCGACTCAGAATATTGATGCCACATCTCACTGTCGTGAGTATAGGGTTCGTTCAACTGATTGTAAGGTCTTTTGCGATTAAAAGCAGTCTTGAGGGTAGTGGCATGGGAGTTGAGCGAGAGTTTGAGGGTCTTGATGAGCATGACGATGTGTGGTGTCTCACTCTCGGAGATTGTGACAACGGGCGAACAAGCGGCAACCATGCCAATGAGATAATTGTCATCTATCGCCTCATCGGCGAGAGCCTGAGCACCGCGCTCGGTGGAGCGCAGTTCCTTAGCTTGCCAGTGTGTGCACAGGTCGCCCACAAAGCTGTAGTCGTCAACGCTTGACGGGGCATCAAGAATTTTGGAGATGGTAGGGAACGAGGCTTTCATATCGCTCTCGCTGAGTCCTTTAAGCTGCATGTATTCGTCACGGGCGGCAGCCAGGTCGGCTTGATAGTCGGCGGTGGCGCGTGAGCGTGCTATGGCTGCGCTGGCGCACGTCATGGCGGCATCCACGTCGCTCTGCCAGTGCGCTCCCACTATCACTCTGCTGATGCCATATTCATATCCTCTCCTTAGGATGGTGTCCTGCATGTGAGGTGCCATCTCGGCGAGTGCCAGTGCCGTGCCCCAGCCACATCCGGTGTGGGCCGAGGGGTAGGCACTGCTGTTCTTCAGATCGTCATATCGGTCGTACTGTCCCCAGGTGTCTTCATTCATAATCAAGAATGGGCGCTTGCGGAAATAGGTGCTTTTCATCGTCGCCACGCCACCTGCTCCCGTGTCGCCGGCGCGGTGCATAAAGCGGTAGATGTTAGGGGTGTTGTCTTCGCTTATGTCGATGCCCAGCACATCGCTGTAGATGGTGCTCATGCGCACTATGCCATATTTCGACTCCCAGCTTGCCTGCTCGCCGCGCGGAGTGCTGCGCTGCTGTTTTCCCCATATCCATCGTGCATAATCGCCATTGATGGCAATCATCATGGAGTCGGGAGGAGTAGGCAGATACACGAGGGCATTGGGCATGTCATCACCTAGCAGATATCGGTCTTCGATGCTGGCATGAGCACTGCTTGCCGTCAGTGTCACGGCAAGCAACAGCCACATCCATTTTGCTTGTTTAGTCATTGATTATCGTTTATTGAGTCTACTTTAAAAAATATAAACAACTGATTTTCTGATTTTTTTGATTTTTTAAACCTCTGAATTTCAATAATTAACAGTTGCACCAAATACAAAATTAATGAAAAAGACGCTAAAAATCCCACTTTTTAAAGTGGACTCAATTATCAATTTATAGCACCCACCTTAACTATCGTTATCGTATTACCCACATCATCGATGCCAGTCATATTTGATTCCTTGTTGTAGATTACCATCCCAGTTAGTAAAGAAGTTACCAAAGATAAAATCAATATGGAATAAATATTGACGCTGCTCGATAAGCGGGGTTATTATCGCATAAAGCATAGGCGGCAAAGCAAAAATTGAGATTAGGTACATCCTGTGCTTGATGCGGTCGCCATGAATGAACACCATTGCGAACAAGTAGGAGTAGAAAAACAGCAAAGAGGCTTGAAAGAAACGGTCATAGAAGGTCATGTCGCCATATCCGAAATTAGCCACCGTGTATAATGTTAGAGCAAAGGAAAACAAAACGCCATACTTTTGATCCTTATGGGCTTTGAATTTCCATAAAAAGAACAGTATTATCAATCCCCAAAAAAGCAAGATGTCATTGCGGTGACCATAGAAAAAGTTGCCATTCTCACGCACATAAGCCATGCGGTTTCTCCAATCATTACGTATTCTGTCGTCGGTAACGGCAATACTCAGATTATCGGTAAAGGGAATGTGCTTGAGCATCCAGGGAACGAAATCAATGTTCTGCATGCGTATTATTATAGATATCAATAATAAAAAGATGCGACTTGCCACACCCGTATAACGTAATAAGAAGTCAATCAAGACGGTGGCAACAAGCATAATAAGGGTAAAATGGAAGAATGGTGTCAGCAGCAGTGCAAGCAGGTATATCTTTTTATTTGTGTTCACATATTTCAAATAAATTGCGGCAAAATAGAATAATCCTGTCCTGAACCTTAATCCCTGATACCAATAGAACTCCACAATAAAAGCTACTGTCAAGAGCAAGAGAGCACTTAAGATAGTGAGCTTGTTATCGTTATAGAAAACCTTGAGTTGCCTGAAGAAGAACATGAAAAAAGCAGCATAGATGGCGCATGCCGCTCCGCCGAAGAACTGAGTAGTAAGAGAAATGCGAGACACTATAAACTTGAACAGCACATGATATAGATCCTGGCCAACTATATAGATGCGCTCATCAGCAAAAATCTCGCTTGCACTTCTGTTAGCATACAGCTCAATCATATCCCTATAATGGTTCATCAAGTCATGAACAAATCCTAAATGATAACCAAAATAGAAAGCGAAAATGACAAAAAAGAGTTGAGAGATTTCACTCTTATAAAATCTTATACTTATCAACAAGCTTGTGATGGGAGAGATAAGCATCACAACACATTGAAATATAAAATATTTTCCCTTACTGTACATGTAATTTAGGCAATTGTTGATTTCGTTTTCTCACTACTGCTATATCCTGAGTGAAAATCTATTATATTCCTTATTAATGTAACAATCCACGACATACCAAGTTTCTTGGCAAACAATGCAATTTTATAATAAAATGGAATATAGCTGTTGGTCTTAATAGCCGACAATGGCATTTCTTTTAACAAGGTCTTTAAATCCTCATCCTCGGGCTTGTAAATGAGCAACGAAGCCGAGACACCCACTTTAAATGCTTTGATGCCGCTATCGATGGTTTCATCACTTGGATGTGCAGTGAAAAAATCATCCACCAGCTTCATTATTGCTTTGAGCATTGGCATCAACACACGCTGATTAACATGCGACAGAGAGTTCTCTCTCTTGCGATAGTAATAAAGTGGCTCATCGATATACTCGATTTTGTTAGCAAAATATACCATTCTGAAACTGACTGATTTGTCTTCAAAGATCCTAAAACAGTCGTCAGGATAAATCTCATTGTCGGCGATTATAGAACGCTTAACGAGCTTGTTCCATAAAGCGTTATGCACGGTGCCAATTAACAAACGCTTTATTATTTCGCTCCTATCAACCACTCGTTCAGATGGATTGACCTTTATCTTTTTCTCATAGACATTAGCGAAATTACAAATCACGACATCACTACCGGTATCCAATGCTTTGCCAAGCATTTTCTCGATAAATGTGTCATCAATATAATCATCGCTGTCAACATGAATAAGATAGTCGCCGGTAGCATTCTTCATGCACAATCGTCTGCCGAATGCCACACCCTTGTTACTATCATTCTCAAAAATCCTGCAATGCTCCTTGCGAGACGGATACTTTTCCAGCAATGACCGTAACATATCAACGCTCCCGTCGCTCGAAGCATCATCAACGAATAGGTATTCAATATTTTGATGGGTCTGCATCATCAGCGATCTTATACATTGCTCTAAGTATAACGCCGAGTTATATATGGGAACAACTATTGAGACCTTTATATCTTGGGGGTGATTCATTATATTTTAATCTTTTATAAGGATGGGCAGAAAAACAGATGGTAGAGGAACGGCACTGAGGTTCGGGTGGGATAATAAAAAGCTTTCACTACAGCAATGTATATATAACCGAAGCTCAAGATTGAAACCAGAATAAACATTATGACATTCTTGGTTTTATATAAATAACACAAAAGATAAGCTGTGATAATAACGACAAATATATTAAAATATTCAACAGGACGCAAAATAAAGTGAGTGGTATTCATCAACAAATTGCTCAGGCACAAACCCACAAATGCCATCAAGAAGAAATAAGGCAATAATGTGTCGTCTTTGAAAAACTTCTTGAGTTCAGGATAAAACCAGATTAATGCCACATTGCTCAGAAGCAGCAAAACATGGAGTGGTCCCCAATTAATAGTTCTGAACTGACCTGCCACATTTGGGTCATCAAGATTGGCATAATTTTGGTAACCAGTAATATCTAAAAACCACTGGTAATTAGAGAAATAATCTATCCAAAAAGGATAGTTGCCCAACAACACAAAAAAGGCGAATATAGAAAGCATCACCCACCTATTTGGAGCATTCTTATCAACTCTCAGAACATTAATCAAGAATAAGATTAGCAATACGGGTATCATCAATAATGCCGATTTGTGAATAAAAGCTGCCAAGATTACCACACAGAGCATTACTAAAATTACTAATACATTTTTCTTAAGGTCACGTTCTTTTATGAAAGATACAAGAGTGACAAAAAGGCACACTACTACTGATTGGCGAACAGAGTTCATCCAACTCACAAAATAAGGGCCAAGCATTATCACCAGTCCCACCCAGCACAGCAAATGCTTGTGGTTGCGCAGTCCAAAATACAGGAAGCCTATCTGCAACAGCGCCCAAAAGGCAAAATAGAAGAAATAGTGAATATTGCACCAAGCAAAAAGGCGAGAAATCCACTCAAAGCCATATTCAAAATTATGGCGGCTGAAATCTCCCGTCTCCTGCAAGTGCTGATACTGCTCAAGATACATAGCATGGTCATAGCCAGTGTGATAACGCGCGCCGGCAACAACCGAGAACACAAGCAACGACAGCAATATCTCCCAGCTGTAGAACGGCAGTTTAGCACCACCGTTAAGCAAAGACTGCTGCTCACGCTTGTTGACATGCCACCCCAGGAAAAACAGGGTGCAACCCGTCAAGCTATATACCAAGAGACTCAGTAACATCTACTTCTTAAAGATGCCACAAAAGTCTAGAATAACCTTATCATCACGCCACTCGAGTTCCTTGAACTCATTATGAGCTGTCAAGAACACCACTATATCGGCTTTCTCGTAAGCATCATTATATGGTGTTAGCTTGAACACGTTATGTTCCTTGATATTGGGTTCTACAACAAGAAACTCAGCATTGTTCTTGCTCTGCATCACCTCGGTGGTGATGCGCTTAGCGGGCGACTCGCGCAGGTCATCGATGTTGGGCTTGAATGCCAGGCCCATCATTGCCACTACCGGCTTGCGACGGTTCTTGAGCTCAAACTCGAGCATGGCGTTCTTCACCTTCTCGGCACACCACTGGGCCTTGAAGTTGTTTATCTCACGAGCCTGGGCTATGATACGAGCCTCTTTGGGAAACGCGGCGGTAATGAAATAAGGGTCCACGGCAATGCAGTGTCCTCCCACTCCACAACCAGGCTGCAGAATGTTCACACGAGGATGCTTGTTGGCAAGGTTTATCAAATCCCACACGTTGATGCCGGCTTGCTCGCATATCATCGACAGCTCGTTGGCAAAGGCAATCTGAACATCGCGGCTGGAGTTCTCAGTGAGCTTGCACAGCTCGGCAGTGCGCGCGTTGGTGCGATGCAGCTTGCCCCTCACAAACTGCGAATAGAACTCAATGGCATGAGACGTGGAGTCCTCATCGATGCCACCTATCACGCGGTCGTTGTGCTCCAATTCATATATCACATTGCCGGGAAGTACACGTTCGGGACAATAGGCGATGTGGATGTTACCTTTCAGCTCCGGACGCTCTGTATAGATGAGTTCCGCCATCTGCTCAGTTGTTCCCACTGGAGATGTAGATTCAATAACGTAGAGGTCTCCGCTCTTGAGCAGCGGAAGCACCATGCGAGTAGCATTCTCCACGTATGAGATGTCGGGCTGATGCTCTCCCTTGAAAGGTGTGGGCACCACTATAAAATAGGCGTCACACGCTTCAGGCTGAGACATCGCCTTGAACTTGCCGCTTTTAATCACTTCTTGCAACAAGTCTTTAAGACCGGGTTCCACAATGTGCAGGTGACCGGCATTAGTCTTTTCCACCACCTTTGAATTGATATCAACACCCACAATTTCTATGCCACTCTTGGCGGCTATTATCGCTGTGGGAAGGCCAATGTAGCCCAGTCCCATAAAACATGCTTTCATAATGTCTCTTTATTATTTTTTGAAATTAGTCTTTTTTCTTCTTCGAGCCTGAGTTGCTGCCATAACCATATCCATAACCGTAGCCATAACCGTAGCGACGATAGCCGTAACCGTTAGACTCATCAGTAGTACCGTTGAGCAGGAATACCATGTTATTGAAACGTTTATCAACATAGTATCTCTCAATCTCCGGCAGCATCTGACGGTCGAGCAAGCCCGAGCGTAGCACATAGAGAGTTACATCTACAAACTTGTTGATAATCGAAGCGTCGGCCACTATATCAATAGGTGGACAGTCGATTATTATATAGTCATACTGCTCGCGCATAGAAGTTATCAATGTGCTCAGTTTGTCACTGAAGAGCAGCTCGGTGGGGTTGGGCGGGATTGTACCCACGGGAAGCACGTCAAGGTTCTCGTGAATCTTGCCTTTTACCATCACATCATCGATGTTCTCATATCGTCCATTGAGGTAATCGGAGATACCACGTGGGGGTGAGTCCACGAAAGTTGACATCGATGCCTTGCGCAAGTCTAGGTCAATAAGCAAGGTCTTATTGCCCTTAATGGCAAAGCTTACGGCAAGGTTAGTAGAAACGAAGGTCTTTCCTGAACCCACATTGGAAGAAGTGAGCATAACCACCTTGTAGTCCTTCCCGAGGACAAACTCAAGGTTGGTTCTTACCACACGGAATGCCTCATTGATATTGTTGCCATTCTTTTCCTGAACAACAATTTCTCTTACATCCTTGCGACGGTTAAAGAGTGCGAACAGACCTCTGCGTTTGCGGTAAGACAATGGAATCTCGCCAATGAAAGGTATTGACAGGTTCTGAACATCCTGGCGACCGCGAACTTTAGTGCTCAAGTTGTTAACAATGAACAGTATCACCATGGGTATCAACAGACCGAGAACGATGGCAACGATCAACACGTTTATCTTCACCGGAGAAGATGGAGAACGGCTTCCCGAGGGGGGATTGAGCATCTTGGCATTGTTGGCAACGGTGTTGCGTGACAACTGGTTCTCCTCACGCTTTTGAAGCAAGAAGAGATATAACTGCTCCTTCACCTTCTGTGTGCGCTCTGCACCTAACAAATCTCTAGCCTGAGTGGGAGTTGCTTCTATCTTCTGTGTAGTCTGCGACCTAGAAGCCTCTAACGCGTTCTTACGGTCGTTAAGTGTCGATACCACAGTATTCAGTGACGTGATTATCGACGCGCGAGAAGAATTCAGCTGGTTGTCGAGGTCTTGCACAATAGGATTGTTCTTTCCGCTGTTGTCGGCTAGGCTATTGCGCTGAAGCACCTTTTCGTTATAGTCTTTAATCTGAGCCGCCACAGCCTGATTATCAATGCCCGAATTAGGTGGAAGCAATTTATTCTCATTGCCTGCCAATTGGTTCTTGATGAGATTGGCCATGTATATCTGGTTGTCAAGCTCAAGAAGCTGGGCACTGGTGTTCTCTATCTTGCTGAGGTTGATTTGAGTGGCAACACCCATGTCAGGTGTCAACGAGGCACTCTTCTGCATGGCTATATCGGCATCGACACTGCCAAGCTGGCTGCGAATGCTGTCGAGCTCGCGTTCGATATACTTGCCGGCATTCACCGCCTGCTCGTTGATATCCTCTTTCCACTTCTCCTTATACACTTCAAAGAGAGAGTTCAGTACGTCCTCGGCTCTCTCTGCACTGACGTCGCTCATCGAAATGTCAACCACCGAGGCGCGCTCTTGATTGAGCTCTACATTCAATTTGCTGGCATAAAAGTTGGCCACATCACTGATGCGGTTTTTAGAAACCCTGATAGGTGTGTCATATTTACCGTAATAATGCTGCGTTGGCGTAACCACCACCTGGCCGATAGGTGTCTTTAGTGGAGTCCTGAAAGTTCCTTTTACCACTTGTGTTGAAATTTGCTGCAGTTCTTCCGACTTAAAGTTGGTAAGCTCCACTTCATTATTGTCCTTGAGTTCCATGGTGAAAGAGGCATAGCTGTCGGGGTCTATATCTATCAACGACACAATCACCGGTTGAGTCTTTCCATATAATGTCAGCTCATGAAAGCGGCCGTCGGTCTTGTAGTTCATGTCGAGGTGTAACTGCTCTACCACTTCCCTCATGTAAGAAGGTGACGACAAGGTAATCATCTCGTTGTAGATGTTAGTCTTACCCACTTGGAATCCCATATCTGAAAATTGGCTGAACTCACTCGAGAGAGTCGTGGACTTATCATCGTCCTTTATTAATATCGATGCTTTGCGAGTATAGGACGGTGTTGCCATTAACAGATAGAGTATGGCAAGGCCTAGCGCTATGGCAAGCGCTATTACAAACCAATACCACTTCGCCAGGCACATGTAGAGCCATTCCTGTATCTTCTCAAAATCTTCGTTTTTGGCTCCCGCGTAGGGCTGTTTTACTTCTTCTGCCATTTTTGTTATTATTTAAATTTAAGTTTCGCAAGTTGTTAACTTGCTCAGAGTTTAATGTTTATTTAAGTTTCGCAGGTTGTTAACTTGCTTAAAGTTTAGAGGTTAGATAATATATTCTCGCTCGCCACT
>CALDIG010000133.1 GCA_937904375.1 uncultured Prevotellaceae bacterium
ATGGGGAGGGATCGCCACTCGTCGTCGCTGAGGTAGCGCTCGTTGGGTTCTTCTTTGCAGGCTTCGGTCTTCGCGCCGCGGTAGGCGGTGAAGTTGTAACCTGCTTTGAGTTCGTGGATGGTGACCGCCACCGCCGGGCCGTTGCCGTTCATGCAGCCCCAAAACCCCTCGCCGTCGCTCTGGTAGTAGCCTTGCGGGTTCATATTATCGACTATGCCCACAAAGGGCTTCATCGCCAGCCATGCTTCACGTGAGATGCGATGGTCTTTGTCCCACAATAGCAGAGCCTTTATTAGCGCGAGATAGGTGGCACTTGAGCAGAACGAGGGTTGCGCCAGTTGCAGGTCAATCACCGGTCTCGGGTCGGCGAGGACCATCTTGTAGGCTTGATGCAGCCCCTTCCAAGCTGTCTTCTTGAAGGTGTCGTTAGGATTAGCGCCAGTGTAATAGCCCCCGTTTTGAGGGAAAGAGTCAATAGCGGCAAGCACGCACTGTTGCCACTCTTGGTTCACTTTATTGTCATCGCTAGCAAGTGCCAGGGGTGTTATCATTAAGGATACTAAAATAGTAATTAGAATGTGTCTCATAGAGCTTCGTTGAATTTTTGCACCGCAAAATTACTCAAAAGTTTCTAATTGAAACTCTTAATAATACTTTATTTTTTTAAATAATATATTTATTGTAATTTTAGTGTTGAGAAAAAGTAGTAACTTTGTGGTCGTTTTAATGAAATCATTAACTAAACAGTAATAAAACGCTATGATCAATATATTCAAGAAAAAATCACAACAAGATTCCAAGTTGTTCTACCACACCGATATGCACTGTCACATCTTGCCTGGTGTGGATCACGGCTCGCAGGATGTGGGAGAGTCGCTCGAGATGCTCAAGGCAGAGATTGACATGGGCATCACGCATGTGATATGCACTTCGCACGTCACCGCCGAGACATTCGAGAACACTCCTGAGACATTGAATGCCGCTTTCGAAGTACTCAAGGTCGCAGTGAAAGAAGAAGGGCTGCCCATTGAACTCTATGTCTCGGCAGAGTACCGCATCGACGAGTATTGGACCAAAGAATATGAGGCAGGCCACCTGCTGCCAATGCCAGGTAACCGCGTCCTTCTTGAAAACTCATTTGCGCAAGAGCTGATAGGCATCGACGACATGCTCTTCAACCTTCAGGTCGAAGGCTATTTCCCTATCCTCGCTCACCCAGAGCGTTACCGTTATTACAGCATGAGGAAAGAGCGTTACAAGGCTCTCCACAATGCCAGCGTGAAGTTTCAGGTCAACATTCTGTCGCTTGCCGGCTATTTTGGTAAAACCGCCAAAGAGAGTGCTCTGTGGCTTATTCAGAACAACCTGTGCGACATGTTTGGAAGCGACATGCACAACATGGAGCACGCCTATATCATCAAGGACTACATAGGCAGCAAGGAATGGCGTAGGCTGTGTGAGAAATACGACTTGCCCCACCGCATCATCAACGACCGCGAGTTTGGTCTCTAAACTTTATCTACTCAGGAAACCACTCTCATGGCATCATTGAAGATAAAAAGACTCTATTGGTTCATGTTAAAGACATTCTTGCCTTTATTCATGATGACCTTCTGCATATGTCTGTTTATCGTAATGATGCAGTTCCTGTGGAAATATATCGACGAGCTGGTGGGCAAGGGGCTGGGAGTGGATCTTATCGCTGAGCTGTTCTTCTATGCCGCATTGTCGATGGTGCCGCTGGCGCTCCCTCTGTCGATTTTGCTGGCATCGCTCATGACCTTCGGCAACTTGGGAGAGCATTTCGAACTCACGGCGATGAAGTCGAGCGGCATCTCGCTGCTCAAGGTGATGAAACCGCTCACCGTGTTTATAGCTATGGTGAGCGTCGGTGCCTTCTTCTTCCAGAACGACGTGCTGCCGCAATCGCAGGTGAAGATGTGGACTCTGCTCTACTCGATGCGACAGAAGTCGCCAACCCTCGACATCCCCGAGGGCGCCATCTACAGCCAAATTCCGGGATACAACCTCTACGTGAAGCAGAAGAACCCCGAGACCAATATGCTCTATGGCATTCTCATCTATGACGTCTCAACCACATCGACCTATCCGCGCATCGTGGTTGCCGACTCTGGCAAGCTGAGTATGGACCCGGGAAAGACGCACTTGGTGCTTTCCCTTCAGCATGGAAACTGGTATGAGGACTTGTCGCCCGATGCTACAATGAGCAACGAGCTTGGCAGCGATATGTACCGACGCGAGGCATTCAAGAACAAGGAAATCATAATTCCCTATAACGATAACTTCAACCGCATGGACGACGAGACCATGCGACAGCAATACATTGGCAAGAACATCACCGAGCTGAGGCATACGATCGACTCGGTGAATGCTCGTGTCGATAGTGTGGGAGATATGGTGAGCCGTGAACTCATGGCGATGCCAGTAGTGGGAATGCCGTCAGTGCAACTCGACCATAACAGGGACACTATTGCTACTATACCAGTAAAGCCTGTTAGAATGTCGCGAGTTATTGACTTCGACTCTCTCATGGCGGCGCAGTCGTCCTATATACAGCAGTCGGTGACCAGTCAGGCAATTTCCACCCTGAAGATGAACAAGCAGAACTATGAGTTTAAGAGCTATACTACCGAGCAAGACCGCTTTATCATAAGGCGCCACGAGATAGAGCTGCAAAAGAAATTCACGCTCTCACTGGCGTGCCTCATTTTCTTCTTCATCGGTGCGCCACTCGGAGCGATAATACGAAAGGGCGGTCTGGGAACACCCATCGTCATCTCGGTGTTGCTCTTTATTGTCTATTATGTTATCGACAACATGGGTTACAAGCTGGCGCGCGAAGGTCGCTGGCAGGTATGGCAAGGCATCTGGCTCAGTTCGGCGGTACTGCTGCCATTGGGCATATTCTTGACGCATAAGGCGGTCAACGACTCGGCGGTGTTCAATCCCGACGCTTACCGCAACTTCTTCCGGCGATTGCTCGGACTGCACCAGACACGCAACCTCACCCTCAAGGAGGTCATTATCGAGGAGATGGACAGTGGCGTTGCACGCACCCGTGTGGCGGCGCTCAAGGAGCGGTGTGGGAAGTTCCTGGAGCGATACAAAGGTCGGCAAGGCTATCTCACCTATTTCCGAGAGGGATATGATAAGCCTCTGCTTGATGAACTCTCACAAGAGATGGAGAGCGTGGTTGACTACCTGTCCAACTCACGAGACCAGCAGCTGCTCAACAAGGCGATGGACTTTCCTATCATCCGCAAGATGCTCACCTATCACATCACCAACTACAAGCACGTGGGCACCGCCCTGGCTGTGATGTTCCCCATAGGCGTGCCGCTTTATTTGGTAGGCACTTGGCATCAGTCCAATCTGAAGAAAGAGGTGGCAGCAGCTACCAAGGTGTGCGACGAGATTGCTGATATTCTGAATTCTAATCAAGAAGTGAACTGATAACTGAAATATGAAAAATATGACAACCGATAACAATGAATTTAAGCTAAATACCATCGACGAGGCAATAGAGCAGTTCCGAAAGGGAGAGTTTGTGATAGTGGTCGATGACGAGGACCGTGAGAATGAGGGCGATTTCATTATCGCTGCCGAGTGCATCACCGAGGAAAAGGTAAATTTCATGATGAGCGAGGGCAGGGGAGTTCTCTGCGCACCAGTTACCTCCGAGCGATGCAAGCAGCTGGGGCTAACCATGCAGGTCGATGATAATACATCGATGCTCGGAACTCCATTCACCGTCACCGTCGATAAGCTCGACGGATGCACCACTGGAGTGTCGATGCACGACAGGGCAGAGACAATACGCCACCTAGCCAACCCCGACGCCAAGCCGCAGGACTTCGGACGACCGGGGCACATCAATCCGCTGCGTGCGCAGGATAAGGGCGTGCTCAAGCGTGCCGGGCACACCGAGGCGTCTATCGACCTCACCCGCCTTGCCGGGATGCAGCCCGCCGCCGCGCTCATCGAGATTATCAATCCCGACGGTACCATGGCGCGCCTGCCGCAGCTCATGGAGGTGGCACACAAGTTTAATATGCCCATCATTTCTATCAAAGACCTGATCGCCTACCGCTTGCGCACCGAGAAGATTGTGGAGGTGGGAGAGACGGTGGAGATGCCTACACAGTACGGGCACTTCAAGCTCATTCCCTTCAAGCAGCTCAACAACGGCGTGGAACATATAGCTCTCATAAAGGGCGAGTGGCAAGAGGACGAGCCGCTGCTGGTGAGAGTACACTCCTCATGCGCCACGGGCGACATATTCGGCTCCATGCGGTGCGAGTGCGGAGAGCAGCTTCACAAGGCGATGCAGATGATTGAAGAAGAAGGAAAAGGCGTGATCGTCTATATGAGCCAAGAGGGGAGAGGCATCGGACTCATGAATAAAATCAAGGCCTACAAGCTACAGCAGGAAGGCTACGACACGGTGGACGCCAACACACACCTCGGCTTCAAGCCCGACGAGCGCAACTATGGCGTGGGGGCCAATATCCTCCGCATCCTCGGAGTGAAAAAGATGCGACTGATGACCAACAACCCCAAAAAGCGAGTGGGACTTGAGAGCTACGGCCTCGAAGTGGTGGAAAATGTCCCCATCGAAGTGATGCCAAACGAATACAACCGCTTCTACATGCACACCAAAAAGACCCGAATGGGCCATGACCTGCACAACGTTTAAGCACACTGTCCAGCATTACAATTTGTTATCCATGTAGTCCAGCATTGCAAGTTGTTAACTCGCATCCCATCCTGTCCAGTACTGCGAGTTGTTAATTCGCATCCATGCGTATGAGAACCTAAATGATAGTGTTTTTTGCATTTTGTTGGTGCGATTTGTGAAAAATTGTGGCTGTTGTCGCACTTTTTTGTTGAAAAAGTGCATAAAAATTTTAAAATGTGGCGATTGATGATTATTTTTGCATTTTATTTCGAGAAATAAATATTAATGAGTATATGTTTTAAAATTATTCAAACTATGAAAAAGTTTTTATTACTTGCTGTTGCTGCAATGACTATGGGTGCAGCTTCGGCACAGGTTACTGTAGAAGGTAACAAGATTTATGACAACATTTCGGTAACTTTGAAGGGGGGCATCGTGTCTCCGTTCCAGCACTATGCATTCTGGAAGGCCGCCCGTGGCGTTGCCGGCCTTGAGCTCCGCAAGCAGATTACCCCTGTGTGGGGTCTCGGTGTAGAGGGTGAGTGGTCAATCAACACCTCATCGTGGACTAAAGGCTATGGTGAGCACACCTCGGTTTGGGGACCTCATAGCAGCACCATCATCGATCACCAGCTGGTGGGAGCTTTCGGTACTGTGAACCTGTCGAACCTGCTCCTCGGTTATGGCGGCATGCCCCGAACACTCGAAGTGGAGGCAGTGGCTGGAGCCGGATGGTGGCACGCCTACAAGACTGGCGAGATTATTGGACCCGATGAGGAGATGACAGATTTTGCCGACAAGAACTCGTGGTACACCAAGGCCGGTGTAAACCTGAACTGGAATATCGGTGAGGCAAAAGCTTGGACTCTCTCACTCAAGCCCGCTGTAGTGTGGTACATGGGTCGTGGTGCTACTCAGCAGACCAATGTGTTTAACGCCAATACCGCCGCGGTGGAGATTGAGGCTGGTATCACCTATCACTTCAAGAACCATACTGGAGCACACTACATGACTTTGTGCCCAATGCAATATACTCAGGCCGACCTCGACGCCATCAACGCACAGGTTAACGACCTGCGAAGCCAGCTCAGCAGTGCTCGCGCCGATGCCGACGCAGAGCGCGCACGCGCGGCACGCCTACAACAAGAGCTTGACGAGTGCAACAAGCGCGAGCCAAAGGTAATCACACAGACAAATGTCGTGGACAACAGCATCGAGAATCTGGAGACCAACGTTTACTTCGAGATTGGTAAGAGCGTGGTGAGCACAGCTCAGATGCCTAACGTAGAGCGCGTGGCAATCTTCTTGAAGAACCACCCTGATGCAACCTGCATCATCAAGGGGTATGCTTCGAAGGACGGCCCCGAGGATCTCAACATCCGTCTTGCCAACGCACGCGCCAAGGCTGTTTATGACCTGCTTACCGGCAAGTATAAAATCAAGGCCAGCCGCATCCAGAGCGAGGGCAATGGCATCAGCGAGATGTTCAGCGAGCCAGAGTGGAACCGCGTCTCAATATGCACAATCCAGAACAAGATAAAATAATGTTCTCAAGTTTCTAAAGTTTTAGAACTTTATAAACTTGAAGTTTAGAGGTCATAGTTTAAATAAAATGCTCACGCTCTCAAGGCTTTAAGCAAGCTTAGCCTTGTCTCGCTTAATCGCATTTTTAGTGTTTAGAGAAATATTTTTTCAAATTTTTCTATATTTCACACTGATTATTCTCTAAACTCTAACCACTAAACATTAAACTTTGATCAAGTTAACAACTTGCGAAACTTAAATAATGTTTTGAATTTTCAATGAATAATCAAGGAGCCTTGCAACAATAAGAATTGCCAACAAGGCTCCTTGTTTATAATACTATATATTCATAATCGCAAAAAAAAACTATACTATATAACAAGAAGTTGTCCAAAGAGGCGGTTTGTTAAATTATTACATTAAAACAATAAATATATAATTTCATTAAGAGGCAATTATCCATCAGCGACATGCGTCCTATAAAGGTTGGGGCATTTCTTTAAGAATAAATCTTATAAAACGGGATTATAGATAAAAATCAAACTCAAGTTTTTAAAGTTCTAAAACTTTATAAACTTGAAGGTTAGAGTTTAGTGTTTATAGAAATTACATGCTCTCGTGGCGTAATAGTCAGTGCATCTGTCTTATACACTGCAAGTTGCAGGTGCAACTCCTGCCAGGTCAGAGATGATCTACAACACAGTGATGGGCTGGTAATCATCATCAATCCTCCTTCTTTGAGGATTGATTGGAAATGATGGTGATGGATTATTACGTAAGTTGAAGAATACCTTTAGAGACCACCAAATAAACTAATTCATAAAAGATTTGTCTAATTATTAAATAGCCAAAAGAATGAACACGCATAATTATTATAAATATTCCAAATATATTACTGCGGCATGTGGTATATTATTGGCGGTTATAATTTTTCTAGATTCTGTAGAAGTTATTTTGCCCAAACCGCTGTTATATATATTCATTGGAATAACAGCTTTCTTTATTGTTGCAGGAATTGTATTTCTCATAAGATTTTTCCCTCATGAAATGAGGCGGCAGCAAGAAGAATTGAAGCGTAAAGAGGAAGAACGAAAAGCTTTGGAAAAAGAGCTGAGGGAAAAATATAAAAACGTTGACTTGAGCAAAGAGCCTGATATCATCTATATCAAAGAGCCTTTTGATGACGATGGATTTATACCGATGGGGTGACATTTTCTCATAAAATCAAATGTGACAATAGATCGCTTTAGAGACTCGTCAGCACCATTGCACTACGCTCCGTACGCAACGCCAACTTCAGCAATGACATACTCTCATGGCGCAATAGTCAGTGCGTTTGTCTTATACAATGCAAGTTGCAGGTGCAACTCCTGCCAGGTCAGAGATAATCTACAACACTGTGATGGACTGGTAATCATCATCAATCCTCCTTCTCTGAGGATTGATTGGAAACGATGATGATGGATTCAGTGATGGATTCTGGCGAAAGTGGAACCGAATAATGAGCAATTATTTGGTTTTTTATGAAAAAACCTTTTACTTTGCGAAGTTGAACTCCACAAAACAATTTATTATGAAAATCAAGCTTTATATTATTATAATTTTGATATTTGGAATGTGTGGATTGACATGCCATGCTCAATCTGCAAATGATAGTAAGCAAATTGTTACTTCTGAAGATTTTACTGTAAACGGTGTAACGTTTAAGATGATTTATGTTGAAGGAGGAGCCTACACAATGGGTTCAAATGAAGAGATATTTGTGGTTTTACCAGAACCCATCTGTGTGGCTGATCCAAATGATTTTGAATTGGAAAATCCAGCACATGAGGTTACTATTTCACCTTTTTATATTGGTCAGACAGAGGTTACTCAAGAACTGTGGTTTGCTGTTATGGGATTCAATCCGAGCTACTTTAACAGCACTGGAAATCCAGATTATGAATCAAGCCATGAATTCGATTATGGCACAAATCTACAGCGACCAGTTGAGCACGTCTCTTGGGACGATTGTCAGGTTTTTATCAATAAACTTAATCAGCTGACAGGAAAAAACTTTCGTTTACCAACTGAGGCAGAATGGGAATATGCAGCACGTGGTGGTAACAAGAGTCAAGGATACGAATACTCTGGCAGCAATGATTTCTATGGTGTGGCATGGTGTATAAATAACATTCCAACCACAAAAAAAGATTCCATAAAATATGGAACACAGCCAGTTGCTACTAAAAAATCAAATGAGTTGGGCATCTATGATATGAGTGGCAATGTTAGTGAATGGTGCAATGATTATTGGGATGAGAGTTATTATAAATCTTCTCCCCAAAAAGATCCAAAGGGTCCCAAAAATGGCAAATATCGCACACGTCGTGGAAGTGGTTGGGGTAGTCCAGGTTCACTAAGTAAAGTTGCAGATAGAGAATATTATGAATCTAAAGAACGCAGACGCAGTCTTGGCTTTCGTTTAGCTTTGTAATGAGGAGGCACAGCCTTACACAAATTATACCTCAAGCCACAACCAAGGAGTGAATACTTAGACTTTGTGCAAATTCATCCCGGGCCAATTAAAGACATACACAAAAATTGAAAATTGAAAAATGAAAGATATATTAAGAAGCTTTGGATCTAAAGTTCGTTTCTACAGGGAGTTGCTTGGTCTTTCACAAGAGAAGCTTGCTGAAAAAGCAAATGTTCATCGCACATATATAGGAACAGTAGAAAGAGGTGAAACAAACATCACTCTTGTAAATGTTTACAAACTTGCTAAAGCATTAGAAGTAGATATGACGCAACTATTTGACGTGGAGTGCGATAGATGGTGGGGAACCCGATTTCCACCGTCCTGACCGCTTCGGGAAGCTTTAGCTGCGCAAGCCCGCTAATATACCACAGGTTATGGTAGTTCTCGACAGTCTTCTTATTTGCAGGTAAAGTGGCCAGAGGTAGAGCGGCGGGCAGTCTTTGGCTGATATTTCTTCCAGATTATTTTACCTCCAAGACAATGCCTCGTTTTTTCAGCGACACAATGGTGATGGTGGTGTCGGCTGCGAGCAGCTTGCGGAGATAGGTTATCTGCACGTTGAGGGCGAGGGAATTGGCGTAGCTGTCGTTACCCCATACTGATTTTAGAATGTTTTCACGCTCTACGGTCTGACCGATATTCAGGGCAAGGATAGTAAGGATTTCTGACTGGCGGGCGGAGATATGTTGCACCACTCCGTCAATCTCTATGGTTGATAGATTGCTGTCGAAGACAGTCTGGCCGATGGTCATACGAGTGGAGGTCGCAGACTGGCGATGCTCGAAACGCTCTTTAATCTTAGCAATGAGTTCTTCGGGATAGAACGGCTTGGGGATATAGTCATTGCCTTTCAGGTCGAAGCCTTTCAGACGGTCGTCCTTTTCTGTGCGGTCTGTGAGAAAGAAGATAAGCACGTCACGGTCTTGCTCACGGATAAGCCGTGCCAAATCAAAACCATTCATCTCTGGCATATTGACATCGAGCAATACCAAGTCGGGTTTGTCGGCAGAAAATGCCTCCCATCCTTTGTGCCCATTCTCGGCGTAAGCGACTTCGTAACCCTCAGCCTCTAAGAACTTCTCCAGAAACTCTGAGTTCTGACGGTCATCATCAACGAGTAATATCCTAATCTTTTCCATCCGTCTGCGGTATTATAATGGTGAATGTCGTGCCCTCGCCCTCTGTGCTCTCAAACGTAATCGCACCTCCATGTGCTTCTACCAGCAACTTCACATAACTCAGTCCAAGTCCGATGCCGGGAATTGACTTGTCCTTTACCGTCTCGCTGCGGTAGAAATTGTCGAACACATATC
>CALDIG010000134.1 GCA_937904375.1 uncultured Prevotellaceae bacterium
CTACCATCGCCTGCCGCGTACCACTGTCCCACCCAACAAAAAACACCCAATGCAATTAAACTTTTATCATATATCAAAGTCTAATTCTTATAAAGTTTATTATTAATTTTTAATTCAAAAACGATGAATAGATTGATTTCCCTTTTAGTGATGGCTCTCGCAGCTCTTGCGGCATGGGCCGACTCACCGCTGACGTCAACCCATTTTGCCGACACCTACGCCGACGAACAAATGGTGCAGCTCGCCGCGGCAAGCGAAGGCGAACTCTCGCCCGCGCTCATGAACTTCCTGGCCGATGCCGACGCCCCCGTCGACGTACGACTTGCGGTGGTCAACAAACTCGGTTGGAACTTCGACGGCAAGACAACCATCGACGACTTCAACGCCTACCTCAAGCAACGCTACAACGCTAAGGATGAAGACGAACTCGCTCGACGTCTCAACGCTAAAACTCTCGCCGTTTACGCATACATCCGCGCGATGGCTAACTACTTCAACGTCAACCAGGCAAGCCAGCTCGCCCACATGGCACTGGATAAGAACTCCGACAACAGCTTCAGCGTAGCCTTCATCGCCTCGCTTATCGACGCGCAAATCTACCTCGACAGCGACTGGGCAATGGTATACAAAGTGGTGGCCGACGTACTTGCCGACGACACCCTCAACCGCGATATGCGACCCGCCGCCATCGACGCCGTAATGGAGTACATAAATCTTTATAAGGACTATTGATTCAGACGGCGAAATAGCCAAAAAAAGCGGCAAAAACTGATTTTATCAACATTTTTGATAAAAAAGTGCTAAAAAATTTGGTCAGTACAAATTTTTGTCATAACTTTGCACCGCATTTGAGGCAAAATCCTCATTTCAGCACAGGTCCCGGAGAGGTGGGTGAGTGGCTGAAACCAGCAGTTTGCTAAACTGCCGTAGGGGTAACTCTACCGCAAGTTCGAATCTTGTCCTCTCCGCATAATCAGGGTTAACAATTGCAAAATCAGATTGTTAACCCTAATTTTTTGAAAAATCATAGATACGTAGAGCCACTATTGTTTGTTATATGTCGTAATTTTTGTGTTTTTGCAACCGCAAAGCATTATAAAAAACATGAGAAATAGTCTATTTCCTAAATATTATTTTGATTATAAGTTCCCAAAACCACAATATTTGGGAGCAAAATATCTTCATCGGGCATGGATTTCTCAGTACATTCCTGAAGAAGTCAACACTGTCCTTGATGCCTTTAGTGGCTCGCAATCAATCTCGTACATGATGAAACAATTAGGTAAGGAAACGCTTACAAATGACTTCATGAGTTTTAATAGTCATATTGGAAAGGCATTGATTGAAAATTCAAGAGTCAAGCTCAATCAATACGATATAGACGTTTTGTTTTCAGATAATTGTGAGCCAAAAGAGTATAATCTAATGGAGCTTTTATTTGCGGATTTATTTTTCAATCGAGAAGAAGCAAGGTTTTTAGATTCTTTCAGGAGCAATGTTTCAAGGCTTGAGTGTGAGATGAAACAGTCGCTGGCATTCTCGATTATGTGTAGAGCTATGACTCGCAAAGTTACTATGGGACATTTCGCACATACAAAAGCCTTGAATTATGCTGCAGATCCAGCTCGTATCAAAAGGAACAAAAGTCTAATCCGTCCTTTAAAGGATTTATTTCTTGACTTGTTACCTCACTATAATGCAGCAATATTTGACAACAAAAAACACAATCGGAGTTTCAACGAGAATATACTTGATTTACTTCCTAAATTGAAAGGAGTTGATCTTGTCTACTTTGACCCACCTTATTGTAATAGTCATGCAGATTATCAGTCATTCTATCATCTTTTGGAAACCTTCGTAGAGTATTGGAAAGACAAAGAGTTTGTAAATGGTGTCAAACGATATGAACCAAAAAGATATAGTGGATTTGATAAGAACAATGAAGTCATTCAAAATTTTAAGCGGATGTTTGATATGTCTACTGAAATTCCATTATGGCTTATTAGTTACAATGACCGCAGTTATCCAGATATTATTACTATGACTGAAATGTTAGAATCTTATCGAAATGTCACCATAGAACGAAAGATATACAGTGTTGGGCGAGGTGGAAAAGGTAGCGTAGCTGGCAGTAGTGAAATTCTATTTGTATGCAAACCAAAATAATAAACTATGACAAATTTTGAAAAATGGGACAAAGAGTTCCGAGCACAAAATTTATATGCGTTTAACAACAACGCCAATGCACTTCTTTGGTTAAAAGTCCGTGCGGTTTGCCGTGGTAGACAGATTGAGCAATTTATCCATGACAATGCAATCTCATTAAGTTCAACAAAGATTTCAGAACAGAATGTTGAGTTATTTCAGGTTTTAGAGAACCGTGATGATGCTGTGGATTTGCTCAATCGATTTTTGCAATGCAAGAACCATGAATGGTATACATCATTGGGCGTGAATGAGATTGACCTGAAGGAAGACTTATACAAAATACAGTATTATGCATGGGGTGGAGACCAGAATAATTCTTTGGACAAACATCTGGTTAGTAGGTATGTTAAAGTTATCAGTAACTATGATAAATTGATAAGTAAACGTGCAGAAATAGCTGATAATGCATGGAATTATGTTCAGACAAGTTGGTACAACAACTGGACATCTTATCTTATAGAAGCATTATTTAAGCGACATCCAAAGGTTATTTCAGCAGTCGGTGAAATTAAAAGTGTTGATTTTTTTATAAATGATTATCCTATTGATTTAAAAGTAACATTCTTTCCCAATCAATATCTAAGCGAAAAAATCAAAACCAAGTTGGGCAAAAATCTTTTGCCTTGGTTGAAATCTAAAGGAAAAGAATTCGGTATTACTGTCAATGGAAATGAAAATGAGTCTCAACAGATTTACACCATATCTGAAAAGCTCTGCGAATTAGGGCATGATAATATTATAGAAGAGCTACACCAAATCAGAAGTGAAATAATAAATGATGCTCAACATAATCCTATTGAATTGATGACATGGTTGTATGAGCACCAAGGAGAAATGCGTTTTGGCGCTGAGAATAGACTATTTGTAATTCTTGCGAATTCATCAGACATTAGCCAGTCATGGAAAATGAAACGTGCATTTACACTAATTGAGCCAAAAGTTCAAAAATTTCTTGATGAGTTTACTGATAACTCATTACACAAAATAGACTTCTCTTTTAAAAAACACAATTATTCCAGTCTAGCCGGTGTTATTTTTGTGGTAAAGTAGAGTTTTTCATTTTAAATAAACTGGTACAGTATTTATTCACAACAAAGCCGTTATGCCAGAATCCAGCTTTTGGAGAAATTAAATGACGTAATTTCGTCGTCAAATTAAAGGTTTATTAACTGACTGCCAAAGCCTTGCATAGCTACCGTACCGGGACGATATGGGGACGGTAATAGGCTAAAAAAGGGCTTTTTTAGGTACAACCAGAAAATGTAACTTATTGATATTCAGGATGCGTGTTGACACGGCATTATAGGCGGTGAATCTTGTCCTCTCCGCATAATCAGGGTTAACAATCACAAAATCAGATTGTTAACCCTAATTTTTTGAAACGGTCGTCAGATGGCAGTTCCGTAAAGTGTTGATAATATGCGACACGAAAAAGCGCAACTCACGGCATGAGTGCGCTTTCTGTCAGCTGAGAGAAATGTTTATACTTGTTTACTGTGAATTAATACCCCATGCGGGATGTATCTACCTCTTTTCGCTTTTTCTCCTTGAAGTTGCCTATGCGGTAGATGAC
This sequence comes from uncultured Prevotellaceae bacterium, assembly GCA_937904375.1. GTDB lineage: Bacteria > Bacteroidota > Bacteroidia > Bacteroidales > Muribaculaceae > Sodaliphilus. The sequence continues at coordinate 3,782 of CALDIG010000134.1, forward strand.
GGAGAGCGATGCACTGGCATAATTCATCCAAAGCCGTAAATCGTAATCTTGGTTTCCCTGTTTTGAACGTGTGGTGATGTGATTGTTGAAGATATTGTTTCCAGCAGCAATCACACTCCACTTCCCATTCTTTGAAGTCCATCGCAGCGAGGCATTCAGTCTGAACAATGGGTTGATGTCATACACGCCTTGAATAGCCCGCGACTGGAAGAATGGGTTGAGGATGAGTTGTATGTTATGTCGTTGAGAAAGTTTGACCACAGCCGTACCACGCATGATGATAGAGACTTGTTTGCGGTTGAATGGTAAATCGAAGAAGTTGCCGCTCTTGTCATGACGATAAAGACCTGTCGCACTCACATGTCCGTTAAGCCAGCTACCCACCGCGAACTGTGCCGAAGCCGACAGTCCATAGCAATTGGAGTAATCGAAGTTTGTTTCTTTCATAATGACTGCCATGCGGTCAATGGGTTGATAAGGCAGTTGGACAAAATAGTCCGGTTCCAGCATTGCAAAAGCAGTAAACGTGTATTTGCGGTTGAGCTGCCACATGAGATTTAAGTCGTAATGTGACATGGGTTTCAGGTCGGGATTGCCCCAAATCTCACTGTATACCGATGAATAGTAAATGCTGCTCATGGTGCTCCAATAGGAAGGGTATATGGCGTTGCTGCTGAAAGAGAGGTTTAGCATATTCTTGTCGTTTACATTCCACATGGCATTGAATTGTGGATAGATGCGCCACTCATTCCACTTTGTCGCGTGATATTGTTCCGCTGTTAATGAGGCTTCAAGGTTCAGAGCTTCACCAACTTGTTTACTGAAACCGGAGTAGACGTTGAGGATGCGTTCATCATAATCAACGTGTGAAGTAGCATCGGCAATTGGCTGGCGGTTCTCGTTGAGCGTTGTTTGATAGCTGTTATTATTAGTGAACTGTGCCTTGCTTCCATAGAATATTTCCCAGCCGTTTCTTAACGTATGAGTTTGGTCGGCATAAATTAGCCATTTGCTCACTTTCTGCCGGCTGTCAACCGAGAGGTTCCGGTTGTTGTCATACATATATCCTTCGAGATTCTGAGTGCGTGGGTTCTGATAGTTTGTATAAGATGCACCTAGCTGCAACCCAAATGGAAGGCTATAGCTGGCATCCACATTGTGCATATAGTCGTGCTCTGTGGAGTGCTGGGTGGAGTTAGCGGTGCCAATAGTGGTGTTGGTTGACTTGGTACCGTTCCATTCCCCGGTATAGGTTATTCCCAAGTTATGATTTTCGGCAAATGCGTAGTCCATGCCAATGTGATATTGATGATTGACACCGTCACTGCGTTGGGTGGTCTTGTCGCTATAAGGTATGCGCTGGTCACCGAGCGGATGATTGGCTTCATGCTCCGCTTGACCATAGCCTGTGCCGCCGGTAAGGTCGTATGACGCGTCAATACTCAGCTTGTCATGGTTATAGATAAAACTGGCACCCGCACTGCCACTTGTGTATTTGTGCTGCTTTATGCCCGCATTCAACTGACCTGAGAACTGATTGGTGCCAGTAAAGTCCTTGGTTACGATATTAATCGCCATTCCCCGAATATGATATTTTGGCGGTGTCGAAGGCATCAACTCGGCTTTTGCCAGCATATCTGCTGGCATTTGTTTCAACCGCTCTGCCACTTGTTCGGCAGTGAGTGTGGTAGGTTTGCCGTTGATGATAAGGGTCACCGGATGACCGGAGAACGAGATTTTTCCGTTTAACTCCGCAACGCCGGGAATGCTGCGAGTAATTGCGTCGTAGGCGTTGTCGGCAGGTATGACTTGCAGCAACATAGGCATGTTGTAGGTTAAGTGGCCATCCTCGGTCTTTATAATCGGTCGCTCTCCTTTTACCTGAATTTCTTTGAGTTTTGTGACCTCTATTTGCAGTTGGATAGTGCCCACGTTTTCGTGCAGGCAGAGTTTGTACACAGGCTTGTAGCCGATATAGCTGAATTTTGCGATTACTCCTGTCTCGTCAACTGGAATTACAAAGACTCCACTCTCGTTGCTCAATCCGCCCGTGACATAGGTCGAGTCTGACTGATTGAGTATAGATATATTGGCGTATGGCAAGGGCCTGCCGTCCTCATCCACAATCTTACCGGTAAGATGGCGATTTGTCTTGTGGGTGCACTCCACATAGATCTCATTGTCTTTGTTTTGCGTCATTCGGATAGGGTAGAAGCCAATCACCTGTTTGATGGCTTCGGGTACAGGCTTGCCCTTGATCGATGTCGTTACCTTGAAATCCTCAAGTTCGTTGTAAATGAAGATGATCTTATGTTTGTTCGTTTGCCGCTGAATGTATTTCAGCGCGTCGCTCATTGATGTGCTGTTGAAGTTGTGCGTGACGCGCTGCGCCGTGGCCAGTATTGGCAACCCTAATATAATCAAGAAAATAATAGCTTTTCTCATGTTCTTTTGTTTTACCGGATTTACTTTGTTATTGAGGTCCGATATTGGTTTATAGGCGGTTCTTCTCGTCGTTGCCGGCGCCTGTACCCCTGTACCTGCTGCGGGTCGCGTTGAAATTATACGTCACTGAAGTACCTATACAACGCCTATAGATATCATTATCTTTGGCAGTTGAGGTGACTGGATAGTAGGATGTCCAACGTTCGCGTGAGTTGTGGAAGATATCATCCGCAAAGATGGATAGTGTAAGGTCTCCTTCAAGGAATGTCTTCTGCAACCGAGCGCCTATGTAGTAATCATGACTGAAGCGGACGAAGCCGTAGTCGTTGTCGGTGGTGTAATACAGAGAGAGCATTGCTTTGGTAGTTTTGTCGATGGTGAACCAGTTGCGTAGGTTGACCTCGAACTGCGGCTTGCCGAGTTTCTTGTCGATGCCGTATTTCTGTGTGTCAAAGTCTTGCTGAAAGTAATTCAATGTCAGCACAGGATTATAGAAACTCAGTTTGGGAGACACTGTCAGCGAGGCATAGTATGAGTCGAACTTGTCGAAGTTGCGATTCGTGTACACGGTAATCTCTGTACCCTCTTGGTAGAGGCTGCCAAAAAACAAACGAATGTCCTTGCTATGGGTATATCCTGCCGTAAAAGTAAGCCACGAATAGGTGAAGTTGAACTCAAGATTCTGATTTGTTGTGGGTCGCAGTAAGGGATTGCCTCCTTCATATTCATAGCGGTTGTTGTACTGCATATTGGAGCGAAGCGAATAATATGTTGGACGACTTGTACCCTTGTTGTAATTCAGACTAAGACCCCATTTGTTTTTCTGCCATTTGACCGAGAGCGATGGAAACAGGTCGTGATATTTGCGACTCGGTTCGGCTTGGTGTTGGCCGAATGAATAGTAATCGGAGTTAACCGACTCATAGCGCAATCCCGCGCCAATGCTCCATTGTCCTAAACTCATTTGGTATTCGGCAAATAATGCGTTGTTGCTCTCCTTAATCTCATCATCGGAAGATGCCACGATATGCTCCACATTATCGTATATGGAATGACTTACTGAGCTAGTCAACTCTGTACCGACGCACATCTCTCCCTTCCACACTGGATAGGTGAGACTCAACTTTCCTGCCAGCATGCGGTTGCGGTTCTCGTTATGGGTGGTCACACTGCGATAGTCCAGTTGCTCGCTACTCTCCAGCGATTCTTGATCGAGCACAAATTTCTTCCATATCCACGACCCGTTAAAGTCAATGCCAAGATTGCCTACCTTGCCCACATAGTAGAGGTTTCCCTCATGATTTGGCTTGTAATTCCTCTTGTATTTCCCAATCTGTTCGATAATTCCTTCTATGGAATTGTTTCGCGTGATGGTTTGCTGTGATTGGACCGTTCCGCCGGCATATAGGGTTCCGTTCAAACTGTAAGTAAACCCTACGGAATGATTCTCGTTGAAATCGTAGTTCATCCCCACTTTTCCGCCAAGCATCGTAGTCCAGAATTTTGCAGGCCAATTCTGGACAATATTGACATGGTTCCCATTTGCCCATATGTCAGTCGTCACCGTGTTGTTTTGTAGGCTACTATGATTATCGAACATCAAATTGCCGGAGATTTCCAAACCACCCTTACGGTATCTAACCGTGGCATCATCGTAGGTGGCCCATGTCTTATTGTACTGCGTCCAACCGTAGAAAGTAGCACTTATCCCGTCACCTTGTCGTTTAATGGTCTTGATACGGATCACCGCCCCGACCTCGGCGTTATACCTAGCTCCAGGCGAGGTGATGATATCCACACTCTTGATGTCGGTGGATTTCAACTGTTTCAGTTCACTTGCATCTTGCACCTTCTTGTTATTGATGTAGATTTCGGGGGCTCCTTTGGCAAACACTTTGAAGTTTCCGTTCTCGCCCTGCACCTGTGGTAACATGGATAAGACATTGTCAGCTGTTCCCACATCTTTCAAAGGTGAATTTTGAATATCCACAGTCATGCCTCCTGATACCATTCTGTATTGCGGGCGTTCTCCTTTCACAGTCACTTCGCCCAGCTGGGTGGTTTCGATTTGAAGCTTGATGGTGCCTACGTTTTCGCGGGAGCAGAGTTTATACACCGGTTTGTAGCCGATGAAGCTGAACTTGGCAATCACTCGCGGTTGGTCGAGCGGGATGACAAACACGCCGCTGGCGTTGGTTACGCCGCCGATTATGAAGGTGGAGTCGGACGGGTTAAGCAAACGCACGTCGGCAAATTCCAACGGCAAACCGTTCTCGTCTACCACTTTGCCTGTGAGGTGACGGTCGCTCTTATGCGTACACTCCACATATATTTCATCGCCGCTTTGTGTCATGCGGATGGGATAGAACCCAATAAGTTGCTGTATTGCCTCGGGCACCGACTTGTTGTGCACCGCAGTAGTCACCTTGAAGTCCTCAAGTTCATTATAGATGAACACAATCTTGTGTTTGCTCGTCTGTTGCTGCACATATTTCAGAGCGTCGCTCATCGACACATTGTTGAAGTTGTGCGTGACGCGCTGCGCCGTGGCGATGTTTACAAGAGTGAACAGCAATAGTGTGATGGTCAATAGTCGTTTCATTACTTGCTCTGCTGTGACGATTCAACAATCAGTTTATTTCCCTCGTGGCGAATGTTGAAAGTTTCGAAATGCGACAACATCTCCACCACCTTGTCAAGTGGATAGTCCGGTTCCCACTGGTAGTATAGGCGCAGGGAGCGCACGTCGTCGGAGCGATACTCCACTTCCACGTGATAGTATGCCGAAAGGTCGGTCAACATCTGCTCCAGCGGCACGTTGTCATAAAGATGAGGTTCTACTTTGACTGGCACTTCCTCAACTTGTTCTTCTTCGGTCAAGACTTCTTCGATCTTGGTTTCTGGCTCTTTGGTTGTAGTTTTCTTCTCCACGTGGGTCGTTTCCTTTGGAGCCAAAAACTTTTCTACACCGAAGAATCCAGTGCGAACAGCTGCATAGGTGAACCCAAACAACGCTATCATGATTGCGGCAGCGGCAGCAATCTTGCGCCATAGAGGAATCACTGTTGCAGTTAGGTTCTTGTGGTGTGCCAAGCGTTGCCACTCAGCATCAATCTCATCGTCGGTCACTTGGGTTGCTTGTGTGGCGCTCTTTGTCTTTGCCATTAGCGTATAAAGCTCGCGGCACTCATCATCGGCAAGGATGTCACGCCATTGTGCCTCGCTGTATTGCTCGGGATGTTCCAGCATCTGGAACAGTAAATCGGTCTTGTTCATTGCTCTGCGGATTTTAATGTTTGACGTAATTGGTCAAGAGCGTTACGCATGTGCTTGTAGATGGTGGTTTCGCTCACGCCCAGTCGCTCGGCGATTTCGCGGAATGGCAAGCCTTCGTAGAAATGCAGGCGAATTATCTCTTGACAGATTGGTGGAAACAACTCGATGATGCCCGCTTTGAGCGCTTCGATTTCACGCTCAAGTTCTTCGGGCGATGTCTGTTCCAACTCATCGGCAAGCAGCATGTATTGGTGTACTTGCTCGTGGATTTTGCGGTTGCGAATCACATTCAGGCAGCGGTTGCGCACGCTTGATAACAGGTAGGATTGAGCGGTGTCGTCATGTAACTCCACTTGCTCGGCAAGTAGCTTGGCAAAGACATCGTGCACAATGTCCCTGCTCCCGTCCGCATCGCGCAGCAAACGGCAAGCCAAGCTATACATCGACCGGTAGTGATGTCGGAACAGCCGCTCAATATGTCGTTCTCGTTGTATCATACACTATAAATACACACAATAACCGATTTGCTAAACCCTTTTGGGCAACTTTTTTTTCAGAAAAATGCTTAAATCACACAACAAAGGTACTTTATTTTTTGTCAGACTCTGGCTAAAAGAGAAGAATAAGCCGCTATTAAGAATAAAATCAGAGATTTCACTTTCTTTGTGTAGCCGGCAACGCAATACTTATCACTTTTTAAGCCAAAACAGATGGACTATGAAGTATGTAAAATAATGTGAATTGACAAATAAATTTGGTCACAACAATTATTTGTCGTAACTTTGCCGCGGATTTATAGGTTATTTCATCGATTTTAACAAATTATGAAACGTTCGCGAATTATAGCCTTCATCAGTTTGATGTGCATCTGTCTGGCGCCGCTGCCTTTGCAGCAGCAGGCTCTTGCACAAGCAAATATAAATGCGCCTACCGGACTCAATGGCAAGCGAAACTCAAATGCCGGACAAGCGACAAAGCCCGACAAACCGGCACAGGCTTCGAAACCAGATAAGCCCGCCAAGCAAGATGGCAAGCAAGATGCTAAACAGGACTCTAAGCACGACTCCAAGCCTGGCAAGCAAGATGCAAAACCGAGCAAGAGCGATAGCCGAAACAGCGATTGTTCGCTCTCCAGCAACGGCACCTCTATGCGTAATCAGTCGGTCGCAGGTCACCGTCGTGGATGGCGTATTCAGGCTTACCAAACCAGTCAGTCGCGCACAGGAAAGCAGAAAGCAACCGAGCGCGGACGAGCCATCGCTATGAAGTTCCCGCAATATCGCACTTACATTACTTATAAAGCACCTTCTTGGCGATTGCGAATTGGCGACTTCGACGACGAGGAAGCTGCAAAAAAAGCACTGCGAGCACTACGGGCACGATTTCCGGCTTACGCCTCCGAGATGACCATCGTGCGCGACAAAGTCAACGTCTGGAAGTAAGGCGATAAACCCTTGTCGGCCACTGTCCCGGACGACTGTCGACAAACAAAATGGTGAGCCGCTGCCACGCGCTCATCATTCAATATTTAAACACCGATAATGAAGTACAATATTACAGATACTAAACTGATAAAAGAAATTGCCGACCACTACGAGGCGATAATTCGACTCATAGGGGAGGATCCGACTCGTGAAGGATTGCTAAAAACTCCTGAAAGGGCCGCAAAAGCTCTTCTTGAGAACACTCGAGGATACAAAGAGGACGCGGCGCAGAAAATTAATGCCGCTGTCTTTCAAGAACCGGGCAGCGAGCTGGTAATAGTGCGCGACATCGAGTTCTATAGCCTATGTGAGCACCATATTCTACCGTTCTACGGCACTATCACCATCGGTTATATGCCGGCCGACGCTATTGTAGGCCTTAGCAAGCTCGGACGTATTGTTGACACCTACTCGCGGCGTCTGCAAATACAGGAGCGTCTTACGCGCCAACTTTGCGAAACCGTGGCTCAAACGCTCTCGCCGCGAGGAGTCATTGTTGTGGCGCAAGCCGACCATCTTTGCATGAAGATGCGGGGAATCGAGAAGCAAAGCTCAAAAACTGTCACAATCGAATATTGCGGTGAATTTGAGGATATTAACCGGCGTAGAGAGTTCTTCGAATTACTGCAACTTCAACAATAATAATTTTTTTTCGAAAAAAAACGTCAAAATATTTGGCCAGTCCAAAAAAACACTGTACCTTTGCACCGCAATTCAGAGGAATTGATATTTAAAATTAAAATTCTGAATTTATTTTGCGACAGTAGCTCAGTTGGTAGAGCGCGACCTTGCCAAGGTCGAGGTCGCGGGTCCGAGTCC
>CALDIG010000135.1 GCA_937904375.1 uncultured Prevotellaceae bacterium
TTAATTATTATTATTTATTAAATAAACCTAAAATTATAAGAGATTGCGGTTATTTGTGCGGTGTGGTTGTGGGTTGGTGTTGCTATTGTTGCCGATTTTTACTACTTTTGCACCGCAATTCCGTGAGGAGGGGGCTCTGAAGCTTCCTCTATTTTGTTATAAATTGGGAAAAGTTGCGCGGTTTGTAGTGTTTTTCGACACGAAGTGATAAGCTTTTCCTGCATTAACAAGGTAATAAAAGAATGATCGACAAGAAAGAACTCACATCGGTAATAGACAAGGCGCTAGAAGGCACCAAGATGTTTCTCGTGGACCTCAAGGTGAGCAGCGACAATGTGATTGACGTGCAGCTCGACAGCATGGAGAGCATCACCATCGACGACTGCATCGCCGTTAACGATGCCGTGCATGCGGCGTTTGACCAAGACGTGGAGGATTATGAGTTGACAGTTGGCTCCTACAGCCTCACCGAGCCCTTCAAGGTGCTGAAGCAGTACCAGAAGAACCTGGGCGGCGAGGTAGAAGTGCTCACCGCCGACGGCAAGAAGCTCAAGGGCATTCTTAGCGAGGTTACCGACGAGAATTTCACTGTCACCATAGCCACCAAGACCAAAATCGAGGGCAAGAAGCGCCCCGAGATGGTTGACGTGCCACACACCTTTAAATATGACGAAATAAAATACACTAAAAATATATTACAGTTTTAAAGAATTATGGCTAAGAAAGTAGAAACGGTCGATATGGCCGATCAGTTTTCGGAGTTTAAAGAGTTGAAAAACATCGACAAGACCACTATGATCAGTGTCTTGGAGGAGTCGTTCCGTAGCGTTATCGCCAAGATGTTTGGCAGTGACGAGAATTTCGACGTTATCATGAACCCCGACAAGGGTGACTGCGAGATTTACCAGAATCTCGAAGTAGTGCCCGATGGAGAGGTGGAGAATCCCAACCAGCAGATTGGTCTTACCGATGCCCGCAACGATGAGGAAAGCCCCGACCCCGACTGCGAGATTGGCGAGGAGCACACCCGCAAGATTGACTTCGCGAAGTTTGGCCGCCGCGCCATCCTGAACCTGCGCCAGACCCTTGCCAGCAAAATCCTTGACTTGCAGAAAGACGCTATCTACAACAAGTTCAAAGACTTGGAAGGCGACTTGGTGAGCGGCGAGGTTTATCAAACCTGGAAGCGTGAGGTTCTCTTGCTCGACGATGACAAGAACGAGCTCATCCTGCCCAAGGACCAGCAGATTCCCACCGACATCTACCACAAGGGCGACACCGTGCGCGCTGTCATCCACAAGGTTGACAACCAGAACAATAACCCCAAGATTATCGTTTCTCGCACCAGCGACCTCTTCTTGCGCCGACTCTTTGAGCTTGAGGTACCCGAGATTCACGACGGTCTTATCGTGATTCGCGCCGTGGCACGCAAGCCAGGAGAGCGCGCCAAGATTGCCGTGGAGAGCTACGACGACCGCATCGACCCCGTGGGTGCCTGCGTGGGTGTTAAGGGTTCGCGCATTCATGGCATCGTGCGTGAGTTACGCAACGAGAATATCGACGTTATTAACTACACTCCCGATCCAGTAATCTTCATCCAGCGCGCTCTTAGCCCTGCCAAAATCACAACCATCCGCATCGACGAGGAGACTAAGCACGCCGAGGTATTCTTGCGCCCCGAGGAGGTGTCTCTCGCCATTGGCCGTGGCGGTTTGAACATAAAGCTTGCTTCGATGCTATCGGGCTACACCATCGATGTTTATCGCGACCTTGACAACGATGAGGACGACGTTTATCTCGACCGCTTTAACGACGAGATTGACCAATGGGTAATCGATGCCCTGAAGGCAATAGGCTGCGCCACCGCCAAGGCGGTTCTCAACACCCCACGTCAGGAACTCATCGACCGTGCCGATTTAGAGGAAGACACCGTGGATGAAGTGCTTGAGATTTTGAGGGAGGAGTTTGAGGATTAATATTTGAAATTTTTATCCATTATTGACATTCTAGATGTTCTAGAAAAACTCAAAACTCTCGCCGTTTATTAAAATTACACAAAAACTTCTTATAACTCGTTATCCAATATCCTATGCGTGTAAAATTAAGTAAAATTATCAAAGATTTGAACGTTGGGCTACAGACCGTTCAAGACTTTTTCGGAAAGAAGAAGATCGACATAGAGGTCACTCCCAACACCAAGATTGATGAAGACGTGCTCGACATCCTCATCAAGGAATTCAAGCCCGACATGGAGCAGAAGCTCAAGTCGGAGTATCTGACTAATGCTCGTCAAAAGGCAAAGCCTGCTCCCGAGGAAACTGAGGCGTCGAAGCAGCCAGAGGAAATCAAGACTGAGACACAACTCATGAAACCTAAAGTGGTGGGGAAAATCAATCTTGAAGAGACCGGCAAACCGGCTTCTAAAAAGGAGAAAAAGGAAAAGGCTGCCAAACCCGAGAAGAAAGAGGCGACAAAGCCCAAAGAAGAGCCTAAGGCAGAAGCTCCGAAAAAGGAGAAGAAGCCTGTGGTTGACGAGAAACCTAAGACCGAGGAGACGAAACCTGTCGAGGCTTCTGCCGAAGTAGCTATTGCTGCCACTCCCGAGAAGCCCAAAGAGGAAATCTTCACTACCCGTATCCCGGAGTTGAAGACCAACATCAACGTGGTGGGCAAGATCGACCTCTCGGCCATCAACCAATCGACACGACCCAAGAAGAAGACCAAGGAGGAGCGCAAGCAAGAGCGCATTGCCAAGGAGAAAGCACGCTTGGGCGAGGACGGCGTGAAGAAGAAACGCCGCCGCATAGGTAAAGAGAAAGTGGATATCGAGAAAGCGGCACAGCAAATCAATGCCAGCGGCAAGACGGCTAAGAACAAGGATAACGAGAGCCAGTCGGGCAAGAAGAAAGACAAGAAGGCAAAACGCCCGCTGCGTCCGCAAATCAACGAGGAAGACGTTCAGCGTCAAGTGAAAGAGACACTGGCACGTCTCACCACCAAGAAGCAGAACATGGGTGCCAAGTGGCGCCGCGAGAAGCGCGAGGCGGTGCGCGAGGAAGAGAACAAGGAGGCTGCATTGCAAGCCGCCGAGAAGAAGATTCTCAAGCTCACAGAGTTTGTTACTGCCAACGACCTCGCCATGATGATGAACGTGCCTATCAACAAGGTGATTGGCACTTGCATGAGTCTGGGAGTGATGGTGTCTATCAACCAGCGCCTCGACGCCGAGACCATCAACATCGTTGCCGAGGAGTTTGGCTTCAAGACCGAATATGAGAGCGCCGACGTGGTGGAGGCCATCCACGAGGAAGAAGACAATCCCGAAGACCTCCAGCAGCGTCCACCAGTAGTCACCGTGATGGGTCACGTGGACCACGGTAAGACATCACTGCTCGACTACATACGCAAGAGTAATGTGATTGCCGGCGAGGCGGGTGGTATCACCCAGCACATTGGCGCTTACAACGTGAAGCTGCCCAACGGCCGCCGCATCACCTTCCTTGACACCCCAGGCCACGAGGCGTTTACCGCCATGCGTGCCCGTGGTGCCAAGGTCACCGATATCGTTATCGTGATTGTTGCCGCCGACGACAATGTGATGCCGCAAACCAAAGAGGCCCTCAACCATGCCTCGGCAGCTGGCGTGCCCATCGTCTTTGCTATCAACAAGATAGACAAGGATGGCGCCAACCCCGAGAAAATCAAGGAAGAACTTGCTAACCTCAACTACCTCGTGGAGGAATGGGGCGGCAAGTATCAGAGCCAGGACATCTCGGCTAAGAAGGGCATTGGCGTGGAGGAACTCATGGAGAAAGTGCTCCTTGAGGCCGATATGCTTGAACTCAAGGCCAACCCCGACCGCAAGGCAACAGGCTCAATCATCGAGTCGTCGCTCGACAAGGGACGCGGGTACATAGCCACCGTGCTCGTAGATAACGGCACTTTGCGTGTGGGCGACATCATGCTTGCCGGTACTCACTATGGTAAGGTGAAGGCGATGTTCAACGAGCGCAACCAGCGCATCCAGGAGGCGAAGCCTTCGTCACCAGCATTGATACTGGGATTGAATGGCGCTCCTACTGCCGGCGACAAGTTCAACATCATGGACACCGACCAGGAGGCCCGCCAAATTGCCAACCGCCGCGAGCAGTTGCAGCGTGAGCAGATGCAGCGCACCCAGCACCGCCGTACTCTCGAGGATATTGGCCGCCTGCGCGCGCTGGGTGAGTTCCACGAGCTCAACATCATCGTCAAGGGCGACGTGGACGGCTCTATCGAGGCGCTGAGCGACTCGCTCATCAAACTCTCGACTCCCGAGGTTCAGGTTAACGTGATCCACAAGGCTGTGGGTGCAATCAGCGAGAGCGACGTCACTCTGGCAGCAGCCAGCGATGCCTATATCATTGGTTTCCAGGTGCGTCCTTCGGTTGATGCCAAGCGTCTGGCAGCGCAAGAGGGTGTAGATATCCGCATCTACTCTATCATCTATGATGCCATTGAGGAGATTAAGAGCGCCATGGAAGGTATGCTCTCGCCCGACATCAAGGAGGAGGTCATTGGCAACGCCGAGATCAAGGAGGTTTACCACATCAGCAAGGTGGGAACTATCGCCGGTGCTATGGTCAAGGACGGCAAACTCAAGCGTGGCTGCAAGGTGCGCGTGATTCGCGACGGCATTGTGCGTCACACTGGCACACTGGCTTCGCTCAAGCGCTTCAAGGACGACGCCAAGGAGGTTGCCAGCGGCTATGAGTGCGGCTTCAGCATCCAGAGCTACAACGACCTCGTGGTGGGCGACATCGTAGAGGCATTCGAGGAAATCGAAGTGCAGAAGACACTGTAAAATAAGTTATAAGTGTTAAGTTATAAGTGTTAAGTTATAAGTGTTAAGTATTTTCAGGCAACCTTTAAATGCTTAACACTTTTATTTGACACTTAACACTTAACACTTGACACTTAACACTTGACACTTAACACTTAACACTTAACACTTGACACTTAACACTTAACACTTAACACTTGACACTTAACACTTAACACTTTACACTTAACACTTTACACTTTACACTTAACACTTAACACTTACCACTTAACACTTAGGATGATTTATTATCTGAACATAGGCTCTAATCTAGATGACCGGGAGGGAAACCTCTGGGCGGCCGACTTGCGGCTGTCGCTCGACCTGGGGCTGGTGACGGCACGCTCCACCATCGTCGAGAGCGAGCCGTGGGGCTTTGAGAGCGACAACGGCTTCCTCAACATGGGCATCGCCGTCGAGAGCCGCTTCTCGCCTATCGAGGCACTCAACATCATCCACGACATCGAGCACGAACTCAACCACGGACACAGCCACCGCGATGCCGACGGCAACTATGTGGACCGACTCGTTGATATCGACATCATGGCAATCGACGACCTGGTCATCGACCTGCCTAACCTGCAAGTGCCTCACCGACACCTGCCCCGCCGCGACTTCTTCCTGCGCCCCATGGCAGAACTCGCCCCCGAGTGGCAACACCCAGTTCTCCACCTTACCGCTAAGCAAATGCTGGATGTGCTTGATAGAGAATAGCGCTCAGGTGCAGGTCTTTGTTGTTTGCAGTAGTAAGGACTATGGAATAATCTAGGTTGAATAAAAACCTGCTCTACATAAATTCAAAATCCATCTCAATTACTGAGTCCACTTTAAAAAAAATAAAAACAACTAATTAAACTAATTTCAACGATTTTAAGTTTACTGATATTCAATTTTTTGAGTTTGACTTCTTTTAAGTAAAATGCTCACTCTCGAAATAATTTGAGCAAGCTTAGTCTTTCTGGTCGCTTTGTTTTAGTTGCTCAACGAAGTCGTCGATGCGTTTCAGCTCTTTGGGGATGTCGATGCGTTGCGGGCAGTGGCTTTTGCATTGTCCGCAGGCGATGCAGTGGTTGGCCTGCCTGAGCTTGGGTACGCTGCGGTCATAACCCACGAGGAATGCCTTGCGCGCTCGCTTGTAGTCGCTGTCGCTCTCTTCGTTAATGAGGTTGCCGTCGTTGATGCACTTGTTGTAATGCACGAAGATGGCGGGAATGTCGATGCCGTAGGGGCATGGCATGCAATATTTGCAGTCGTTGCAGGGGATGGTGTTCATTGCCACCATCTTGTCGGCGATACGTTCGAGGAACTTGTTCTCCTCCTTACTGATAGGCTTCAACGGCGAGTAGGTGATGATGTTCTCCATGAGGTGGTCCATGTAGGTCATGCCGCTGAGCACGGTGAGCACGCCGTCGGGGGTGCCGGCATAGCGGAACGCCCACGATGCCACGCTGCTGTCGGGCTCGCGTTGCTTCATCTCGGCAACGATGCTGTCGGGCACTTTGGCAAGGCGTCCTCCCAGTAGCGGCTCCATGATGACGGCGGGGATGTCGCGTTTTTTCAGCTCGTTGTAAAGATATTCGGCGTTGGTATTGCGGTCATTTATTTCCTTGGCGTGTTTCCAGTCGAGGTAGTTAAGCTCAATCTGCACGAAGTCCCAGTGATAGTCGCCCTCGTCGTGCCATTGCAGCAGTGTGTCGAAGACACTGATGTCGCCGTGGTAGCTGAAGCCCAGGTTGCGTATCTTTCCCGCCTCTTTCTGCCCCACGAGCCAGTCGAGCAGACCGTTCTCGGCGTAGCGGTGGTCAAACTCCTCGGGACCGTTCTCTCCCATTCCCACGCCGTGCAGGAGCAGGTAATCGACGTAATCGACCTGCAGCTCCTTGAGCGAGTTGAAGAACATCTTTTGACCCTCCTCGAGTGGCCATGTCTCGGGGGCGAAATTCGAGAGCTTGGTGGCGATGAAATACTTGTCGCGCGGGTGACGGCTCAAGGCGATGCCTGTCGCTTTCTCGCTCTTTCCCTGGCAGTAAGCCGGCGACGTGTCGATATAGTTCACTCCATGTGCCAATGCGAAGTCAATCTCCTTGTTCACCAGCTCCTGGTCGATGGGTGCATCGGGGTTCTCGCGTCCCGACTCGCCGCCCTCCACTGGCAGTCGCATCATGCCGTAGCCCAGCAGCGACACGCGGTCGCCGGTGTTGGGGTTGGTGCGGT
>CALDIG010000136.1 GCA_937904375.1 uncultured Prevotellaceae bacterium
CAGCACTTTACTAGGAGAAATCATCGTTGCCACGTCGTCGAGCACAGGAAGGAAATGCTCAAGAGGCATATCGGGCGTGAGCGACACTTTGCGGCAATCGCTGCCACAGTGGCGGCATGAGAGGTTGCAGCGCAGGGTGCATTCCCAGAAAAGCTGGCGCAGCGGATGGTGCTTCTCAAGCCACCGTCGCTCGTTGCGGGTCTTCTCCAGTTCAATAAGTTGGCGAGTCTTCATTTATTTTACGTTTTAGTCTTCTTTGGACGACATAGGCTCATCAATGACTTCGGGTTTCCCCTCAATCTCATCGAAATAAGATGGCGGACCATAGACTGTCTCTATATCTTCAATAGGGGGACCATATACATCCTCCACGTCGCTGATTTCGCTTATATCGCTGACTTCGCTGATATCGCTATTCTCACTGGACTCGGAGCTCGAGATGCTTGCATCATCATCAAGGTTGTACTTTTTTGTGTGCTGGCAAGCAGTGATGCCTATCATTGCGCCTATCACAACCAGTCCTCGAACCAACCATTTTTTTATTACAAACGTCGGCTTTTTCATAATTCAGAATCTTTTTCCTGTTTCAATTCTGGCTCATCAGTCGCCTTGACACTGTCAATCCTTTCTACTGGAGGTCCATAAACGTCCTCTACCACATTTATGCGCTGAGGATCATATCCTGGCGGCGGGCCATAGACACCCTCGGCGGGGTTGGGACCAATCTTGTGAGTGCATGACGACAAGCCCATCAGAGCGCCAACAGCCACCAGCGCACGCACTCCCCATTTATGCACATTAAAACTCATCTTTTTCATAGCTTACTCTTCCTCAGGATTTATTTGTTTCAACTTCGGTTTTTCTTTTAGAGTTTCTGGACTGACAATAGTGTCATACACGACATTGCCATTCTCGTCAACGCGTTCTGCTATTGATTGTAAAACGGGGGCATCTTGATAAATATTCACCAGTGGACCGTATTTGAGATTATGAATCTGAGGCATATTATTATTGTTGTTGTCGAAGTAATTATTGATGTCCTCTTCCACCGCTTTCTTGGTGTGACAACAAGCCGAGATGCCCAGCAAAGCACCTACGGCAACAAGCACTCTAACCGTCCATTTCTGCACATTAAAACTAAC
The DNA here is from genome assembly GCA_937904375.1 of uncultured Prevotellaceae bacterium. Lineage (GTDB taxonomy): Bacteria > Bacteroidota > Bacteroidia > Bacteroidales > Muribaculaceae > Sodaliphilus. The sequence goes on from CALDIG010000136.1 coordinate 1,143, forward strand.
CTTCTTCATAGCAATAAAAAATTGAGGAACATAATTAGCAAGCAAATATAAAGATTTTTTCCCAATCATGCAAATTCTAATCACTAAACATGCAATAAAAAGTAGAAAAACAACAAAATAACCAATTTTGAAAACCCAAAGAGTCCAGTTTGTTGAGATGCCATCGCAACAAGTAAACTAACAACTCTTAGCCATTATTTCCCTAGTGGCGGCAGCAACGTTGCCGAGGGTGGTCATGGTGTCAAGGGCTTGCTCTAAGGGCATACCCACAGGGGTAACGGCAAGTACTTTTTCGAAGCCCATTTCGGTGGTATTGGTGCCAGGGGCTATGCATCCGCAAAGGGCAACAACTGGCACTCCTTTTTTCTTTGCCGCTTTCAGCACTCCTGCCGGTGCCTTGCCGTGAAGGGTTTGTGCATCGATACGGCCCTCACCGGTTATGACAAGGTCGGCATCGGCGATAAGGTCGTCAAAATGCGCCATTTCGAGCAACACATCTATTCCTGGCTTGATGGTTGCGTTTAGCATTGCCATCATCCCCGCCGTCACACCGCCTGCGGCACCAGCACCAGGCAAGTGAGCAATGTGATGTGGCAGCAGCGTGGCAAAATGCCTTAGACCATCGTCGAGTAGTGCGACCTGCTGCTGCGAAGCCCCTTTTTGCGGGGCGAAGATATATGCTGCACCTTTTTCGCCATAAAGAGGATTATCGACATCGCTCAGCAACGTGAATCGCGTGTTTAGCACCTTGCTGCCAACATTACTGCTATCTACGCTTTCAATCTTGGCAAGATTCTCGCCGCAAGGCGATAACACGTTGCCGTTCTTGTCAACAAACTTGAATCCCAAAGCCTCTAGAATGCCCATCCCTCCATCGCAAGTGGCGCTGCCGCCAAGTCCTAGCACTATGTGCCTCGCACCGTGGTTGACGGCGTGGGCAATCATTTCTCCTGTGCCAAATGTGCTGGCCTTCATCACGTCGCGGCAACCGTAAGGCACTAATGCCAGCCCGCTTGCCGTAGCAAGGTCCATATAGGCTGTGTCACCGTCGATGACGTATTGCGCCTTGACCTGTGGCAGCTGGCGCAGCGGTGCAGTAACGCTCACTTTGCAAGTATTTGCCTTTGCTCCGATGATGCTTTTGACACATTCCATCGTGCCGTCTCCGCCATCGGCAATGGGCACTGCCACCACCTGCGCATCAGGATAGACGCTGTGGATCTCATCACCTATCACCTGCGCCAGTTGCTCACTGGTGGCACTTCCTTTGAACTTATCGATGGCGATTACTACTTTCATCGTTATTCGTTTATCGTTTTTAGCTGACGAGCGAACGAGCTGACGAGGCTTATCAGTTCAGAGTTCAGAGTACAGAGTACAGAGGGGTACGGAGTCCTCTCCACTCTCCACTCTCCACTCTCCACTCTCCACTTTATTCAACCTGCACTACGAGGTAGTTGCTGTATTCCCAAAAGGTTGCCGCATCAATGATTTTGATGATTGTCATGTCCTCGGCTTCCTCGATGGCGAAAGATTGCGGGTCATGGGTGGTGAGTATATTTACTTTCTTGCTTTTAATAGAAATCTCATTCAACGTGCGCTTGTCGGCCTTTACAAAATAAGAGAGCAACAAATTTCCACTCTGCATCACTTTGGTCTTTTTCAGGAACTCCGAGTCGATTATCTTGTGGGTTTTCAAGTCACTTCTGGTGCCTATGGCATAGTAGCACTCGTTGAGCTCATTATTGAGCAACTCTGCCTGTTCCTTCTTCTTAATTTCCTCTTCAGGAGCCACTTGCGTCTCTTTGGGAGGAGCATTGGCCACTGTGGAGTCAGAGCGTTCCTTCGTGACTTTAGGTTTTGAGGTTGAGGAATGCAGTTTGGCACTGAGTTGGTCAACCTTTGCCTTTTGCAAGTCAAGTTGTTGTCGCAGGTTGGTGATAGTTTGCGCCACCTCGACTCGCCCCTGCTCGTCGAGGTCGTTTAAATCGTCTTCTATATTGACGAGCATCCTGCGTCTTTCCTGAATGGCGTTCTTTGCCAACAGGATATTATTGCGCAGCTTCGCTCTCTTGTTTTGTGACAGCAGCGAGAGATCGGTAGTGTCGAGTGTCTGCTCAAAGCGTGTAATATCGTCAAATCCATCATTTATCTCATTGGTAAGAGCATTAAGCGAACTCTTGAGCTGCTGTGGCGCGGTGAGCACGTCTTCGGTCGAAGGTTTCAGCTCGTCGTTGCTTCTTATCACTTGCGGCTGCTCGCTCTTGTCGCTTTTATCCTTGTCACGACACGAGGAGAATGCCACCACAACAATCGCCAATAATGATAATATGAGTTTGCTAAGCGTTCTCATCGCACTGGCCGTATTTGTTCTTGAACTTGGCATACTTATCGACTTTGACGTGAGCCTCGCTTTCCTTTCCCGCCACCACAATCACGATCTCGCCTCGAGGAGCCTCGTGAGTGAAATGCTCAATAAGCTCGCCAAGGGTGCCATGATGGGTGGTGTCATGGAGTTTGGAAATCTCGCGGCACACCGACGCCTCACGCTCGTAGCCGAAGACCTGTGCCAACTGCTGCAGCGTCTTCACATCCGGTGCCCAGATAGCTTTCTGATTCTGGTCGCGTTGTAACTGTAGCAACTCGTTCTTCAACACCAATCCGGCACGGTGGGAAGGTAACACAAGCGTCGTACGGCTTAACTGCTGCCAGTTCAGTCGCTTAATGATTTCTTTCGCCGTATGTCTCAAGAAACTATCCATTCTTTACCTCCACTAATCTATTCTCTCGCGCGAACCATAGATATCCGCGTACGGGAGCGTAATCCAATTCACGTAACGCATGCATATAACCCCGCACCTGATCGATATACGCTTTCTCCCAATGACCGAACTTATAATCCAGCACAATGGCCTCTTTCGTATTCGGATTAATCATCACGCGATCGGGTCGTAATTCCTTCTCTTCGATATAAATCGGTTCCTCCAAGTGCAATTGCCAGGGTGCCGTAAACCAATCCCGCATC
>CALDIG010000137.1 GCA_937904375.1 uncultured Prevotellaceae bacterium
CTCCGCCGTGAACGGCACAATGTGTTTCGCACATGGTCAAGTCTTCGACTTGTCTTAGCCCCACCTTTTTGCGACTGAACCCTTTCTAGATATTCTAGATGTTCTAGGCTATCTAGATTATACTCACTACATCTCATTTTAAACTTTTAAAGACTAAACAAGTCTTATCTAAAACAAAAAAATTAATAATAATGAGGAAGACATTTTTTTTAGTATTTGTGGTTATTAGTTTAGTGCTGTCGCCGCTCGTCAATGCCTTGACTATCACCAATGAGACACTAAATTATCAGGTGGTGTATCACTGGGGTGTGGTATGGAAACACGCCGCCGATGCTTCTCTCACCACCACAAAGACCGCCAACGGCTACAGTTCTCGCCTCACCGGCAAGACGCGCTCGTGGGCCGACAAAATCTATCCTGTGCGCGACACTCTCAAATGCACGATGGGCAGTAATTTCCGCCCCATCAAGTATGAGAAACTCACGCACGAGAAGAGCTACTATGCCCACGACATAGTGCAGTTCACCAACTATAATGCCAGCACCTCGGCACAATGCACCCGCTACCGCAAGAACAAACCCACCGCCAACATCAGCCTTAGCGCCAACGGTGTGGCCTACGACATGCTGAGCGTGTTTTTCATGCTGCGCAACATCGACTTTGCCAAGATGAAGACCAACAACACCTACAGCACTTGGATCTTCTCGGGAAAGGAGAAGGAGATTCTCACCATAAATTATGTGGGCATCGAGCCGTTGCAGCTGCGCGACAAGTCACGGCATCAGGCGTTCCATATAAAGCTAAAATTCACTCAGGACAACGGCAAGAAGTCGAGTGACGACATCGACGCATATATCTCCACCGATGCTCAACGCATACCGCTCATGGTGGTGGGTAAGCTCCCCGTGGGCGAGATAAAATGCTACTACGCTCGCTAGTTTTCCGCTCCGCCTGCGGCTTCGCTAGTTGTCCGTTCGCGTTGCTCGCTAGTTTGCCGCTCGCGATGCTCGCTGGTTGTGTCGCTCGCATTGCTCGCTGGTTGTGTCGCTCGCATTGCTCGCTGGTTGTGTCGCTCGCGTTGCTCGCTGGTTGTGTCGCTCGCATTGCTCGCTAGTTTGCCGCTTCGCTTCGCTCGCTGGTTGTGTCGCTCGCTTGCGCGAGCTGGTTGTGTTAGTGATGTTTTTAGGCGTAATGGTCATTTTGCAGGATAAGAAGTGCATATAGTGGCTTTATTG
>CALDIG010000138.1 GCA_937904375.1 uncultured Prevotellaceae bacterium
CAATCATCTTGCCGTTGACACGGATGCGTTCTCTGAAATCTACCAGATGCGGCGAGGTGAACAGCCCCACGCGGTAGCCGCTGGCTTGCAGGGTGGCGGCGAGAAGGTTAGCTACCGAGCCTTTGCCGTTGGTTCCAGCAATGTGGATGCACCTGTAAGCTCGGTGTGGGTTTCCAGTCCAGTCGTCGAGCGCGATGGCATTGCCCAATCCTGGTTTATAACCGCTTGCCCCCTGCCTCTCAAAAGCGGGAAGCTGATTGTAGAGATAATTGATGGCGTCTTGATACTTCATATATAAGTGTAAAGTGTTAAGTTTTAAGTGTTAAGTGGGTGATGTCGCTAAAACAGGAAAAAGCCGGCGATTCCTGCCATGATTATCACGAAGATAGGATGGATCTTGGTGAAATACATTGTGCAGAACGATGCCACGCAGAGTGTGATGGAGATTAGGTTCTCGCGTGAGCCGGCGATGCCGAAATTGTCCTTGTTCATCAGCAGCAACGCGGCGCTGGCGATAAGCCCCACCACAACAGGTCGCAGCCCCATGAAGGCTCCCTTGATAATGGCGCTGTCGCTGTGGCGAGAGATGTAGTGGCTGGCATAGAGCGTGAGCAGGTAGGGAGGCAAAACAACCACTAGAGTAGCCACTATTGAGCCTAGAATATTGCTGGTCGAGACATAGCCAATGTAGGTTGCACTATTGATGCCTATGGGTCCTGGTGTCATCTGCGAGATTGCGACTATGTCGGTGAACATCTGGTTGGTTATCCAGCCGTTTTTCACCACCTCGTTCTGCACCAGCGAGAGCATCGCATAGCCGCCGCCAAAGCCGAAGAGACCAATCTTCAAGTATGCCCAGATGAGTTTCAGATAGATGCTCATTGCCCTTCCTCCTTTCGCTGCTTGAGAGTGACATGGGTGTAGTAGATATAGCCGCCTATTCCCCCCAGCACGATATAGAGAATGGGATTAGAGACCACCGGCAGTCCCGAGTATATAAGCGTCGCCACCACCATAGGGATGATGATGGTCTTCCAATTTATTTTTGCGGCGCGGGCAGTGGTGATAACCGGAGCTATGATGAGCGCGACCACAGCGGGACGTATGCCCTTGAAGATGCGTGTGAGCACCTCGTTGTTCTTGATGGTCTCGGGAGTGAGGAAAATAGCGATGGCAAGGATAATGGCAAACGACGGCAATATTGTGCCGAAAGCCGCCGCCATGCTGCCTTTCACGCCACGTAGCCTGTCGCCAATCACCACCGCAATGTTAACCGCCAAGATGCCTGGCATCGCCTGCGCGATGGCGAGCAGGTCGAGAAATTCGTCTTTCTCAATCCACTTGTGGTTATCGACAATCTCACGCTCAATGATAGAAATCATGGCCCATCCCCCTCCAAAGGTGAACGCGCCAATCTTCATGAACGTGAGCCACAGCTGCAAGTATATGTTTTTTGCTGATGCCATAGTTTTTCGGTGTGCAAAATTACACATTACTTTGCAACATTGCCCTTGTTTTCGAGAAAAATTGTTATCTTTGCAAGTTTTTTGTAAACAAGAACAACAAATGAAGAGCTTAAAGCATATATTCACTAATCAGCAATACATCTACTGGCTGTTTGTGTTCATGGCGATATTGCCCAATATCTTCATGTTCTTCACCGAGTCAACATCTCTGTTGACGCGCATAGTTCAGATTGTGTTACCGTTGGGATTCTTTGGCTTTATGTTCACACTGGCAAAGAAGCCAGGCAAGCCGTTTTGGTGGCTATTCTGGTTTATGTTTGTGGGGGCTTTCCAAATTGTCCTGCTGTGGCTCTATGGCGAGTCACCGATAGCGGTGGATATGTTCCTTAACGTGTTGACAACCAATCCCGGTGAGGCTACCGAGCTGTTGTCAAACTTGCTGGTTGCAGTGATTTTTGTAGTGGGGCTTTATGGATTTGGTATTGTCATGTCGATAGTGTCGTGGCGTGCCAAGACCACACTCAGCGACCGCTTCCGCCGTCGTCAGCGCATCTGGTCGTTGCCCGTTCTGGCTCTTGGCGCTTTGTTGATGATTATCAATGTGTTTTGCGATAGAGGGTTTAAGATGCAAAACGACATTTTCCCGATTAACGGTACCTATAATGTTGGTATTGCCATCAACCGGTTTGCTAAGCAAAGGAATTATGAGTACACCTCCAAGGATTTCTCTTATCAAGCCACTAATCTCAGGCAAGATTCATTGCCCGAAATTTATATACTGGTCATTGGAGAGACATCGCGAGCCGACAACTGGAGCCTCTATGGCTACAACCGTAACACCAACCCTGGTACCAGTGCTTTACCAGGGCTTGTGGTCTATCGCGATGCGATAACGATGTCAAACACTACCCACAAGAGTGTGCCAATGCTCATGTCATGTGCTGCAAGTGAGCAGTACGACAGTCTTTATTATCGCAAAGGCATCATCACCGCCTATAAAGAAGCTGGCTACCAAACGGCGTTCTACAGCAACCAGCGTCGCAACCACTCGTTTATCGATGCCTTTGGCAGCGAAGCTCATGAGGTGAAATTCCTCAAAGACAATGTGTCGATGGCGGGCAATGTCTTTGATGATCAGTTGATAGATTGCGTAAAGCAGCGGTTAGACAGTTACAATGGCGGCAAATTGTTCATTGTGGTACACATGTATGGCTCGCATTTCAACTACAAGGATCGTTATCCTAAAAATGAGACGGTATTTAAACCCGATAACGTGATTTCGGCCGAAAAGGTTTACCGTGAACAGCTCGTTAATGCCTACGACAACTCAATCGTCAATACCGACAAGGTGCTGTCGTCAATTATCCGCCTGGTTGACGCTAAGGGCGTGAGTAGTGCGGTCATCTTCACCAGCGACCACGGAGAGGACATTTTCGACGATGGCAGGGGACGCTTTCTGCACGCCTCGCCGCTGCCCACCTATTACCAGCTACGGGTGCCGCTGCTGGTGTGGACTTCACAAGTGTACATCAGTAACTATCCCGATGCTGTAGCACAACTGCAGGCTCATAAATCGATTCCCGTATCAACCAATATGGTAGTGTTCCACACTCTGCTTGATTTGAGCGGCATTCGGTCGCCTTATAAGAAGAACTCTCTGGCGTTGAGCAACAAAGACTTCAAGCCACACAAGCGTCTTTATATCAATGACCACAACGAAATGCTCTCTCTCGATAGCTGTGGTCTCAAGCAACTCGACATCGACCAGTTCAAGAAGCATAACTTGCAGTTCCCGTGAGCTAACAAGCTGACGAGACAAATGTAGTTAAGACAATTAAGGACAAGACATTACCCACATTAGATACTGTTCATTACAGACAATTGACTGCGGTGGCAATTGTCAGTAATAAAAAAATATTAATAACTATTGTCCTTAATAGTCTTTACGTCAGCTTTTTCGCTTGTTCCCTTGTCAGCTCAGAAGCTTGTTAATAACTTTTTTAAAAAATATGTCTATCTGAAATAATAATAGGCGGTTAAGTGCGTTATAAAGATGTAAATAATTAAAGAAAGGCCGCCTATGCAAGAAAACTACACCGAAGAATTAAAATTTCAGACACAAGAGGAGCAAGTAGAACGTGGACCAAGACTTTCCACCATCAACTTCCTCAAGCAATTTGCCAGAGCTTACACCGTTACAGGTATTGACCAACCAGGACTAGAAGGTTTCGTGGCAAACTAAAAAACAGACAACTCTGGCACATAACTCCCAGAGTGAAGAAACAAAAAACACCACCCAACTCACTACGAGGGGTGGTGTTCATTTTTTGCAAGTAGAGGTTCACCAACTCTCTCCCAGTTCGCGTAAGTTATATTGTGCATCTTCGTTTCCTTGACGAGCTGCTTTACGGTACCATTCTATAGCTTGATTTATGTCTTTTTCAACTCCTTCACCAAATTTATAACACACTCCCAAGTTATTTTGCGCTGCGGCGACTCCTTGCTCTGCCGCCTTACGGAACCATACTGCTGCTTGGTTATAGTCTATTTCAACACCATTCCCTTCATAATAATAGATTCCCAATTGGCATTGCGCATCGGCATCTCCTTGCTCCGCCGCCTTACGGTACCATTCTACAGCTTTGTTTATGTCTTTATTTACACCTTCACCATTTTCATAACACAATCCCAAGTTATTTTGCGCTACGGCGACTCCTTGCTCCGCCGCCTTACGATACCATTCTACTGCTTGATAATAGTCTTTTTCAACGCCAAGTCCTTCATAATAACATTCTCCCAACCTATATTGCGCTCCGGCGTCTCCTTGCTCCGCGGACTTTCGGAACCATTCTACTGCTTGCTTATAGTCTATTTCAACACCAATACCATCATAATAACAGTATCCCAAGTTGAATTGCGCATCGACATGTCCTTGCTCCGCGGCCTTTCGGTAGCATTCTACTGCTTGCTTATAGTCTTCTTCTTTATCATAACAAACTCCCAAGTTGAATTGCGCATCGGCATTTTCTTGTTCCGCGGCCTTGCGGAACCATTCTGCTGCTTGCTTCAAGTCTTTTTCAACACCATTACCTCTTGCATAACATAATCCTAACAGATTTTGTGCCTCTGCGTTGCCCTTTTGGGCTTCTTGCAACAGGGCTTCGCTATATATTGTGTCTTTGAGGAGTTTTTCTAATGGCACGTCATTTTTTGTTATTCCAGCACCTTTAATGAGCGATGAAGCTCCCCAAATGCCAAGTCCTAACACTGCTGCCACGCAGGCGGCGATAATCCAAGTCTTGCGCTTCTTTGATTTAGGCTGTTCGTCATCAGTGGTCTCGTAAGGCTCGCTAACTGGCAGTGACGCATCCCCGCTGCTGTTAAGTGCTACGACAGAATTGTCGCTTTGCAGATAATTTAGAATCCTGGTCGCTTGTTTGTCATCGGCAGATGGCGCATCTTTGGGTGAGGCAATGTCAAGAGCATAAAGCAGGTCGTTGACCGTTGGGGTGCGATGAACAACTTCCTTGCGCATGCCATTAACGATAGCATCGATAGTGCCTTTGCTTGCATGACCCATAAGGGATGCTCTGATATCGGCTTCGGTAACATCAAAGGCTCTTTTGGGGGTCTGTCCTGTTAGCATGTAGAAACATGTAGCACTGAGGGAATAAACATCAAACCTTGGGTCAAACCGTGTGATGCCAGCAAACTGCTCCACTGGCGAGTAGCCTTGTGTTACACCTTTTGATGGGCTGGTGGTAGTTGGAATTCCTTCCTCGTCGAAGTGCACGGCAATTCCAAAGTCTATAAGGACTGGCACAAGGTGTGAGCCATCCTCGCTCAGTCGCATCACTATGTTCTCAGGCTTAATGTCGAGGTGCAGCATGTTGTGGTCGTGAAGGCATTGCACGGCGTTGGCAATAGGCGTTATAATGCTTAGCATCTCGTTCTCGCTCATTGTTCCGCCATTGTCACGAACCCATTGCCTGATGTCTCCGCCCGAGAGGTATTCCATGACAAAATATGCAGTGCCGTTGGCCTCAAACACCTCATTAACACTTACGATATTACTGTTGATGTTGCATATCTGCTGCAAGCGGCGGCCCTCGGTGATGAAGTCCTTGAGACTAGATTTCACATCTGCCTCCGATGTGGGCGCATACAACATCATTGTGTTGCCAGGATTGCGCCAGCATCCTGAAGGGAAATATTCCTTGACAGCAAAATGAGCATCTATGCTAATGTTGCCTGCTTTTAAGCGGGTTTTTACCTTATAGGTAATGCCGAAACCGCCTTGCCCAAGTATTTGTTCAATGTAATAATCGTGTGAACCGCCACTGAGTTTAAACCCCACAGGCAATGCTTGCTCAAATTTCTTGCTTTCTGCCATATCAAAAAGATTTATTACAGGTTAAGCCTGCCGATTTATAAATTCAATTCTTAAAGCCTGAGATCTGATTTCTGACTTCTGAGAACTGAAATCTGATTTCTGACTTCTGAGAACTGAAATCTGATTTCTGACATCTGACTTCTGTCTTATTTCGTCAGTGTGATGATGAAAGTTGCGATGGAGATTAGGGTTCCTACTGACGACAATCCCAACGACAGTGCGGGTGGCACGTTCCACGACTGGCGGGCTCGTGAGCTGTTGGGTTCCACGTAGATAATGTCGTTTTGCTGCAGGTTGAAGCTTGGCGAGACAATCATGTTCTTGTCGTTCATATTCACCGTCTGGATAGAGCGGCTGCCGTCGCTGTTGGTGCGCACAATCATCACGTTGTCGCGACGGCCATGAATTGTGAGGTCGCCCGCCTGTGCAATCGCCTCTAGCAGGTTGAGACGACCGTTTACGGCCTTAATTACGCCAGGATTTTTGACTTCACCCAGAATGGAGACCCTGAAGTTTTGGAATCGCATTTCCACACCAGGACGTTCGGTGAGGT
>CALDIG010000139.1 GCA_937904375.1 uncultured Prevotellaceae bacterium
TCCGCAGACTACAAAATCACTTCCGTGGCCCTACGGCGGCGAAATCGACATCATGAACGCCCTCATGGCACTGCCCAACCTCGCAGCACTGCTACTGCTATCAGGAGTGATTGCGCGCGAGACAAAACACTACCTATGGGGCGGCAAACTAGACGAAATCGACAGAAAGCTCTAATTTTGTCAAACAATTGCAAACAAAAATCAGACGACTAGAAACGACTAGAAACAACAAGAGTCAAAAATCAAACAAATACAACAAAACCTGACAAAAAACAAAAAAATATTATTTGTTGACTTTGTTTTTCTTTGTTGTTCTTTGTTGTCTTTGTTTGAGAAATAAGTTACTATTTGTTGGTTTTGTTTGAAAATTAAAGTGCCGAGCTCGTTTTATCGGAAAAAAATTTAAAAACTTGGCTTTTCATTTTGTTTTTCTCTCGGCTTGCACTAATTTTGCACTCTGAAAACAATGCATTGTAACCAACAAGATGTGCATATCGCTTTTAGAGTTGTGATTTACAGCTTTTTAAGTAGAACATCATCTTAATAAAGAAAGATATAACGATATGGGTTTGTTCTCATTTACTCAAGAAATCGCTGTTGACCTGGGAACGGCCAACACAATCATCATCCACAACGACAAGATAGTTATTGACGAGCCATCGGTGGTGGCTCTCGATACCAAAACCCAGAAACTCATGGCGGTGGGCGAGACAGCCCGCGAGATGCGCGGCAAAGTGCATGAGGGCATCAAGACCGTGCGCCCGCTGCGCGACGGTGTGATTGCCGACTTCAACGCCGCCGAGCTGATGATTAGGGGCATGATAAAGAAAGTGAGCCAAAAAAATCACTGGTTCTCCCCCGCCCTGCGCATGGTGGTGTGCATCCCTTCGGGCTCTACCGAGGTGGAGATACGTGCCGTGCGCGACTCTAGCGAACATGCCGGAGGCCGCGACGTTTATATGATCTATGAGCCTATGGCTGCCGCACTCGGTATCGGCATCGACGTGCTGGCACCCGAGGGCAATATGATAGTTGACATAGGCGGTGGCACCACCGAGATTGCCGTTATCTCGCTCGGAGGTATCGTGAGCAACAAGAGTATTCGCATTGCCGGCGACGACCTTACCGAAGACATTCGCGAGCACATGCGCCGCGCCCACAACGTTAAGGTGGGGGAGCGCACCGCCGAGCTTATCAAGATTCATGTTGGCTCTGCCCTCCCCGACCTCGACAGCCCACCCGATGACTACATCGTGCACGGTCCCAACCAGATGACAGCCCTGCCAATGGAGGTGCCAGTGTCATATCAGGAAATCTGCAACTGCATTGAGAAGTCTATCTCAAAGATTGAGGCCGCCGTACTTAGCGCCCTTGAGCAGACTCCTCCTGAGCTCTACAGCGACATCGTGAAAAACGGCATCTATCTCGCTGGTGGCGGTGCGCTCCTGCGTGGTCTCGACCGAAGGCTCACCGACAAGATAGGCATCCCATTCCATGTTGCCGATGACCCGCTGCACGCCGTTGCCAAAGGCACTGGAGTGGCCCTGAAGAACATCAAGCGCTTTAAGTTCCTGAAACGATAAAAATTTATGCTGCGCTTAAAAGTTTAGAGTTTAGAGTACAAAGGGGGGCTGAGACCTCTCAACTCTCAACTCTCCACTATCTTGTTTGCTCGTCAGCTTGTTTGCTCGTCAGCTTGTTTGCTCGTTTACTTGTCAACTCGTTTACTGTGAACAACTTAATTAATTTCATAATAAAAAATAGCGCATGGTTCTTCTTCGCTTTCTATGTGATTGTGAGCCTTGTGCTGCTGTTCCGTTCTAGCCCATTCCAGCAGAGCGTGTATCTCACGTCTGCCAACGGCACCGTGGCGACGATATCTAAGGTCGTGAACGGAGCATCCGACTATTTCCACCTCAAGGAAGTCAACGAGGATCTGCACAAGCGCAATGCCGAGCAGAAAGCCGAGATCCTGGCACTGCAGAAGCAGATTGTGGAACTGGAACTGAAATATGGAGCTAAACCTGGTGACACGGTATGCGGAGAGGGCGACTACACCTTCATTTCGGCTCACGTGATCAGCAACAGCGTGGTGAACCCCAGCAACTACATCACTATCGACCGAGGCAGCGCCGACGGTATTGAGCTTTATATGGGCGTGATGGACATGAACGGAGTGGTAGGCATTGTCGATGCCGTTAACACTCACTCGGCTCGTGTCATGTCGATGCTGCACCCCGACACCAAAATCACATGCGGTCTCAAGGGCAACGGCAACTTTGGACTACTCGTGTGGGATGGAAAGAGCACCGACCATGCCATTCTGGAAAACCTGCCTAAGGTGGGTGAGTATCATGTGGGCGACACCGTGGTCACCAGCAGCAGCTCCCTCAGCTTCCCACCGGGTTTCATGGTTGGCGTGGTGGAAAGCGTGTCGCCAACCACCAGCAGCGACAGCTTCATGAAGCTTATCGTGAGACTCACTTGCCGCATCACCCAGCTGAGCAATGTGCATGTGATCAAGAACAACCGCAAGGACGAGCTCAAGCAGCTCGAGAGCAACGACGCCACCACTCTCAAAGAGGAAGGAGGGATGAAGTAATGAAAAACACCCTGTTTAATTTCCTCATCCTCTTCATCGCTCTGCTGGTAGCGCAGGTGGTGTGCAGCAAAATCGTTCTCTTTGGCGTGGCAATGCCCGTCATCTACATCTACCTCATCTTGCGACTGCCGGTCAACTACTCCATCAACTGGACACTCACCATAGCCTTCCTGTTTGGACTCTTCATTGATATGTTCAACAACACCCAGGGCATGAACTCGCTGGCATGCACCGTCATGGCTATGGCTCGCAGGCCGGTGTTCAATTTCTTTATCGTCATGCGAGAAGATGAGGAGGGCGACCCAGTGCCATCGGTCGATACTGTGGGAATTGCAAGTTACATGAAATACCTGTCAACACTGGTGTTCATCTATTGCGCAGTATTGTTCATGGCACAAGCCTTCACTCTGCACAACATTTCCCTCACCTTGTTGCGCATCGTCGCAAGCAGCGCGCTCTCCATTCTATTAATTTTTGGTATCGACAGTTTAGTGAGCACCGAAAGTGAGAAAAGACTATAATCTCGAGAAACGCAAGTATGTGATTGGCGGCTTTATTGTCGTCATTGTCGCTATATACCTGTGGAAACTCTTTGACTTGCAGGTCACAAGCAACGAGTATAGCCAAATAGCAGTGAGCAACGCGCGCTCGGTGAAAATCACGCACCCCTCACGAGGACAAATCTATGACCGCAACGGCAACCTAGCGGTATATAATGAACCTGCCTACGATCTGGTGCTCACACCAAAAGATGTGACAGAGTTTGACACCACCACCATGTGCGATATTCTGCAACTCAAGCGCGAAGACTTCGACTTGCTGTGGAAGAACATGAGCGATCCTAAGAAAAACCGAAACTATAGCGCCGTCACACCTCAACCACTGGTACAGAACCTTGACTCTGTCACCTACGGCTACTTGCAGGAGCGACTGCACTGCTTCCCAGGCTTTGACATCGCCCAGCGGGTAATACGCCGCTACAA
>CALDIG010000140.1 GCA_937904375.1 uncultured Prevotellaceae bacterium
TCGCGTCACTGTTATCTTTATTTTTGAAAAATGTGCTCAATTCTGAGAAAATTTTCTTACCTTTGTGCTGCATAGTTGAAGTTGTTGTTTTTATTTTTCAACTACAAAGTTACTGAAAATCAGTGACTTTGCAAAATTTCAACTATGCTTTTTTTACTTTAGAAACTTAAGTGGTTGTAGAATAAGTGCTAAGCTTATTCCCAGGCCAACTATTGGTAGAGCCATCGTCCCACATGTAAATGTAAAAGTCACCTGAGGTCGAGTTCACATAGATATTGAAACTCGCCCAAGCCGAGGAGGCGGTTAAGATGCATGTGAGTGCTAAGAGTGTTCTCCATGCCCACTGTTTAAGATAGTTTTTCATTTTTCGTTTAAATTATTTTGTTAATTACTAGTTAGTCAATCAGATAGATACTTTTAAAAAGAAAGCACGCAAAATTATGTACATAATAATGTGTAACAGGTAACTTGCGTGATTTTTTCAACGAAAAATCATGCAAACGATTGCAATGAATGCATGTGTCTTACAGTGTTATGAGTTAACTTGTGCTTATTTAGTAAACATCTGTTTATTAGCTAAATCACATTTTTAAGGACGTATTTTTGTGTGGGTTTGATTTTTTCCCTATTTTTGCCAAAAAATAATAAGAACTATGTAGCTATTTCAAATTTTCATACTCTCCCAAGCCCCCAAACTGACAAGGCTGGCCTTGTCCTACAGAGAATGGGGCCTTTTCGCCAGAAATTTATTTATTTGTTCACTCATTTTTACTTTGAGAAACATCAGTATATAACATGAAGTACTTTTTTCTTACTGCTTGGTGCTTGTTTGTTGTTTTTGCAGCACCGAGTCTTAATGCTACAGCTATGCAGAGTAACGACAACTATAATATTGTGGTCATCAGCGACATTCATCTGCTGTCTCCGTCGCTTTATGACAACGGAAAGGCGGCTCGACAGCTCGATGCCGGCGACATGAAGCTGGTGCTCAACAGCGACCTTATCATGCAGCGCATGGTCGATGACATCATTGCCGAGAAACCGCAGCTGCTTCTCATTAGCGGCGACCTCACGTTTAACGGTGAGCGGGCGAGTCATGAGCGGCTTGCCTGGCACCTGCAACGGCTGGAGCAGGTCGGTGTCAGAACACTCGTCATCCCCGGCAACCACGATGTGATGTGCCCTTACAGCAAGTATTATAAAGGCGATGATCCCACGGCGGTAGCCCACGTTACGAGTGAGGAGTTTGCCGCGATTTATAGCCATTTTGGTTATGGCAAGGAGTCGCATCGTGACCCCAGCTCTCTAAGTTATACCTGCGAGCCGTTGCCTGGTCTTGTGCTGCTGTGTATCGACAGCAATATTTATGCTCATAGCGATGATACCGAAATGACCTATCACACCAATGGCGCGGTAAAGCCCGAGACTATTGAGTGGATAAAGCGGCAGCTCGCCGAAGCGCAGCGAGGGGGCAAGCGTGTTGTTGCCATGATGCATCATCACCTTGTGGAGCATATCGACGGCGAGGCGAGGTGGCTCCCCAACTATATTGTCGCTAACCACGACGAATTGGCGCAGGTGTTGCGTGACGACGGAGTGAGGGTCATCTTTACCGGTCACCTTCACATCACCGATGCCGCTACTATCGACGGCATCACCGATGTCGCTACCGGTTCGGCTTCTACCTACCCATTGCCTGTGCGTAGAGCCATCATCGATGCGTCGCTCTCCACAATGACCATCGACACACGTTTCTTTGAGGGTATCGACGAGAAATCTCTCGACAAGGGACGCGCAAAGATTGAAAATAGCACTTCGGCACTGGCAAGCTTGGTATCTCGGCGCTTGTGGCCTCGCATGCAGAGCGTGCTTGGGCAATATGAGCCACTGCTTGCCGAGCAGGGCATCGACACCTCTCGGTTGCCTCGCGACGCTAAAGATGTGGCGCGCCTCATCGGTAAGCACCTGCGAGAGCCACTCACGCAGAGCCTTCTTGCAGTGTCGCGTGGCGGCGAAGACCCGGCTCAGGCCCCCGCCATTGTTGAGGCGGTGAGGCAAGGCTTGCGACAGATGATGACCGAAATATTTGGCGACGGCGGCGAGAGCGTTGCCGACTTTCTGCTCACCAATCTCATGCCTCGTTTAGAGCCGACCCTGCGCAGCGCTCTACTAGACATCAACCAAGTGGGCAGCGACACCCAAAGCTCTACCCACGACCACAGGCTAATGATAAAGCTATGAGTAACTCAAGTTTATAAAGCTTTATAAACTTGAAGGTTAGAGGTTAGAGTTTAAATAAAATGCTCACGCTCTCAAGGCTTTAAGCAAGCTTAGCCTTGTCTCGCTTAATCGCATTTTTAGTGTTTAGAGAAAAAACTTGTACATACCGAGAGCGGCGTCATGCTTGCATGAACATTGCCGAGGTGTAGCCAAGTTTATAGAACATTTATCAAAATTTTCTATCTTTCACACTGAATCCTTATCTCTGGAGATTGTGTCAAGATGTAGTGAACCCCAAAAGTTGGACAAAAAACTTTTGGGGTTCATTTGATGATGTCATACCATCTGTCTGGTATTATTCAGCGAGTTATTTACGCTTTTTAGTGGCTTTCTTGCTGGTGGACTTTTTGCCGGCAGGTTTATTGGTGCTCTTGGGCTGACCAGTAGTGGCTTTCTCCTCCTTGGCAGGAGCAGGGGTGGGATTAGCCTCAGGTTTGGCTGTCTCGTCGATGCCTAGGGTCTCGATTTCAAACACCAGGGTCTCAAACGGCTTGATGCTTTGTCCTGCGCCACGTTCGCCGTAAGCGAGGTTGTAGGGCAGAATAGCCAGCATCTTAGCCCCGGGCTTCATCATGAGCAGGGCCTCTTTGAAGCCAGGCACCACCTGATTAGGTGCGAAGGTGACAGGCTCTTTGCTCTCGTCGAAGGTCGTGCCATCGACGTGCGTACCCTTATACATCACCTTAATCTTGTCGGTCTCGTTGAACTTCTTGCCTGTACCGGGGGTGATAATCTTATACACCAGTCCCGAAGGTGCCTGAATGAGTTCGGGGTCCTTCTCCATCTGGTTCTCGATGTATTTCTTGCCAAGTCCCTTTTGAGTTAGAGCTTCGGGGCTGTTCTCTTTGGCAAAAGCTTGTGTTGCCATGGCATATTTCTGTGTCTCGGAGTCAATGGCCTTAAAGTCATCCATAGTGGGCACTTTGGGGTCATTAAGTATCGATGTCACAGCAGTGATAAACGCCTGCTTGTTAAGGTTTATACCTATCTGCTTCTTCACGCTCTGCTCGATGTTCATAAAGTCGCTTGCCAGCAACCTGCCGTCAATCAGTGGCTTGTTGCTCTCGTCAACGTTGATGGAGCTGTTGAAGCCGTCGATGAAGCGTGCCATCTGTGCCTCACTCCACTTCTTGCTCTTGCTCATATTCTGCATCTGTGCCCCGAAGAAGCGTCCCATGTTCTGGCTCAGCGAGTCGGTCTTGATGTCGAGGAGGGCAGTTTGTGGGGCAATACTGTCTTTCTGGAGCTCTTTAATCTCATTCATTAACCGCTTAGCCTCGGCGTTTGTGTCGCGCATCTCATCGTTGATGGGCTTGGTCGATGTAGTGTCGTTAAGGCGAGTGAGGAAGGCTTGTGCAAACGCCATGCGGTTCATGGAGATGCCTATATTCTTGCTCACGTTCTCGCCATTACGGTAGAATTGCTCGGCAGTGTTCACGCCCTCGCGGTATTGCTCATCTTGCTGGTCAAGGTTCAGAGCGTCGTTGAAGGCTTTGAGGAACGTCTGCCGCGCTTCAGCGTCGGGGTGGCTCATGGCGGTTTGAGTGCCATACACCTTGCCCAGCATCATGCTCAGCGAGTCGGCCTTTACAGCTCTCATCTGAGTGATTTTTGCCAAGTCGGGTTCCTGAGCCATCGCAAAGCTGCTCATAAATGCTGCTATTGCAACAAATAAAAATATCTTTTTCATGTTTCTATAATTATTGAAAAATAGAATTATTGGTGAAGTGCTACTGTGGTGAGTTCAAACACCAGCGTCTCGTTAGGACCTATGGGACCTGTGCCTTTATCGCCGTAGCCCAGATGCCCAGGGATGATGGCGATGGCCTTAGCCCCCGGCTTCATGAGCGTGATGACCTCGCGAAAGCCAGGCACCACACTTTGGAGAGGAAACTGCACTGTCTCTCCCTTTGAGCTGTCAAACTCTGAGCCGTCGATGTGCTTGCCGGTGTAGATGACGTCAACGACATCAGAAGGCTTGAAGTTCTCGCCCTCGCCCTCGTTGAGAATCTTGTAGCAGAGTCCCGACGAGGTTTTCTTAAACGACGGGTCTTTCTTCATCATGTCGGCGATATAATTCTCTCCTTCCTGCTTGTTCATGTCGGCTATCGACATAATGGTGGAGTTGTCGCTGTCGCTCCCATTTTCCTTGTTGCTCTTGCAGCTGATAGCTCCAAGTATTAAGCCTGCCAACAGAATTATCGAAAAATACTTTCTCATTGCTGATGATTACTGTTATTGTTGTATCTGTTAAACGGGCTGCTACGCCTGAGTGTCGGTGTGCAATCCCACGGTAGTTATTTCAAAGATGTAAGTCATGTTGGGAGCTAATCCCATGTCTTCAGGAATCTGGTCGCCGGGAATGACAATGGTTGCCTTAGCTCCAGGTTTCATGCCCTTGATGATGTCATAGAGCTTGCCGAAGATGGGGTCTTGCTTAATTTGTGCGAGTGGCAGCGGTTGTGGCTCGCTCATGTTTTGAAGCACATTGCCATTGATGTCTTTCAGCAACAGCTTAGCGTCAATCACCGAGGCATCGGTGAAAGAGGCACCATTACCAGCATTCTCTATCTTGTAATATACGCCCGATGTGGCTGGCTTGAAATCTTTGTCTTTCTTCAGAAGCTCCTCCACATATTTCTTGCCGGCGGCAAGGTTTTTCTCGCTTTTGGCTTTCAAGGCTCGCTCTCTCATGTCGTTGGCATTGTTTTGCTTGGTTTGCATGTCTTGCTGCATCTTTGCCAGGTCAAGAGTGTCTTTGCTCTCAACAGCTTTCTTCAGCTCGTTGATGTATAGCTTGCGGTTGACATTCACACCTTGCATCTCGAGTTGTGAAAGTTCTTGATAGATGCGCATGCCTTGCTGCAATCCATACATGTAGCTCTGGCTTTTTTTAGTTGTATCCATTTCTATCACAGCCATCATGCCTTTCAGGAACTCGTCCTTGTCGATTTGTTGTTCCATGTCGGGGTTCTGCTGGAATCCTGCCTTTAAATCAGTTCCTGCCATGTCGCCCATTGTCTGCGACAAACTGTCTTCCAACGCAGTAGTGGAATGACTGTCAGAGCCTTTAGAATCGGTGGCACTAGAGTCGCTGGCACTGCTTGAGCCGTTACCCTTGCAGCCGACGGTGCCTAGCACCAAACCGGCAAATAGAATTATTGAGAATATCTTTTTCATTGTTGATTATTTTTTCGCTGGTGTGGGAGCTGGTTGTTTTGCAGCAGGTTTTGGAGCGGGTTGGGGCTGCTGTCCTGCATTGTCACCGCTGGGATTTTGAGCCTGGGTGGGAGCTGGTCTTGGTGGCTCTGGGTGCAATCCCACGGTGGTGATTTCAAAGATGTAAGTCATGTTGGGTGCTAATCCCATGCCTTCAGGAATCTGGTCGCCAGGAATGACAATGGTTGCCTTGGCTCCAGGTTTCATGCCCTTGATGATGTCATAGAGCTTGCCGAAGACGGGGTCTTGCTTAATTTGTGCGAGTGGCAGCGGTTGTGGCTTGCTCATGTTTTGAAGCACATTGCCGTTGATGTCCTTCATTAACAGTTTGGCGTCAACTACCGAGGTTTCGTTGAACGACTCGCCTTTACCCTGCTCTACAATCTTATATATAGCACCCGAATTAGCTTTCTTGTAACCGTCGTTGCCTTTCAAGAGCTCATCGACATATTTCTTGCCGGCTTCAAGGTTCTCCTCACCTCTTATCTTAAGAGATTTATCTTTCAGGGCAGCCAACTTGTTCTGCAACTCGCCCATCTCCTTTTGCATCTTGTCAAAGTTAATAGTGTCTTTGCTCTCGAGCACTTTCTTTAACTCGTTCATGTAAAGACGGCGGTCAACATTGATGCCTTGCATCTCGAGTTGTGAAAGTTCTTGATAGATGCGCATGCCTTGCTTCAATCCATATATGTAGCTTTGGCTGCTCTTAGTGGTATCCATGTTAATCACTGTCATCATGCCTCTCAGAACCTGGTCTTTGTCGATTTGCATGGCCATGTCAGGATTTTGTTGTAAACCGGCCTTAAAATCAGTTCCTTCCATTTTGCCCATCATCACGGCGATAGAGTCGTTGACTTTATCGGCTTTTGATTTGCCTTTACAGCTTGTTACGGTAGTGCCCAGCAGCAGGGCTACCATTGCTAAAAATAAAAACTTTTTCATAATAAAAACTTGTGTAATAAATTGTTGTAAAAATCGTTGGTCGTTTATCGTTTTTTGCTGACAAGCTGGCGGGGCATTACCATTGCCTTGTTTGCTTATTCCTCGTCTGCTTGTTAGCTTCATTGTGCATGTAGCATTATGAGTTATTCAAGTTTCGCAGGTCATTAACTTGCTCAAAGTTTAATGTTTAGTGTTGCGAGTTTAGATAAAATGCTAATGCTCGCATTTAGCCTTGTCTCGCTTAATCGCATTTTTAGAGGATAGTCAGTGTAAAATATAGAAAATTTTGAAAAATGTTTTATTAACTTGGCTATACCTCGGCAATGTTCATGCAAGCATGACGATGCTTTCGCTTTGCACAAGTTTTTTCTCTAAACACTAACCTCTAACCTTCAAGTTTCTGAAGTTCAAAACTTTAGAAACTTGAGTGAGTTATTTCCCCACCTTTATCAGCTGAACGTCGAAGATTAGTGTGGAGTTAGGCTGGATGGGACCTGTGCCGTGAGAACCGTAGGCGAGGTTGGAGGGGATGAAGAGACGCCACGCCGAGCCCTCACTCATCATTTGCAGGCCTTCGACCCAGCCAGGGATTACTTGGCCCACAGCGAACGTGGTGGGCTCGCCGCGCTCCACCGAGCTGTCGAACACCGTGCCGTCGATCAATCGTCCAGTGTAGTGTACTGTCACCACGTCGTTAGGTCCCGGCTTCTTGCCGTCGCCCTCTTTGAGCACGAGATACTGGAGTCCGCTCTTGGTCACCTTCACACCTTCTTGCTTGGCGTTCTGCTCGAGGAATTTCTTGCCCAGTTCCTCGTTCATGGCCCCGGCATTGGCCTCAAGCTCGGTGAAAAAATCCTGCACCACTTTCTTTGCCTCGTCGTAGCTCATCTTCTTCTCACGTTCTTCATATACGTCACGCAGGGCATCGGCAAAGTCATCGGCATTGATGCTTTGGATTCCCGAGCCCTTGAAATTCTGGGCCATACTCAAGCCCAGCGCATAGCTTAATTTGTCCATATTGTGTTTAAAAAAATATTACCTTATTCAAGTTTTTGTCGTCAGCGAATAATGCCATGACCACCTTGCAAATGCGCACTTTGTGACTATCGTGGACACAGCATGCGGTTTCCCTATAATCGCAAATTTTCAGGACGTCACACTGATTTAGCCCTATAAACTATAAACCAATGAGCGTGTGAACAACTTGCGAAACTTAAATGCCGAGTCCTCTGTAAAAAATAAAAGCACACGAATTAAACGAATTTTAACTAATTTAATAGTTTCAAAATCAATTTGTTGATGTTGTGTATTTTTGTTGTTTTTGTTTGATTTCACCTAAAAACGACTTTTTAAAGTGGACTCAATGCCTTAAATCAAACTGCAAAGATAGTAAAAAGTTTTTAGTTGCAAATTATAGTCGTTAGTTTTTGTATTTCTTTAACCCGAAGAGGTTATTAGGGTCTCGAGACATGGCAAGTAAGACAAGAACATGTAAAATCAGAATATTCAGATGATTAGATAAAATGCTCGCGCTCTGAAAGTGCCTAAGCAAGCTCAACTTTGAATAAATTAGGCTACGGTTCAGAAATCTCAAACAAGTTTGGCTTTCATTCACCTTGCACTAATTTTCTCTCTCTTAATCGCATTATTCAGTTGTTTTGTGCTATGGATAGTTTTTCGGCGATTGTTTTCGCTATTCCCCGAAAATTTTCGGGGAATAATTTGGTAAATTACCAAATTTGTGGTAATTTTGCCACAAAATAAATCAAATTACTATGGACAACAACGCAGTAGCCGAACGTATTAAGTTCTTGATGAAGGAGTTGAACTACCGTCAGGTGGATTTCGCTCAGAAGATTGATATTGACACGTCGAATTTGTCGAAGTACCTCAACGGTCGCTTGGCGATGAGTGAGGCGCTTATTAACAAGATTGTGGTGAACCTCGGGGTTTCGAAGCAATGGCTGGAGACTGGCGAGGATCTGCCTTTTGCCAAGCAGCAGCCTCAACAGCTTGTCACGGTGCCCGACACGCACATCGTGACTCAGCCTACTGCGGCAGTGGCGAAGCGCGGAACACCAGTCTATGACATCGACGTGACAGCGGGCTATCTTCCCCAAGCGCGCATGTTTACCGACGACCAGATAGTGGGCTTTGTTGACCTCCCCGACATGACGAGCTCGCAATGCCGCATTGTGCGCGTGAGTGGCGACTCGATGAGCCCGGTCATCCGCAACGGCGACTATATCGCTGTGCGCGAGTTGAGTAATCTGCGTCAGATTTTCTGGGGTCAGATTTATGTCGTTATCCTCGACGACTATCGCATGGTGAAATACATCCGCCGCCACGACGACCCCTCGATGGTGATTTTGCGCAGCGAGAACAAACGCTATGACGACATGACAATCTACCGAGAAGAAATCCGCGACCTCATGTTCGTGCAAAACATCATCCACGTCGATACGAGAATGTAGTCACTTCGAGCGTAGCTTGTGGCTCTAAAATTTTTTATAAAACTACTGATTTTTCTGAAATGTATGAGATGCTTTTTAAATCTGTTGCAAATTCCCTCATAAAATTGGCAAAATCTACGATTATTCCCTCATAAAATTGGCAAAAACTGCAATTATTCCCTCATAAAATTGGCAAAAAGTTGTTTAACTAATTATTTATGTGTAATTTTGCAGTTAAATATAATAATGCACTTTTTTGATGTTCTATGAAACGTAAACTATACCCCAAGTTGCTTGAGTGGAAATTTAATCCAGATCGCAAACCCTTAATTCTCGAGGGGGCACGTCAGGTAGGTAAAACTTACTTGTTGAAGGAGTTTGCCCACAATGAATATTCCAATCTTGTTTATATAAATTGCCACGATGGAGCTGATGCAAAAGTCATTTTTGAGTAAGACCTCAATGTGGAGCGGATTTTACAGGCATTTGAAGCATTCTCTCACCAAAGAATTATTGCCGGGAAAACGCTTATTTTTATAGATGAAGCCCAAGAAGCCCCTCATGCTATAGAGAGTTTGAAATACTTTTGTGAAAACGCACAAGATCAGCATGTTGTTGTAGCAGGTTCTTTGCTTGGTGTCATCAACCGTCCTGAAGAGTCTTTCCCAGTTGGTAAAGTTAATATGCTAAGGCTCTATCCGATGACGTTTGAGGAGTTCCTCTGGGCCAAAGGCGAGGATAGGTTGGCAGCAATAGTTTCCAATTGTCAGTGGGATCTCATTGCGGCATTTGGAACGAAATTGCAAGAGTTGTTACGTCAGTATTATTATGTTGGGGGCATGCCTGAAGCTGTACTATGTTATACCTCTCACGGTGATGTAAATAGAGTGCGTGTAATCCAAAATGAGATTTTGCGAGCCTACGCCAGTGACTTTGCCAAACACGCTGGTAATGAAACACAGCGAATTCGCTTAGTGTGGAACAGTATTCCAGCTCAATTGGCACGTGAAAATAAGAAATTTATCTATGGAGCAGTGAAAACGGGTGGTCGTGCCCGTGATTTGGAAAACGCAGTTCAATGGTTGGTGGATTCTGGTTTGGCTTATCGTGTTCACCGATGTAATACACCAACAATTCCATTGAAATTCTATGAGGATTTCAATGCTTTTAAGTTGTATCTGCTTGATGTGGGACTATTGGGTGCTTTGGCCGATGCGCCAGCATCTTTGATGTTAGTCAGCAATGATGTGTTTAAAGAATACAAAGGTTCATTCTCTGAGAATTACGTTCTTCAACACTTAGTTGCCATTTTAGACACACAAATCTACTACTTTAGTAAGAATAACTCAACTCAAGAAGTTGATTTCTTGGTTCAACACAACAATCGGATTGTTCCAATTGAGGTGAAAGCCGAGACTAATGTGAAAAGTAAGTCGTTAAGAACCTTTGTCACTGTGGATCATGCCGACAAGTCTCTGAAAGGTCTTAGGTGTTCTATGTTGCCCTATGTGGACCAGATTTGGATGGAAAATATCCCACTCTATAGTGTTTATGGTTATTTTAGCAATGCGGCTGATAAATGACCGTATTAATCGTATGAACAATGTTTCATCCGACATTTGGAGTGAAAGACATGGAGCTTTCGGCAAAACGTTATCTCTCCGATAAATCTTGAGAGATGATTTTTGGCTTTTAAGGGCTATCGCATGCAACAGCGGCAGCCATAGCAAGTGCCATCACTCCAAAGGTCGGAAGATGCTTATTTCTTCGCACATGACAATCTACCGCGACGAAATCCGCGACCTCATGTTCGTGCAAAACATCATCCACGTCGATACGAGGATGTAATTTCATGTTAAATATAAACCACTTTTTATTTAGAAGTTTTCTTCAATATAGATTATTTCATTGCACATGTCAAATAATGTTGAATCAAGTTCATTGTCCAGGCTATTGGGGAAAACTTGACCTGAGGCAAAAGCTTTTTTCAACTCTCTTGCGAAATACTTAACATTCGGCAAAAACATCATTAGGTATGCTGATGTTTCTTCAGTGTTCATATCTAAATCTTTAAACATACCATAATGGTAGTGAACAAAAAGGTATATCACAGGACATTTGTAGATATTATATGCCGCAATTGCCTCTGCTGCTGATTTTGCTCCTTCTTCTCTTAACAATTGCGCAGACAATTTTACTGCATAATTGTTGACTTTGTTATATGTTGAGACATACTCTTCTTTTGTCCAAGGAGATTTTCGTCCCATATTAACTCCTTCTGCCATAAAATCGATGCCTTTTTATCCTGTTGGCTCTTCAGTCTTAATGATTATTTGAACGCTTTTTAAGATAGAAGCTCAATGTCTTTTCTCAGTCTTTCACAAATCTTATCAAAAACGATGCCGCCAAGTTCTACCTTTCTATTTGGCGATGTGTTGTGCAACTGATTACAATTGGTTAGAACATGGCCTTTAACGTTCTCGTATGCCCTTCTTTCTATTTCATTTACAAACTCGTTACTTACATTTGCTTTGTCAATAATACCATCATATAGGCAATATGCAGTGAAAAGCATCTTTGTATTTGTTGCCATAGGCATATCATTTGGAAGTCCACTATCATACATATCGAAGATACTATAAGAAGAAGCTAGCTCATTTTGGCAGGATTGCTCCACCTTATTCTTAAGATGTCGTTGGTTTTGAATGAGTAGCATCATTAGCCTAGCAGATGCTTCGTCATGAACATTTGCTTTGTTTGACTCTAGAGCTTGAGAGAAGCAAAGAAAGGCATTTTCGGCTCTAACCTCCTGTATGTCTTGGTCTGGTTCTTGAAAGCCGAGGCATACTTGGAAAATTTTACCAATTAAGAGTGGATTGTCCAATTTTAGTATCTCACTTGGGTTGTGAACGAAATAGTTGTAGATTTCCCTTCCATGTTGTTCCAAGCTGGAATAGTCTTGAGATCCGAAGGCGGTCCACGCCATTACAGCATTGAAATTTAGTTGATGATTCATGTTTTATTACACTGCCTTTCCAGTACCTACTAGGCTTTTAATAGATTACAAATAGAAGCGTGGCACTGATATACCACTTCTTCAATCGGAGGTCGTGAGAATTACCTTTGTCAGTAGATGTAGTAACCAGTCCACGCTATAAGCGCAAACCGCAATACTCTCTTGCTGACTATTGGAAGTTTCTCACGTTTCCGATTGCAAGAAAAGCATAACGCTTCGTTATTTCATTATGTCTTGTTCCGAAGAACAGTTGCAAAATTATAAATTATTTTTCAATAAATAGGTAATAATTACGAAAATCGTTGAAATGATTACGAAAAATTATTTAAGGAAGCATTATTTTCTCTTGAAGTGTTGTTTTTTTCAAGACTTTCTTATACTTTTGCAGAGTGTTTTTTAGAGAAAAGTGGCACGGGTGTCCAAAAAGTCCCTTGAAAAAGTGGCACGAGAGCTCGTAAAGTCGCTTGAAAAAGTGGCACGAATTAGTTATATTAATATGTAAAATGCAGATATTCAGGAGAAAAATAGAAGAGGTGCTGATGAGGTGGAAGTCAAATCCAAACCATCTGCCTCTTGTCATTAAAGGTTGCCGTCAGTGTGGCAAGACTTTCTCGGTGCAAAAGTTTGCGCATGAGAACTACAAGCATGTGGTTTACATTAATTTCATTGATGACGAAGAAGCCGCTATTGTTTTCAAGAGTTTCAGAAAGATTGATGACTTGATTATGGGCATCACTTCAACGATTCCCGGTTCATCTTTTGTTGCAGGTGAGACATGCTTGATACTCGATGAAATCCAGGAGTGTCCCGAAGCGAGAATGTCGTTGAAGTTTTTCCATCTTGATGGACGTTTCGATGTTATTGCAACTGGCTCACTGCTAGGCGTGAAAGGTTACAAGAGTGACAACCATGATTTCTCGGTGCCAGTAGGCTATGAGGACATGATAACTATGTATCCTCTTGATTTTGAGGAATTCCTTTGGGCAAATAGTATGCCTGCAGAAACAATCTCGCGAATTAAGCGTTGCCTTGACAAAGTAGAGGTGGTTCCCGAAGCGCTTCATCAGCGTTTCAGGAAACTGCTTTTGCATTACACTATAGTTGGTGGTATGCCACGTGTAGTACAGGAGTTTCTTCACACTCACGACATCAACAGCGTGGTGAGGCAGCAACGCGTTATTGTTGATAACTACGAAGACGACATGATGAAATATGCTGAAAACATATACAAACCTCGTCTGCGTGATGCTTTTGAGTCTATACCTCGCCAGCTGAGCAAGGAGAACAAGAAATTCCAGTATTCAGTAATCAAGCAAGGTGCCAAAGCAGCCCATTATGTTGATGCTCTGCAATGGATAGAAGATGCCGGGATAATTTGTCGCTGCCGTAACTTGCAGATTCCTGAACTCCCTCTTGACGGAAATGCCATCAATGACCATTTTAAGGTTTATATGGTCGATACCGGGCTTTTCATGTCGATGCTTGAAGATGGAACACAGTTTGATGTTCTTCAGGGAAAACTTATGGGCTACAAGGGCGCAATCTTTGAAAACCTTATTGCCGATATTTTCACTAAAATGTCTCGCAAGCTGTATTTTTACAGTAAACCTTCGGGTCTTGAGGTCGATTTTGTCATTCGTTATAAAGGCGAAGCAACACTCATAGAGGTGAAATCATCTACTGGCAATATCAAGAGTACCAAAACAATATTGAAGCACCCCGAGAAGTATCATGTTAATAGAGCAATAAAACTGGGAGATTATAACGTGGGAGAGAGTGGTGGTATTTTGACGCTGCCACTATACATGGCTTTTCTCCTCAGGGAACCATGATGTTATGGATTCTGTAATTCACGTAAATAGATACAAATAATGCACGATAACGATAATATAACGCTTCACACTCTTGATAATGGCTTGAGGGTGGTGCATGTGCGGCGCAACTCGCCGGTGGCGTGGTGCGGACTGGCGGTGAACGCCGGCAGCCGCGACGAGCAAGAGGGGCAGTATGGGCTTGCTCACTTTGTGGAGCACACTATCTTCAAGGGCACCAAGCGGCGCTCCTCCACTCGCATCAACAACCGTATGGAGCAGGTGGGCGGTGAGCTAAACGCCTATACCACAAAGGAGAGCACTATGCTCTACTGCATCTTCCCTGTGGAGCATCTGGAGCGCGCCGTGGAGCTGATTGCCGACCTGGTGGAGAACTCCGTCTTCCCCGAGCACGAACTCGCCACCGAGCTCGACGTGGTGCTTGAGGAGGTGGCGAGCTACCGCGACTCACCGAGCGAGGCGGTGTATGACGACTTTGAGGATATGCTGCTCGCCGGCAGTCAGTTGGGACACAATATCTTGGGTGAGGAGAAAGACCTACGACGACTCACCTCGGGGCATTGCTTAGACTGGCTCAAACGCCTGTATGTTCCGTCGAATATGGTGTTCTTCTCACTTGGCAGCACGCCAGCCGAGAAGGTGTTCCGTCTTGCCGAGAGATATTTCAGCATATTGTCCCACGCCAAGCGAGGCATCAAGCGCAAAGCTCCTGCCGTCCTTGAGCCGCAGCGCAAGGTGGTGGATTTGGGGCTGCACCAGTCTCACACCATCGTGGGTGCGAGAGTGGCGGGGATGTATGATGACGAGCGCTTCGCCATGTCGCTGCTCAACAATATCTTGGGCGGTCCAGGCATGAACTCGCTCTTGAATGTGAGCTTGAGAGAGAAGCGAGGACTGGTATATACCGTGGAGTCGTCGCTCGTGACCTTCGCCGACTGCGGAATGATACAGATCTATTTAGGCTGCGAGCATGAAAAGCTAAAGAAAGCCCTTCACCTCATTGGCAACACCATAGACTCGCTGGCGCAGTCGCCGATGAGCGACCGCCACCTCGATGCCTACAAACGGCAGTACAGCGGGCAACTGCTCGTCGCCAGCGATAACGCCGAGTTCTTGGCAATGGGAGCTGGTAGGGGACTGCTATACTATAACCGTGTGAGCACCCTTCAGGACAACATCGACTGCATCCTCAGCGTCACCCCCGAGCAGTTGCAGCACGCCGCTCAGCAGCTCACAATGGAGAAAAGCTCAGTGCTCACCCTCAGGTGAAAATGAGGTCTCGTGTGTTGCGATGGCATCGCAACATACAGAACAAAGGACTAAAAATCACTTTTTGGCATTTTTTTTGCGATGAAACTAAAAAAAATAATTATTTTTGTCGCTTGAAATCATGAATGAATATTAATCACTAAAAACATACAATTATGGCAGATGTAAAAACTTTTCTTGATGCAGCCGAGAAGAAGATGAACGAGGCTGTGGCTTATCTTGACGAAACGCTGTCGCGCGTGCGCGCCGGCAAAGCTAATCCTAAAATCCTTGAGCCAGTGAAGGTGGAATACTACGGCTCGATGATGCCCATCGCCAACGTTGCCAACGTTGCCGTGCCCGATGCCCGTAGCATAACTATCACTCCATGGGAGAAACCTATGATTAAGGTTATCGAAAAGGCTATTCTCGATTCCAATATCGGCATCACCCCCGAGAACAACGGCGAGATTATCCGCCTCAATTTTCCTCCCTTGACCGAGGAGCGCCGCAAGCAGCTCGTGAAGGATGCCAAGGCGGAGACCGAGAAGGCTAAGGTGAGCGTGCGCAACGCGCGCCGCGAGATGATTGAGGGTTTGAAGAAGGCCGTGAAGGATGGCATGCCCGAGGACTCGCAAAAGGATGGCGAGGAGAAGGTGCAGAAACTCCACGACAAGTTCCTGAAGAAAATTGATGAGGTGTTTGCCGCTAAGGAGAAAGAGATACTCACCGTGTAAAGGGGAGGCAAGAGTTAAGAGTTTTTGAACAAGCTGTCGCTTGCACTACTTGACACGACAGGCGCTTGCACTTAACACTTCGCTATTTTTTGGAGAAATTTTGAAAAAATGCCCATTTTTATGGGCGTTTTTTTATTTTGTACGACGGGCATGTTATACATCTGTGGTGAAAGTCCACTCGGGGCGTAGTCAC
>CALDIG010000141.1 GCA_937904375.1 uncultured Prevotellaceae bacterium
GCTCTTCCGATCTCCTTGCGAGCGTGAGCATTTTATCTAACAATCAGTTGTTTTTTAGTTTTGCAACATCCTCACAATTTCTTCGGCTTCTTTGAGAGTCTCGGGCTTGCCCACGTCGAGCCAGGTGTAGGGTGTTTCTTGCACATATCCTTTTATGAGATGATTATGACAATGATCCACATAGAACGGCGTGGTTGAGAATTTGGTTTGGTCTTGAGAGTAGCGTTCTAATTCCTCAAAAATGCTTGGGGAAATAACGTGTATGCCGCCAAATGCCATCTCGTGCATGCCCTTGCGGTAGATAAACTCGGCAGGACGTGTCTCGCCGCTAGATTTGTTGATCCATCCTTGCAGACGGTAGTCATCATCGAAGACGAAGTAGCGGCTGGTCTTGCGTTCTTTTACCAGCACTGTTGCCATTGCGCCGCTATCAAGGTGGCTTTGGTACATGGCGAGCAGGTCGAGGTCGGTCAATATGTCGGCGTTATGCACGAGAAATGGCTCGTCGCCGTCGAGGAACGGGCGCGCCTTGAGCATGCCGCCTCCGGGGTCGAGCAGCATGTCGCGCTCATCACTGATATGGATGTTTAGCCCAAAGTTGTCGTTCTCCTCAAGGAAGTCGATTATTTTCTGCCCGAAGTGGTGGATGTTGATGGTGATGTCGTCAAACCCCGCATCGGCGAGCCGATGAATCACCCGCTCAAGCATCGTCTTGCCGCCAATCTCAACAAGCGCCTTCGGACGGTCGTTAGTGAGAGGGCGCAGCCGGGTGCCTAGCCCCGCTGCAAAAATCATCGCTTTCATTCGCTCACGGGATTGAAGGTGCGGTCATGTCCGCTCTGCTCACGATGCGTAAGCTCGACGCGCACGTTGAATTTTTTATAGATATGCTCAGCCAAATGCTGCGCGGCATATACCGAGCGGTGCTGCCCACCCGTGCAGCCAAAACAAACCATCAAGTCGGTGAAGTTGCGCTTCATATACCGCTCCACCGATTCGTCCACCATGGCATAGACGTGAACGAGCCACTGGTCGATAGTGCTTTCTTTTTGTAAGAACTTAATTACGTTGTCATCAAGACCGGTAAAGGCTTTGTACTTGTCATATTTGCCGGGATTGTTCAGAGCGCGGCAATCAAACACAAAGCCGCCGCCGTTGCCCGACGGGTCATGTGGAATGCCCTTCTTGTAGGCAAAACTCATTACTCTAACAGTAAGTGATTTCTCTTCGCTGGTGAAGTCTTTGAGATTTACAAGCTCATTGATTATCTCGCTTAAGTAGGGGTATCGGTCAAAAGAATTCTTGCTCACCAGCTTGCGCAAGTTGGCGATGGCGGGCACTATGCTGTTTTTCATGAAGTCGGGTTTCTTCTCGAAGTACCCTCTGAAACCGTAGGCACCGAGCACTTGCAGCGTGCGGAAGAGCACGAAAAGTCGCAAGTTCTCCAAGAACATATTGTCGTCGAGGTCGGGCTTGTAGGTTTTAAGCTGCTTGATGTAAGCCTCAATGAGGTCTTTTTTCAGGTCTTCGGGATACTTGGCGCGCGACTGCCACACAAACGAGGCTACGTCGTAGTAGTAAGGTCCGCGCCTGCCGCCTTGAAAGTCGATGTATGCGAGTTTGCAATCAGCGGGGTGTTCTGTGTTGCCCACCAGCATGACATTGCGCGACTGGAAGTCACGATACATGAAAGTGTCGCTTGGAACCGCCAGCAAATCGCTTGTGAGGGTTTCGAAGTCGTTTTCTAATTTGCTCTCATTGAATATTACTCCAGTGGCTTTCAGAAAACAATACTTGAAGTAGTTAAGGTCCCACTTGATGGAACGCTCGTCAAAACACTCGGCGGGATAACATTTGTTATAGTCAAAACCTTGTGTGCCAAGGAACTGAATGTCGCATAGGTCTCTCATAGTGCGACGCAGGAGTTCTTTCTCCTCGTTGGTGAATGCGTGTGTAATGCTGCTACGGCGTATTTTGTTCCACAAGATGTTTTCGGGTTTGCCCCCAAGGTCTTCCTGGATATAGACCATGTGGTCGTCGCTCACTCCATAGACGGCAGGAACCGACAACCCACGCTCCCTGAAATGGTGGGCCATATATATGAATGCCTCGTTCTCTTCACGCGACTCACCGATTACTCCTACTATTGATTTATCGCCTGAAAGGCGGTAGTATCGTCGGTTTGAGCCAGCCTTGTCCATAAGTTTTATTTCGGAAGGCTCACTGCCAACGAAATTCGTGTATAATTCTTTTAAATTCTCTATAGGATCCATATTTTACTCTTTTTATTTGCAAGCAAAGTTAGCGGTTTACTAAATACTGGCAGTAAAGTTTATTGTTAAAATAGCACAAATGGGCTAAAACTCGCTGGTGAAGTGGAATTTTATCTTGGGGAAGTCCTGCTGCGCCATTTGCAGCACATAGCCCGAGTCGGCGAGGAACACGTCGCGGCCCTCGGTGTCGAGAGCCATGAACTGATGCTTGCGATGCTTGAAGGCGTCAAGGGCTTCCTGGTCTTCGCTCTCTATCCAGCAGGCCTTATAGAGGCTGATGGGCTCCCATCGGCACTGGGCGTTGTACTCGTGAAGCAAGCGATATTGAATTACCTCAAACTGCAGCTGTCCCACTGTTCCCACAATCTTGCGATTGTTGAACTGGTTTACAAAAAGCTGTGCCACACCCTCGTCCATGAGTTGGGCGATGCCTTTGTTGAGCTGCTTGGTCTTCATCGGGTCGTTGTTCTCGATGTACT
>CALDIG010000142.1 GCA_937904375.1 uncultured Prevotellaceae bacterium
CGCTACTGCTCCAAGTGAGAGCCTCGGGGTCGAGAGGCATAATGGTCTCCCCTACTCTGCTCTCCACGCCCACGGCATGGGTGCGGTAGGTGTCGGTGAGGATGGAGTCGTTGGTTAGGCTCATGTCGTCACCACTTCCCACTATGGAGATTGGCAATGTGGCAGTGAGTCCATTATACACAGCGGTTATCACGCCGTCACCGCTGCCTGTGGCAAAGAAGGTGCTGCCGTCTTTGATGGTACCCAGGCTCTCTGGAGCCTCAAGGGTGAAGCCCTGCACGTTAGTATCGATAAGCATGCCATACTGGTTGTAGCCATAAATCACGGGAGTATAAACACCATATTTTGGCACCCGCTGCACCCAGTCTTTGAAACGGATCTCAGCAATCTCATTGTCATCGGGGGCGCTGCTCACGAGGAACAGACCGTTGCAGTCGGCACGCTCACGGCCGTCGCTAGGCACATTTCTAACTCCCAAAGCACTGGTGTAGAGCGTAGTCGAGCCGCCACCGTCGAGGTTCATGCCCTCGGTGGCACCAGCATAACGCAGCAAGTCGCCTAAGTGAGAGGTGCGACAGCCGTCGCTGATTAGCGAACGACCATCAACCACTAGGAAAATCACAGTCTGACCGCCGTTTGCATATCCTATGCAGGTGCGAGGATGCATATCGGGGTTGCCGTCGTTGATGGTCTCGCCGTTGCGCAGCATCCAGGGCTGACCGCTAACCACCTCGCGAGGGTCAATCTTAGCACCGCCAGCCACAGCGTTCATGGTCACGGTCACCTCATCACCCACTTGCAAGCCAGCAATGAAATCGGCTGTAGTGCCTTGTCCGTGCAGCACATATTTGCCATTAGGCACAGTCATGTCGCCGGCGGTACTGGGTGCGCCTGTAATCACCATCTTGAACGGCTCAAGGAAGTTGAAAGTGTTGCCTTCCACGAGCTGAGCCTCCACCTCGCAGCACGCCGAGGTTTGATTAGTGGAGCCATAATAGCGGTCGTTGTAGAACGTGATTACATTATTGCTCGCGTCGGTGTTCACACCGCCAGCAGTCACCGTTGTGCCGTTGTGACTCACCGAGCCGCTGAACGACACCGCATTGATGTAGGAATTGCGATTTTCATCAAACACATACTTATATTCTTCGCCATTTAGACGATACACCACACCATCACCAATGCAGGTGCCTATGGGCGTTCCCACCATCGACACGCCTTGTGCGGTAGTCCCGCTGGTGTAGAAAAAGTCGCCGTTAATACCAGCAAAGAAGCGGTGTCCAGCACCATCGTTGCGCTGTGCCATTGATGACACTGTCTCGCCACCTGCCGTCTTGTCGTTACCGCTCACGGTGCGCAATGTGAGCCAAGGGTTTGTCATGTCGATGGTGGTGTAGAACACTCGCATCTCGGTGCTGCCATTGGTGAAATAGAGCGACGTTTGGCTCGTGCCAGGACCTATCTTGGCATGGAACAAGGTATCGACTGAGTATTCCTCCCCCAGCAGACCCCAAGTGTTACTAGCCCTGCTCATTAAACAAACAAGCGTCAGCAAAACCAATAAAATAATCTTCTTCATTTTTTTACTGTTTTAGTTGTCAAGTAATTTGCTTTCCACATTGTGAGCTATGTATTATTGACTTACTTTCCACTCTTTTATGGTGCGGGTCTCGGGGTCAACAGTAACCCCCACCTTCACCTTGCGGCGGGAGTCGTTCCAGTAGGGAATCAGGTAGTTCTTCTCGTCAATCTGAGCCAATGCGTCATCGACAGTGGCGGTGCCTGAAATCTTCAACTCAAGCACATAGATGGTGTTGCGGTTCTTCATTACCACGTCGCAGCGGCCGCACGCATTGCGCACCTCGGTGTCGGTCTTGATGCCAACGCAGTCGAAGAGGACTTTCAGGATAGCCTCAAAGTCAAGCTCGGTCTTCACGCCAAGGTCGTAGGGCAACGACGAGAGGTAGCTCTGAACCGCAGTCAGCGCACTATCAATATCGTCGGCATTTATGGATTTCATCATAACGTTTATGAATGAGTCATTCTTCATGTCCGACTTGTCGAGATACAGAGGCATCAAGGTGCTATAAAGTCCGCTGTAAACCTCTCCGTTGGGGATGCCCAGCGTGTAGAGATTATAGTCGAAGTCATAGTCCTTTATCGTCAGGTAACCGCTCTGATACAGAATGGCTATCGCACTGCCCATATTGTCAAAGGGCTGGTCAAACATTCTAGACGACATCTGGGTGTTTTCGATATCAGTGAGCTTGAAATTATACTTGTCAAGGATTTTTATCAGTGCCGAAGGTG
>CALDIG010000143.1 GCA_937904375.1 uncultured Prevotellaceae bacterium
CACCGAGCGAAAAACAAGATTTTTTCATAACAGCAATCCAATTTCACTATCGACTCATTCACCTTGCCCGCCGTGAGGTTCGCAAGGTTTCCACCGAAATTCATTTTTTTACTAACAATATAATCAACAAAAACTATGAGCAACAAACAATTAACTATCATCAAGAGCGAGAACGTCAACATGATTATTGCTGACACTCCTAAAGTGTACAACGAGAACGTACTGTCCAACGACAAGTGCAACGCCTTCGGCAAAGCGCTGCTCAGGCAAATCACCGAGCAAGGCATGACCGACGAGCTCGACCAGCAAGCAGCCACTTTCATCGAGAAGGCACGCAAGACGGTCAAGAAAATGAACGACAAGCGGTCTCCGCTCACCAAACTCTTCGACAAGATCCGCACCGAGTTCACCTCGCTGGAGAACGACATCGACCCTGCAAAAAGCGGCACCGTCGCCTTCAAGCTGCAAGTGTGCCGCAACACCTATGCCGCAGCCAAACGCGCCGAGGAGGAGCGCCGACGTGCCGAGCTCCAGCGACAGCAGCAGCTCATTCAGGCACGACAGCAGTACCGCATCGACTGTGAGGATGCCATCACTCGCAAGGCGAATGACCTGGCACAAGCCATGGCTGACGAGCTTAGAAAAATCTACGAGTCAACGACGCTCGACAACTACAGCGGCAACTACAACCATCTGAAAAGCGTAGTGGTCGATGTCTGCCTTGACGAAACGCAGGTGCCCAGAACATTATTGCTCTCACAAGAGGAGCAGCAGGCTATAAGGAGAGAAGCTTTTGCGCAGATGGAACCGTCTCTCGTGCAGCGCATCACCAGCGAGGTGGAACGACAGCGGCAGGAACTCCTCGACATGATTCCCTCCCGCAAGCAGCAGCTGGAGGCGGCAGCCAAAGCCAGTGCCGAGGAAGCCGAGCGCATACGTCGTGAAATGGCCGAGCGTGACGCTGCTGAGAAAGCACGTCAGGCACAGGAGCAAGCCGAGCGTGAACAGCGTGAACGTGCAGCAGCCGAAATGAGACGTGCTACTACCGAAGTAGGCAACCTGTTCGACCAGCAAGCTACTGCCGAGGTGGTGACCTATCAGCCCAAGACTTCCGTCAAGAAGAAAATCACAGTGCTTAACCCCGAAGGCTTTGCCGACATCCTCTCCATGTGGTGGTCTAACGAGGGCTGCCATCTCTCAGTCGAAGACCTCAACAAGACCTGCAAGAAGATGCTCACCTACTGTGAGAAGCTTGCCAACGATAAGACTAACCCACAGTTCATCCAAAGTGAGCATGTGTGCTACGAGGATGTTGTAAAGGCTAAGTGATTGCCCTGGGCGTTGTTCCGTAGTGCGCCACAGGCGTGGCGTTCAAAAAAATATGGCAACTATAAAACTATCAACTATGTTCGATAACTACTACCAGCGTCGTGAGGTCAGCAATTCCGACCTCACGGCTCTTAAGGAGCTGATGCACCCACGTCCCATGTTCGGCGACCGTGAGGCGGCGTTTCGCTTCGGCTCTCTCGTCGATGCAATCATAACGGAGCCTCATCGTGTCAACTACTATGAGCACACGGTTGACGGTGTGCCCTATGCTATTGGCGATTGGGATAAGGCGCAGGAGATGAAACGTGCCCTGCGTGCCGAAGCCAAGCACGACGCTTTCCTTGCTAAGGTGCTTGAAGAAGCCAGCACTCAACAGGTGTCTATTCGCAATAGGCAGTTGTTCATGTATGGCAACTTCTCTTTCTACCTCGACACTCGTTGCAAGTGGGACTGGTGGTTTCCGCAGTTCGGTTTCGGTGGTGACCTTAAGACTACTTCGGCAGCGTCACAGGCTGAGTTTGATGAAGCAGTAGATTTCTTCGATTGGGACCGTAGCCGTGCATGGTATATGGACATCACTGGCTCGGCTCGTGACTTTATCTACGCTATAAGCAAGAAAAACTTCCGAGTGTTCAAGAAGTTCATCAACCGTGACGACGCTATCTATCAGCACGGACGTGACAAATACGAGGAGCTGGCGTTCCAATACTGGTGCCTCGACCTATCAAGAAAAGATGATGAAGCACAACCTTAAGATAGAGCCTTACGACTACCAGCGTGAGGGCATTGAGCAAGGGCTTCAATGGCAACGGCTGATAATCGGTGATGAGCCTGGGCTGGGCAAGACACTCCAGTCCATTGCCATCATCGACATTGCCAACGCCTATCCATGCCTGGTAATCTGTCCTGCGTCGCTTAAGATAAACTGGCAGCGTGAGGTCGAGAAGTTTACCGACAAGAAGGCTCTTGTGCTCTCCAACAGCACTGGCACCACATGGCCCTATCTGCTACAGATGCGCATGCACCATGTAGCGATAGTCAACTATGAGTCCCTGCGCAAGTTCTTTGTGTGGGACACGGGTGACTCTAAGTCGTTCCGTCTTAAAGATGTGGTCTTCTGTCCACACATTAAGATGTTCCGAAGCATCATCATCGACGAGTCACACCGAGTGAAAGACCCATCGGCACAGCAGACGATCTTCACCAAAGGACTTGCATCAGGCAAGCAGTGGCGCATCCTGCTCTCAGGCACGCCAGTAGTCAACCGTCCCGAAGACCTTGTGTCGCAACTCTCCATCATGGGACGGCTCAAAGAGTTTGGTGGCAAGCAAAATTTCCTCGCACGGTACGGCATTCCCGACAAGGGGAGTCCCGTAAGTGGCGATGCTATCGCCACAAGACTCGACGAACTAAGCAAGCGGCTCTATTCATCGTGCATGGTGCGGCGTGAGAAGGCAAAAGTGCTCACACAACTGCCCGACAAAACACGCTGTGACCTCTACGTCGACATCAGCAACCGTGATGAGTACTACCTCGCACAAGCCGACCTCGCCTCCTACCTCCGTGAATATAAGGAGTGCACCGATTGGGAGATACGGCGCAAGATGCGCATGGAAGCTCTCGTGCGCTTCATGACGCTGCGCTCTCTCGCCGCTAAGGGCAAAGTGAAACAGGCCGTGGACTTCGTGCGTGTCTTCCTCGACAATGGCAAGCCCATGATACTGTTCTGCTCCTACCATGAGGTGGTTGACGAGCTGTGCCGGGCTTTCCCCGAAGCAGTGCGTGTCACAGGACGTGACAGTGCGGTAGCAAAACAAGCGGCTGTTGACGCTTTCCAAAATGGAAATAGCTCACTGATAATATGCTCTATCAAGGCGGCTGGCGTGGGCCTCACGCTCACAGCGTCCTCCAACGTCGCCTTTGTGGAGTTTCCCTGGACTTATGCCGACTGCTGCCAGTGTGAGGATCGTGCACACCGAATAGGGCAACGTGACAACGTGACCTGCTACTACCTCATCGGACGTGGCACAATCGACCCAGTCCTTTACAACATCATTCACCGTAAGAAAAGTATTGCTAACCAAATAATGGCTGCCGACGATGATATACCTACCGACGAACTCTACTTCGACGAACTGGTAAACTCTTTCCTGGCACCATTATCAGATAACAATAACCAATTATACAACCAATGAACGAGACTCAACAAACTACCACTACCGTCGAAGAGATAAAAAGCACTGTCATCGCTTTCAGCGACTGGCTCGACCTTAACAGTGACGGCTACTTTATGATTATCACAAAGGGCGAAGACTCCATGTTGGCAGTTAAAGGCAAGCATAACCAAATGGTTAACACCCTCGCAAGTGGCATGATGGAAGACGATAGGATTAAAGCTGTCATCTTAGACGCTGTTAAAATCGTCATGGCTAAAACATTTAAGAACCGATTAATGGGCAAACAGCTATGATACCTCTCTCTAACTCCGATTGCAGCTCGCTCTGTCGATACCTGCGTGACGCTTCTTCATTCTACCTGCTTCATGCCAGTAACACAAGGGACGTCGACAGGGCTAGGCTGCTCTCGAAAATGCACGACAAAATAGCGATAAAAATAATTCGTACTCAGTGCGAGCAAATTAATGAACAAATTAAAACACTTGACTCATGACTAAACAAGATTTAGCTAAACAACTGGCCGAAAAAGCCAACATTAACATCAGTGTACAACAAGCTTCCGACACCATCGACACTCTAATGGGCATTATGTATGATGCTTTCATCGAAGGCAAGAACATCTACCTGCGTGGCTTCGGCACCTTTAAGGTGGCAACTCTTAAGCCAAAGGTGGCACGCAACATCGGGGCTGGCACGGCAATACAACTGCCTGAACGCACTACCGTGAAGCTCATACCTTGCAAGAACCTCAAGCACGACATGAACTGATGAGTAAACCACGCAACACTTGGGAGCAACTGCTTGCGAGGCAAAATCTTCTAAACAAGAAGCCTCGCAAGCCTTCCCACGAGGAACACGATTTGCAATGCGCCTGTGTCAACTGGTTCAACCTCGCTCACCCAAACATGCGCCTCAACCTGTTTGCCGTCCCCAACGGTGGACGGCGTGACAAGACTACAGGCGCACGGCTCAAAGCCGAGGGAGTGAGACCTGGTGTAACCGACCTTATACTGCTCAAGCAGCGACATGGATACGGCGCACTGCTAATCGAAATGAAGACTGCCAAAGGAGTGCTGTCTCAACTGCAACGCATTTGGCGTGACCACATCACTAAGGATGGCTACAAGCACGTCGTATGTCGCTCCGTCCAAGACTTCATCAACGAGATAACTAACTATTTAGAAGAATAAGCGTGGGTGCTGTTCTGTATTGCGCCACAGGCGTGGCGTTCAAGAGACATCCAAGCAACTCTAAACTCTAAACTGCATTATGCCACGCAAAGCTAAGACTGGTCTCGACCATTTCCCTTTCGACACCGACCTTTTCTCGGACATAAAAGTCCGCAAACTGATAAAGTACCAAAGCGCTAAAGCTGTCGCTATCTACGCTTACCTGCTCTGTATTATCTACCGCGATGGGTACTACGTGAAGTGGGATCGTGAGCTGCCCTTCATTATCTCGGAGTCTCTGGGTTTTGATGAGGCGTTTGTCCGCGAAGCTATTGAGTGCATGGTACGGCTCGGGCTGTTCAGCGAAAACATCTACCGCGACAAGCAGATCTTGACCTCACGAGGCATACAACAACGATACCTGAGAGAACTGTCAAAGCTGCGACGCAATGGCAGCGTCTCCGAGTATTCACTGCTCGACTCGCCACACCTGGCAACCATGAAGGGCTCGCCGCTGTGGCTGGCGAAAATGAAACGTGACTACCGGCTCAACGACGATGAACTCAACGACCTGCTCGACGAGTGGAGCAAGAATGTGGTGGCACAGGACAAGCACCACGCTTCGGCACAGGATGCCAAGCGCCACTTCGAGAACTGGTACAGGAAAATCCAGGAATCACAGGAAGCCGGCATCGGTGGTGTCAGCGTAGTGCAAGCGTCAGCTTGTAAAAAGAACAACAAAAAACAACAAGGCAATGAACAACAACCAGCAACTGACCGACGTCGAGCAACTCGACAACTTACTGCTACAGCGCAAGATTACAAAACCTCGTTTTAAGTTTTGGGCTGGCAACCGCTATCTTACCTATGACGAAGCGGTGAAAGTTCTCACCACTGCTGTGAAGGTGGAGATTGAAAACCGACACTTCACACCACAACTACAGGGCTACATGACCTATATTGAGCAGGTGGCACAGTTCT
This sequence comes from uncultured Prevotellaceae bacterium, assembly GCA_937904375.1. Classification (GTDB taxonomy): domain Bacteria; phylum Bacteroidota; class Bacteroidia; order Bacteroidales; family Muribaculaceae; genus Sodaliphilus. The sequence continues at coordinate 5,657 of CALDIG010000143.1, forward strand.
TTACCGAGCCTGGCACCAAGTTCGGACTTACTCTCATGGGCCTTCCTGGCAATGGCAAGAGTACAATGGCAAGAGCTATCGCAGCCGTGATCGACTCAATAGCCGACCTCGCTATCATCAATGAGCGTAGTGGCTCTAAAGCTGTAATGGTGACTGCCAAACAACTGGTGCGATACTACCGTACACACCCAGACCAATGGGAAAATCTCTGCTTCAAACCTTTCCTTATCATCGACGACTTCGGAGAGGAACCAGTGGAAGTTGTGGACTACGGCAATGTCATCAACCCTGTTATCGACCTGCTGTCTCGACGTTATGACATGCAGAAGCTCACGATCCTCACGACTAACGCCACCAACCTGCAAATCCGTAAGACCTACGGCGACCGTATCGCCGACCGCTTCAACGAGATGATGCAAGTAATCATATTCACCAACAAAAGTTTTAGATAAATTATGAACAGTTATTTTGAAGTCGGTGTCAGCTACGACAAAACGATGGAAGACGGCGCTGTGCACAAGGTAACCGAAAACTACCTTGTGGAAGCAGTATCTTTCACCGAAGCGGAAAAACGTGCCACACAGGAAATGGAAGCCTATACCAGTGGTGATTTTCGTGTGGTAACAGAGAAGATTACCAATATCGCAGAAATCGTCACTACCGACGATGCTACTGCCGATAAGTTCTACAAAGTCAAGCATAGCCTCATCATCATCAACGAGAAGACTCTCAACGTGAAGAAACAGGCACAGTACATCATCATCCAAGCATCAAGCGTCGATGATGCGCGCAACCGATACATGCAGCACATCAAGGGCTGGCTTGTTGACGTGGTGCTGGAGGCTGTCAGCGAAACAAAGTACATGGATTATTTCCCATTTAAATATGACATTTAAAGCAATCGAAAATGAAACTCAAAAGATTTGACTGGCTCCCTGGCTTCATACTGCTCGTGTGGTCTTTGTTCGCCGTCATAGGCATGGTGAAATGCATCGACCACACCGATCAACAACACCAGCGAGAACAACAGTTACAGCACAAAGCCGACTCCCTGAGCAAGCGCATCGACATCAACCGTCGCATGCGTCAAGAGTTGATGCTCAAAAATAAAGAAGACTCTATACACTTCTTCGAAGACGGTATGTAAATTTTTAATAGTATTATCAATGAAAACCTATGTTTTAATGCTATCGAAAGTGTTCCCGGCCACGCATCCACGGGCTGGCCAGCCCACTGGTTTTTTTGATAAGTTCATGGCGGGACAAGCATATTCTCGCAAAGGGTGGCTTGTGTCACCGAAGCTACACACCATACGCGCCAACTTCGACCTCTGGTATAAACGCTTTGAGAAAATCGCCGCTGGAGAGGCTTACCTATCAGTGCGTGAATGGACTGGCGCGCCATACCGCAGCAAGCAAAAAGAACTTGCACGCCTCACACGTGAAGACGGCATTGGCATTCAATGCCTTAATTTCGCAAATCTTTATGGATGTGATAGATACATCGTAGATGGCTATGATGTCGCTTTAAGCCACTTGGCAACCAACGACGGACTCTCACCAGACGAATGGCTTGATTGGTTCAAAGCTTACGACAAGACTAAAAATCTCGCAATTATTCACTTCACAAAATTTCGATACTAATATGACACCAATAGAGCAAGAAATAATAGACCTTTACAATCAAGGTCTGGCGATTGAAGAGATTTCCGAGGAACTCGGAATAAGCGAATCAAGTGTATTTACAATCTTAGACGAAAACAACGAACTATGACACGCAAAGAAGCGATCAAGATACTTAAAGACTCAATGGCTGGACGCATGGTCATGTACAAAGACAGCATACAAGCAACACAAATGGCCATCGCCGCACTTGAGAAATCTCCACACTGGATGCCGTTGCCCCAAGCACCGACCGTTGCAAAAAATGCAACAGTCAAAGAGAAAGGAGGCAAAGAATAATGGAGGACATAATCAAAACGATAGTAGTTGGTGCATTAACAACCTGCGCCATGGTGGCAGTTTTGTATGTCTTAAGCTTCATTGTGATGTGGCCTAAGGAAAAAAATTTCCGCTCCAAGAGTGGTATTCGAGTGGTAAAGAAAGGCAAAATTCCAACACAGAAAGTTGAGTGCCTGCACTGCCACAGCATAATTGAATACGACACTATGAAAGTTGAGCACCAACCAATTATGGACACTTGTTACCCTTATATCGTTTGCCCTGTCTGCAACGAGCAGATTATGTTAGGGCAAGAGAAAGGAGGCAAGCAATGACACAAGAAGAAATTAAAAACTGCGCAAGAGAAAACATCAAATGGGAGCAACGCAGATATGAGATCGCCAAGGATTGTCTCGCTGCTATGGTAGCAAGTGAAGCGTCCCCATTTATCAGCAAAACGCAGATTGACACTTGCGTGCATTTGGCCGATGAGCTGATTTCGGTCTTAAGAAAAGCAAAGTAACATACGCAAAACTCTAATTATACTTATAACTCTAAAAGTAAAAAACTATGACTAAACAACTCTGCTACAACTGCAAGCACTTCGAGTGCATCGAGAAACACCAATGGCGCAAGCCGAATGCAGAAGTTGAGCTTGCTCAATCTATGCTGAGGCGCAGCTCATTGCCGCCGAAGGACAATGGAGCATTCTGCCGATGCCTTCGTGACAACGATCCAAATGTCGGCGCATGCCGATGCAAGTATTATCAACACGTTAACGACAAAAGAAAAACATGCAAGTAACAATCAACATCCCCGACTATGCACGAGACATGGCAGCTGCCAAGCTCCTGTTCCTCGCATCTACCAAAGACGAGGAACAACGACTGCAAGAAGCTATCGACACATGCGAGCAACAGCCTGTAACTCTCGACCTCTCCGAAATAGACCCTTCCACTATTGCCGACGCTCTCGCCAACATGGCCTTCTCGGCTATAATGCAAACACAAACAAAAGATGAACGTTCCATTTGAAGAATACATCATCGTCGAGCGAGTAAGCTCCGCACCTTACATCAGGCGGCGTGGCACCAGCGACCACCAGAAGCACAACGCTATCCACCGTGATGGTGTCACCTGCCGCCACGACTGTAAGAGCTATCCATGCTTCTACGGCATTCAGAATTTTAAACGAAACTTCGCAATGAAGTGTAAAGACTTTAGTAAGAAATGAACATCGCACTACTGGCTGTTGACTCCAGCTATCCCAACCTCGCCCTGATGAAGCTCGCACGCTATCACAAGCAGCAAGGCGACAACGTGGAGTGGTACACGCCATTCAGCCATTATGATATCGTGTATATGGCAAAGGTGTTCAGCTTCACAGCCGATTTCGGCTATGTGATAAACAACGCCGACGAGATTATCCGTGGAGGCACTGGATATGACATCACCGCCAGCCTCCCTGACGCGGTTGATGCCATGCAGCCCGACTACTCCATGTACCCCAGTATCGACAGCAAGACAGCCTACGGCTTCACCACTCGGGGCTGCATCCGCAGCTGCAAGTGGTGTGTCGTGCCGAAGAAAGAAGGCAGGATGCGACCTTACATGAGTGTTGACGACATCGCCATTGAGGGGCGCGACAACCTTATCCTTATGGATAACAACGTGCTCGCAAGCGACTACGGTCTTGAACAGATGGAGATGGCGGTTAAGCGTGGCTACCGGCTCGACTACAACCAGGCACTTGATGCCAGGCTGGTGACCAACGACATCGCAAAACTCTTGGCTTCAGTAAGATGGATAAACCGCATACGCTTCGGCTGCGACACGCAGCAGCAGGTGGAGGACTGCGAGAAAGCTATCGAGCGCATCCGCTCACACGGCTACCGTGGAGAGTTCTTTCTGTTCTGCATACTGCTTGACGATTTCAAAGAGTCTTTTGAGCGTGTCAACCACTGGAAGATTAAAGGAGACCCTAAAATACTGCCGTTCTGCCAGCCGTTCCGTGACCCGTTCGCCAAGAACAAAATACCTCAATGGCAAATCGACATGGCACGGTGGACCAACCGAAAACACATCTTCAAAGCAACGAGCTTTAAAGACTTCTCTCCACGCAAGGGTTTTACCTGTAATGAATATTTTAAATAACACTTACCACTATGCACCTACTAAACTTAATCCTCAACCACATCTTCGGCCGCAAGTATTACGCCAACATCATCAACACCCGCGGCACCGACCGCTGCGAAATCTGCTGCTTCATCTTCCACAACCGCCAGGAAGCCGAAGACCACCGCCGCAGTCTCAACGACAACCGCAGCTTCATGTATATAGAAACAATATCCTTCCGCTCTCGAAAAGAATATTGAAGCATGGGTGTTGTTTTGTAGTGCGCCGCACCTGCGGCGTTCAACAAGCGCAAGCATTAAAAAATAAAACCACAACCACTGAACAAAAAACTACCTTCGCACTTATGAAATTGCTAAAGAGAATATACAACTGGTTCCGCAGCCGCCACATGTACGTCATCGCCGACGCCACCGACAACTCCATCACCTTCTCCCACGCCCTCTTCCACCACATGGGAGGGCTCTCGCTCGAGCAGGCCAAGGTGTTTGCCTTCTACGTCCCCGCCGTCGAGCCGCGCCAGGGGCATTACGGCTTCATCCTCAACCCCAGCTTCGAACAAGAGACCCAGCTCGCCGACATCCAGTACAACACCAAGCACCGCACTATCGGCTTCGAGACGCTGAACCCAACCGTCAACCGCATCTTCTACGACTACGGCATGCCGGCACTCATCAAAGCCAAGCTCGATGTCAAAGTGAAAACCGCTGGAGACATAACCTACTACCAAATCTGCCCGCCAGTCAATAATGTCCCGTCTGTTGCGATGCCATCGCAACAAAAAAAAGTCCCATCTGTTGCGTTGTCAACGCAACTAAATTGTGAATGGTAATTATGAATTTTATATTAAACAATACCCACCGCCCCGACATCACCTTCCACAGCACAGGGCGCATCGACATCACAGCAAGGGTGGCCAAAGCCCTGAGCCTCCGCCATGGCGACGTGATAGACATCGCACGCGACACAGGCGAGTACTACCTCTACGTTAAGCACCGCAACGCCGTCGGTCACCACGAGGCGCAATGCCGTGCCACCTATCGGGGCCGCACCTGCAACAACCTGCGTGCCCACTCCAAGCGCCTCTGCCTCGCTGTCCTGAAAGTCAACGGCAACTACACCACAGCACGCCTGCCAGTAGGCGAGCCCATCAACCACCCCTCTCTCGGCACAGCTCTCCCCATCATCATCCACCACAACATAAAGCGTTAAGTATGTTGCGATGCCATCGCAACAAAATCGTCCAGTATGTTGCGCTCTGTCAACGCAACTAGATCTAACTAAAGTTGTCTATGTTATCTAACTAAAATCTAACTAAATGATAAAAGACCTAAAATACAACGGCTACACCGCCACACCATCCGACTACGAATGCCCCGACGGCGAACTGGCGGCATCTTTCAACCTCACCCCCGAAGACGGTGCCATGCACCCCGTCCTCCCACCAACAGAGCTGTATCTGCTGCCAAACAACTGGAGTGTCATGTTCTTGCATGATAACAACGGCTTCAAGCACTACATAGTGTTTAACACCGTGACTAAGGTGTTGTCGTGGTTCGACGACACAGCATCAGCTGCTTTGTCTCTGCCTGTAAATATCGACGAGGCAATACTCATAGGCGACGGAACCTCTACTGGTAACAAGCTGATGAATCTCTCAACAATGACGCTACATCAAGTCGCGGCTGTGGGTAACACGCTGGTACTGCTCACCACAGCAGGTATTTATTATTTCTTGTGGAAAAACAATACATATATCAGTCTTGGTAATAAGATACCCGAGGTGTCACTATCGTTCTCGCTCACTACAATGCGTAACGTGACATCTTCCGAAGGACTTAGCCTGTCTTCTAACTGGAGCCGATATAAAGACGACCACGAAGATTTCTCTGACGATGATAGGTACTCTTGGAACATGATGCTCTTGGGGGCTATCAACAAACTCATTGCCGAGAATGCTACAGCGGCTGGGCTCTTTTGTTTCCCGTTCTTGGTGAGGTATGCGCTTAGGCTTTATGACGGCTCGCTCTCTCATCACAGTGCGCCGGTGCTAATGCTGCCCGGAGGAATTAATGCTTACCTCTCTAATTCGGGAACTTCGGCGGGCAAAGTATTCGCCACCATTTCTGCCGCGGCTCTTAAATATGTGGCGGCTACTCCTGCCACCGCACTAAACAACTGGAAGGACTTGGTGACATCAGTCGATATCTTTATCTCTACACCCATCTACACCTACAACCAGGCTGGAGAGGTCAACAATCTCTATGGCGATAAACCTGGAGGAATGTGCGTGATAAATAATTCGGGAAATTACCACACGGTGGTCTTTAACCCTGGCTCATTAATAGCAAGTGCTTCAAGCTCTAACCCTGTCATCGCCATCCCTTGCTTCGACGAGGCTACGGTAGAAAAAAATATCAAGGAGTGTGCTAATTTCTATCTCCTTAAGTCTATACCTTTAGATGAACTGAAAACAACTAATGTTTATAATACCTCAAGTAATTTTCTCACACGAGAGACTATTGATGTGGGGAATGATTACTTGCAGTCTCTTTCATCGCGTGAGGTAATGACCGACGATTACCAAACCAACGACACGCTTATTCCAACTATCTCATATAATTTTAATGGCAGGCTCAATATAGCAAGCATTGTGAGGTCTCTTTACGACGGTGTGAGCCCTTTTAGTGCTTTTGCTTATCACGACTATTACAACGGCTCTCATAGCGGCAAATATCCGGTGGCAATTTATGTGACTCTCGAGAGAGACGGCAAGGAGATAACTGTCAAAAAAACTGCTGTCATACCACAAAGCGCTACATCTATGACTCTATGTTTCGTGCCTGAGGGGTGCGTATACTTCTTCTATCCTGACACACAGGCGAAACATGCTATACTGCAACTGGGTAGCGATTATTACGATATGCCGCTATCTAAACACACTAGCCTCAACGGAGCATTTTTCTTTTCGTTAAGTGGACCACAGGCGAGAAACATAACTAACAACCCTTTACCCACCGTGTCTTCCGACAAGACAATACCGCTACCTAACAAAATCTACACTTCCGAAGTCAACAACCCGTTTTTCTTCCCATTGCTCTGCATCAACACCGTAGGAACTGGCGATATCATTGGCATCTGCGCTGCCACTAAAGCTCTCTCGCAAGGGCAGTTCGGACAGTTCCCCCTCTATGCCTTCACCACCGAAGGGGTATGGGCTCTGGAAACGTCGGCTACTGGCTCCTACACAGCACGGCAACCTATCACTCGTGATGTGTGCAACAACCCCGACAGCATCACACAGCTCGACGACTCGGTGCTTTTCGCCACCGACCGAGGCATAATGCTGCTCTCAGGCTCCACCACTCAATGTATTACCGATGCCATCAACAGCGACTCGCCTTTCACTTTCAGTGACCTGTTTGCAACAACGGCGGCAAGGCAGCAGTTCTACACTCTCCTCACCAACGACGGCTACGACACAAGCGCGCTCACTCAGGTGCCGTTCTCCACGTTCCTCGCCGCCTGCCGCATCATCTACGACTATGTGCATCAGCGCATCATCATCTATAACACAGCGCAGAACTATGCCTATATCTACAGCCTCAAAGACCACAAGTGGGGCATGATGACATCCGATATCGACTACGGCATCAATTCTTATCCCGATGCTCTCGCCGTGACCGACAGCAACAAGGTCGTGAACCTATGCAACAGCGTCACCACCGGCAGCGTAAAGGGCATCCTCGTCACTCGACCCCTCAAACTCGACCACCCCGACGCTCTCAAAACCATCGACACCATCATCCAGCGGGGCAAGTTCGACTTCCTCAAGTCAGGGCGCACGCCTAAACCAATCCGCACTATCCTCTACGGCTCCCGTGACCTCTACCACTGGTTCATGATTGCCTCGTCAACCGACCACAACCTGCGTGGCTTCAGCGGCACACCCTACAAGTATTTCCGCATCGTACTGCTCTGTGACCTCAACCACGACGAGAGCATCTATGGAGCAACCATCCAGTACCGGCCACGCTACCAAAACCGCCTGCGATAACCGCCCTGGGCGTTGTTGCTGCGCGGCGTTCAAAAAAAGACTACTATAATTTTCATAATTGATATATTTTTTTACAAAGAGCCCGGCTATCTGTGAAGACCGCCGGGCTCAAAATTAACAAATTATCTTATAAAAAAATCTTATATAGTGCGCACCACATGCGCTATATCGTTAAGTATGTTGCGTTGCAATCATGTCCAGTCTGTTGCGTTGTCAACGCAACTAATAACTCGCAACTGAAAACTCAAAACTCAAAAACCGCGAGCTTTAGCGAGCTTTAAGCATCTGGTAACCTCGGTTCACAGCTTCCTGGTTCGCGCCCTGCTGCGCCTGCTGCATCAGCTCAGGCGACACGCCTTGTGGCACCTGCCCCTGCTGGAGCTGCTCCTGCTGGCTCTTTAAGTCCTGGATCAATGCGTCGGCAAATGGGAAATCGCCATGCTCAAGCAGCTGTATCAGGCTCAACTGGCCTGCCTGCCAGAACTGCAACAGGTATTGGTTGGTGAAATCTCGATAGGCTGGGGTGGTGGTGCTCTCGGTGATGGCGATGTCGCACTCCACATCTTGATAACCTATAAGGCCACGCTTGCCGGTGATGTTGTAGATGGTCTTCTCATCATAGAACTGCTGGATATTCTTCAAGTCCTTATATGCACTGTCAACGACAAAGGTGCTGTAGGTCTCCAGCAGGTCAAGCAGTGATGTGGTGGCGTTGTGGGCCTGCTGTGCATACAGCGTTCCACTCGTGCCGCTGGCACCTGGCTTGCCTTGCAAAGCTCCATGCACGCCGCTGATGTCCTCAAAGAACTTAAGCTGTATGTTAAGCAGCTCACTGATGCCTATGTTCACCGCATTGTTGGCAACCTGCTGGGGCATGGGCACACCATTCTTGGTCTTGATGGCGATCACGCCGTTAAACCTGCTCCACTCGTCGGCAATCTCCTCAATGTCCATCGTGCCGATGGCTTCCTCGGGCACTAAGAGCACACCCTTGCTGCTGGCACGCATTATCCAGTCATAGAGTGTTATCAACCTGTTGGTGTATCGCTGCTGGTCGAGGAAGTCGCTCACATACGAGAACACCTCGCCGTCAACAAAGGGGTAGAACTTGAACACGTAGGGGTGGCTCTTGTGGTTGTAAGGGGTCTCGCCTTCCTCCAGGATGTCGCCAAAGGGTGTAAGGTGGTAATAATACCAGTAGGAGTCGATGCACCACTCGGCTTCTATCAACGGAATGTCGTCCTCGGCCATACCTGCCGCCACGCCACGAGCCATGCGCTCGGCGTTCACGGCATCCACAAGCTCGGCCTTGTCTTGTATCTCAATCTTGAATAGCTCGCCGCTGTTGTAGTCGTGGCAGCGATACCTGGGCTTGTTCTCCCTGCGCCACACCTCTATCACTCTGCATCTGGTTGGGTCGCTGGTGAACAGGAAGTCGTAGTTCTCCAGCCTGCGCTTGCCGAAGTCCTCGCAGTAGCGCATCAGGAAGTTCTTGTTATGGGCATTGTGGTAGATGTCACGCAGCTTGCGGTAGTCGCTCGCACTCTTGGCATAGCGGGCGACGAGGGTGCCGAAGTCGATGTCATGAACCTCACCGAGCATGCACACGTCCCAGCCACGCACGTCACGCATACTGGAGTCAATGAAGAAGGTGTTAAGCAGCACGTTGCTGGTCCAGCAGTCGAGTTTGGTGTTGTCGCGGTTCCAGCCGTACCACTTGCGGTGCACCACCGCTCCGCTGGCAAGAAACTCCTCCATGCCGCGGGCATGAAGCTCGTGGATGCTGTTGAGCTGGCCGTTGTATTGCAGCAGGGTGGTGAAGGTCTCGCCATACACCTGCTCGTCACGGTCTCTCGCTACGCAGGTGGGCTCTTTGTTCTGGTCGCGATACACGCCCAGCACGTTGCGCACCAGGCGCCGCATCAGGTTGTTCTTCAACGGCACGTTGCCCTGCTTCTTGATGTACTCCTCCTCGGTCATGGTCTCGCCCTCCACGGTCACATAGTCGCCCCACTGGTCGCCTTTGAGGTAACGCCACATGCGCTCACGCTCTTTGCGAAACCGCCCCATGCCGTCCCAGCATCGCTGGGCCTCAAGCAGCACGTCAAAGGCGCGACGACCCTCAAACTGCTTGCTCCATGCCACAGTGTCCATCTCCTGCCGCTCGTCACCTCTGGTGACCCTGCGCTTGCTGTATATCCTGTTCGTCTTTATCATTGTCTTTTGTCTTAATATGAAGTGTCGTGTCAAGTAGTGCGCCGCTCTGCGGCGTTCTAGGGGCATCTAGTCCAGTATTGCAAGCCGGCGGCTTGCAAAAAAAAGTGGGCGCAGCCCATTGTGCATTATGAATTGTGCATTATGCATTTAAAAAGTGGGCGTTAGCCTAATTATGCATTGTGCATTATGCATTGTGCATTGTCAAAATGGGCTCTGAAACTTCCTCACCCTCCCTGTCCTGGCATTAAGCCTGCTCTTTATCTCGTCCTCAACGTCCTGTGCTTTCGCCGCCCAGTTAGCAGCGCTCTGGGGGTTGGAGACGTTGGCGATGCTCATCCAGTCGGCTAGCACCAGGTACACAAGCAGATTATGGATAAGCTGCTCCAGGTATTGCACGGTGGTGATGGAGAAGTCGTCAGGCACAAGCATCGCTATGGTGTAGGTGGATGTCTCGGCAAGCACGTCATTCAGCGTCTCGCCGCCTTCCACATCGGTCTTGGTGTATGGGTACAGGTGCTCACGGCACCTTGCCAAAGCAAGGTCGAGCAGCCTCGTCACGCGGTCGATGTTGCCGTCCTCGCCAATGTCCTGAACCTGGTGCTTAGAGTGCTGTGCCTCGTCTGCCAGCACGTCACCCTCCACAAAGGCTAAATTCTTAATGTCATACAGCAGCTGCTCCCGCAAGAAAGTCAGCGTCACCGTCTTTGTCCTATTCTTAATCATGTCTGTAGTCTATTGTTAAGTTCTACGAGACGTCAGTCTCGTAAATAAAACTAACTCGGCCTCACAGGGCGTGTCCTGCTATACAGCAAGTCCACAGCGGATAGCAGGTAAGCACTCGCCTCGGTGGCATAAACATCCGTCTCTCCCTTATTGGTAAGACGGTACCACTTGCTAAGTACGGTGGCAATCACAAAACTCGTCAAGTTACCCAGAACAGCGTCATTCAGGGCACTAGGGTAGGCATCGGCGACTCTTAACGTCACAGCATAGTCGCTCTCCATATCCACACCATGATGTATCTCCTGTGCGGCAACTGTCTTTACATGCTCTTTGAGATGATGTGTCATCAGGCTGCAAGCCTCTACCCAATACCGCTCCAGCATCTCACGGTCTTCGTCGGTGGTGGATATGCGGTCATAGGCTGTTGGATCGTCACCCATCATCTTCGCACCGGTATAGCTCGTCGCTTTAGCCACCTCATGCCACACCACGCTCTTGTCTATCGTCAATGTAACCTCTTGCATAGTATCTGTATATATAATGATGCAGTTCTCTTAATCAGTCCGCAGCTCGCAAGGTATCACCTTGAGAGTCTCACTATCTTCCACCCGATAAAGCACAGCAGTACAAAGCCGCACCACATCAGCACCTCTTGCCACCACATCAGCGGCTTCTCAATCTCCTCAATCTTCGTTATCGTCTTCTCCACAGGCACAGGATAAGGCACCGAGTCAATGATGTGTACCGTGTCGCCTCTCAGCACCTTGGTGCTCCCTTGCAGGTAGTGCCACTTCTCGATGAGAACCGTGTCACCCTGCACATAATGATACACCGAGTCGCGCTGTATCAACGTGTCGCGCACATGGTCTATCTTAACACTCTCCACCGTGTGCTCCTGAGTCACCACCACAGGCACCTCTACGCGCTCCACCTGTGTCTCTCT
>CALDIG010000144.1 GCA_937904375.1 uncultured Prevotellaceae bacterium
TGATTTCGGGGTTGAAATTAGTGGCGAATGCCTTGCCGTGGTTGCCGGCATTGCAGTCCACTATGTCGAGGTAGTGAATCTCCTTGAAGTGGTGCTTGGCGGCACGCGCGGTATAAACGCCACTCACGCCGGGGTCGAAGCCGCACCCCAGGATTGCTGTGAGGCCGGCTTTCTCGAAGCGCTCGCGGTAGGCCCACTGCCAGCTGTACTCGAAGTGAGCCTCGTCGCGCGGCTCATAGTTGGCAGTGTCGAGGTAGTTCACGCCACACTCTAGGCAGGCATCCATGATAGTGAGGTCCTGGTAGGGCAGCGCCACGTTGATTACCAGCTTGGGCTGGTGCCGCTTGAACAAAGCCACCAGCTGTGGCACACTGTCGGCATCTACCTCATCGGTGGTGATATTAGGTGCTCCAATGGCCTTAGCCACGGCATCACATTTAGCCTTGTGCCGCGAAGCGATTACTATCTCGTTAAACACGTCGGGATTTTTAGCGCACTTGTGCGCCACCACGGTTCCCACACCGCCACAGCCAATGATGATTACTTTGTTCATAGAAATTTAGTTTATTAGTTTTTTCTAGACCATCTAGAAATTCTAGGTTTTCTATCGGACAAGGCCTGCCTCGTCCCTACTTATATTTTGCTCTTTATTTGTCTCTCTCAATAATATATTGGAAAATCGATTTCAAAGCTTTAGTGCATTCGTTGTCGCCATAGACATCGAGCAGAGCAGCGCCAGTCTCATAGAGATCATGCATCTTGTTGTAGGCATAGTCGATGCCGCCGCAGTCTTTGGCCCACTCCACGAGGCACTCGATGTCGCTTTCGCTGTAATTGGGCTGATTGATTAATCCCAGCATGTAGTCACGCTCGGGACGGTCTTCGAGTGAGAGAGCATAAATCAGTGGCAGGGTGACTTTCCCCTCGCGAAGGTCATTGCCCGTGGGCTTGCCCACGACAGGGTCTTTGAAGTAGTCGAAGGTGTCGTCTTTGATTTGGAAGCATAGTCCAAGACAATGGGCAAATTCGATGATAGGCTTCAGCTCTTCGGCCTTAGCTCCAGCGGCAATGCCTCCCACTTCCACGCAGCTGGCAAAGAGCGATGCCGTCTTCTTGCTGATGATGTCGAAATAGGCGTCCTCGGTGATTGTGTGGTTGCGGGCAACGTCATATTGGTTGATTTCTCCCAGCGAGAGGTTGGCTCCCAAGGTGGCAAGCACCTTGAGGATGTCTTTGTTGCCAGTCTCTACGGCGCACACCAGAGCCTTACTCACAAAGAAGTCTCCCACTAGCACGGCGATATGGTTAGTCCACACGCCGTTAATGGTGGGAGTGCCGCGTCGCTCTTTGCTGTCGTCGATGACATCGTCGTGAATTAGCGATGCGTTGTGTAATATCTCGATGGCAGCTCCTGCCGTAATCACTTGATTATTTATACCCCCCAAGAGTTTGCCGCTTATCAGGGTTAGCATTGGGCGCAGCTGCTTGCCTTTAGTTTTCAGATAATTATAAACTATAGAATTCATTAATTGGTTGTCGCTTGTCAAAGCCTCTTCAATAATCTGATTCAGTAGGGCAAGTTCGTCACCAATAAAAAGCTTTATGTCATTAAGATTTTTCATAACTTACAAAGCGCAAAATTAGCAATAATATTTTTGGTGGGCATAATTTTTGGTAAGATTTTTGCAAAAGAAATAATGTGGTATTGAAGAGAAAAATTGTTTTTTCGAATAAAACAAAGAATAATTAAAAGATTATTCCTACCTTTGACGAGTTAAAAATGGACTTTACATCAGTAGAATTTTATACTATAGCTTTTTTTGTGGCGATGGCGCTTGTGGGGTTCTTCGTCAAGCAGAAGGCGACCACTCCGGCTGCGTCGGTGCTTAGCTCGCTCAATCTTGTTGCCGCACCGCAGCACGATGGGGCAAGTCGTCTCAGGCTCTTGGCACATGACGATGGCTCGGTGACCATTGAGCGCGAGGGACTGATATTGAGCGAGGGCGAAACTGTGAACCTCATCACCACGATTATCGACGACAAAATCACCATTCAGGAGAAGAAAGGCAAGATTTCGGTGTTTGGAGGCAAGGAGGGTGTGTATAACGGACATGTTGACGTGACATTTTTTCTTGAAAACAACAAGAACTACCTGCGTTATGAGAGCAGTGTGGCAGGACAGTGGTGCAAACTGGCTTTTAACAATTACCCTGGCAATATGGTGGAAAAAGACTTAAGCTATTGAGTGAACACACAATATTTTGCACTAAAATAACGTTATATGGGTTAAGGTGCTTTGTGTAGTCACCTCAACTTGAAAGCAGCAAAATAAAACACTGAAATTATGATAAAAAAATTATTCTTGTCTATTTTCCTGGCTTTACCGATGTTGGCAAGTGCCCAGCTTGGTGCAGGACAATGGATTATTCATCCCTATTTTGTTGGTGCCACCGCCACAAACTGCATTGACGCCGGCGAGAGAGTCTATTATCTGTCGAGTGGGAGCCTCTTTTGCTATGACAAGGCCACCCAGAGCAATACCGTGCTTAATGCCAATAATGCACTCAACGGCATAAAAATCACACAAATATATTACAACTACTCCAGGCAATATCTTGTTGTAGCTTATTCTGATTGTAATATCGACATCATCAATGCCGATGGAGGGGTGGTTAACGTTCCTGCCATCAAGGAAGTGGTTATGCACAAGCAAAAGACAATCAACGATGTGAACTTCTGCAACGGAAGGATTTATATCGCCACTTCATTTGGATACCTGATGCTTGATGACGAGACTTTCAACATCAAAGAGGTGCGCAATTATGAGGTGAATATGGCATCAGTTGCCGAGGTGGGCAATCACAAGTTAATATCATATAATAATAAAGATGGTATTTTGTATTGTGGCTCTAATGAACAAATAGAAACTCCCTGGAGGTATAAGGTCAGCAAAACTAATGCCCTTTTTGAGGCTGGCGTTGATGCTACCTCAACCGATGGTAAGAAACTAGTCAAAACCCCAATCACTATCTCTTGTGATAATGTGATAACAGTTGATAGTTCACAATATGTATTGGCAACAAATTCTGTTTCAACGATATCAATTCCCGCAGGATACAGAATATACAAAATTGAGATTATTGGTAGCGATACAAGCAGTCCCGTTTCCAATCTTAAAGCAAATACTGGCTCCTACTCTACAAGTAACAATGTAGGCACTTGGACTGGTGAGGCAAGATCAATTAAATTTACCGCTAATGCAGAGTGTAAAATATCACAGATTATTGTTCACTATGCACTGTTGACGGGCAGGATTTATCCCATTAACGACAGCAAGTTCTTCCTTTCCACGACCGAATCGTTTTCTATTATTACAATTAATAATCACACCGGCAGCAATGGCACCGACTCTTGCAGCTTCACTTTGAAGTCGGTGGTGGCAGCCTCGCCAACTACCGTGCAACCCTATCCCTCAGGATTTGTGGCAAGTTTCCCTGCAAAAAATTACTACTACACCATTTTGCCTGATGCAAGCAAAAGCACCAAAGTCACTGGCAACAAGCTGATGTCGAGTCAGGAAGAAGGAAACTGGTGGACTCTTGACGCCGAAGGACTGACTCATGTGGTGGCTGGTGTGGCTGCCGAAAATGTGAAGCCCGATGGCGTGAGCATTAGTGCCAATGCCTATTGGAGTACCTACGACCCCTTCCAGCAACGAGTGCTGTTGTGCCGAACTACCGACAACTTGGTACTGCCAGGAGCCAATAGTGGTGCCAAGACCGAGATAAACGCCTACGATGGCACCTCATGGAGCAATATCACTCCTGCCAACGCTCCTGATAACGGCGGCAACTTGTGGCTGGCAGTGTCGCCTAATGAGCCCGACACTTACTACTACTGCTGCCGTCTCGACAGTGGTGTTTGCAAAGTACAAAACAATTCTGTTGTGGTAAAATATAACGCCCTTAACAGCCCCTACGCCACACGCTGCGCGGCATTGCAGTTTGACTCAAAGGGAAACTTGTGGATGGCGCAGTCGCGTAGTGCCAATAATGTTGACGCTTTTGCGATAACTCCCGAGAATCAGCTGATCACGGCAGTTGATTCGTCTAAATTTGTAATCAATGATATGGGTGGAGCTTGCTACAGCAGTGGCTTTAAGCGCATTACCTTCGGTATTGGTGCCGGCGACACCAAGGTGTTCTCGGCTGGCGACTACGACTCACCATTAGTGTTCTGGACTAGCAACGATGACTTGAGTCTGAAGCAGTATAAGTCATTAAAAACGTTTAGAGACCAAGACAATAAAAGCTTTTCCACCCCTTATTGGCTGTATATCAAGCCCGACAATGACGGTATCCTGTGGATTGGAGCTTATGAAGGCGTGATATCGCTTAATCCGCTGGAGGCTTTCAGCGAGGACTTCCACATCAATCGCATATACTACAACAAGAAAGAGGGTGTCGATGTCTCGGGACAGCTTGTTGATGGCCTTCAGGTGAATTGTATCGATGTGGATGCCGCTAACAACAAGTGGATTGCCACCAACACCTCGGGTGTGTATTTTGTGAGTCCCGACGGCTCGGAGATATACAAGCATTTCGACTCCAGCAACAGCCCGTTGCCAAGCGACCAAGTGTATAGCGTGTGCTGTGACCGTGCCACCAACTCGGTGATTATGGTCACTCCCACAGGTGTGGTGGAATACTTCCCCAATGTCACTCCCGCCGAGGATGACTACAGCAACGTGTATGCTTATCCCGAACTAGTGGAGCCCGACTTCACCGGCATGATAACCATCAAGGGCCTGATGGCACACTCTAACGTGGTGATTACCGATGGCGATGGCAATGTTGTAAAGACCATGGTGTCGGACGGCGGCATCGCCCTCTGGGACGCCTGCAACGAGTATGGTGTGAGGGTTGAGACTGGATACTATAAGGTGTATGCCTCACAAGGCGATACTAGCACCGACGGCGAGCCGTTGACGCAAATTGCTGTTATCAAGTAGTCATTACAACAAAGAAGGATAAAAAATGTAATACCAGGATTCCTAGTGATGGAATTCTGGTATTTTGCTTATGTTTTTACTCGCAATACAATTTTAATGCTATTTCTATCGTTATATATGAAATATATAAAACTAAAAACTATGATTCGTAAATGCTTTTTCACATTAGCGTTATCGCTTGTAACCTTTATAGCCGGTGCACAGATAGGTGCCGGGCAATGGAAAATACATCCTTACTATGTCGTTGACAAAGTCACTAACTGCGTGGATGTGGGCGACAAAGTGTACTATCTGGTTAGTGGCAGCTTGTTTTGTTACGACAAATCAAGTAAGACAAATTCGGTCGTTGATTTCAATGGAGCCATCAACGATGTGAATATCAAGCAAATCTACTATAACTACGATAAAGATTATTTGTTCATCGCCTACGACAACTGCAACATCGATATCATCAAGGGTGATGGCAGTGTTGTCAACGTTAGTGCGATAAAAGATGTGATATTGTCTAAGGCCAAGGTTATTAACGATATAACCTTTGGTGAGGGGTGGACCTATGTCGCCACCTCCTTTGGATATATCACTATAGAGGACGAGTCATTCAGAGTCTTGGAGGTTAGATACTACGACATTAGCGTGCCTTCGGTGGCGCAGGTGGGAGAGTACAAGATATTTGTCTATTCCAGCAGTTTCTATTATTGTAAAGCCAGCGACCAAGTGGAACACGCACGATGGCACTCGCAGACCTCAAATCCGGTAGGGACTGGCACTATATATCCCATTTGTGCTAATAAATTTTTCCTGACCACAAAATCGGCACTATATATGGTTGATTTTACAGTTAATGATGATGGCTCTCTCTCCTTTAACTCAAATTTGGTAGTCAATGACGTGCCGTCATCTATTCAAAAGAGCCCTAACGGATATGTGGCAAGCGGTTTTGTAGGAAATTACTACTACACCTTCGATAGCGATGGCAATAATGCCGCCTACCACAATGGTGCGGGGTTATACACTTCGCACGAGAATGGCAACTGGTGGGTAATGAGTCAAAATGGCCTGGAACACAATGTGAATGGGGTGACTGGCGAAACTATCACGCCTAACGGCATCACTATCAAGGCCAGGGCATATTGGAGCACCTACGACCCCTATCAGCAGCGCATGTTGCTCAGCCGCACCGCCGAGAACCGTGTCCTGGAGCTTTATGACAGTACTACCGGCACCGAAATCAACTATTGGGACGGCACGCTGTGGCACGTCTTGCCAGTGCCTAATAATATAGAAAATGGCGGCAACTTTTGGGTAGAAGTCTCGCCCAATGAGCCAGATACCTATTTCTTCAGTTACCGCAGGAATGCCGGTGTGGCAAAAGTGAAAAACGGTGCCATTGTGACTTGTTATGATGTAAACAATGGTCCCATCAGCGACCGTGGTGTAGCTATAAAATTTGACTCTAAAGGCAATCTGTGGATAGCGCAGCCTCGTAGCACAACTGCCGATGTGGTGGCTATCAGCCCGCAAAATCAGCTTCTCACCGAGGTCAACACTTCACATTTTGTCGTTAACAACCTAGGCGGAGCTTGCTACTCAGGCCCAAGTGGTGGCTTCAAGCGAATGACATTCGATATCGGTGCCGGCGACACTAAGGTATATTCTGCCGGAAACTATAATGACCCGCTCGTCATCTGGAACAATAATGAAGACTTGAGTTTGAAACAGTACAAAGTGTTTGAATCATTCTTCGATCAGGACAACAAGTATTTTACAACCTATGGATGGGTATATATTAAGGCCGACAATGAGGGCATGATTTGGATTGGCACAGTTAACGGCCTCGTGTCATTCGACCCACGTGAGGCTTTCAATCCTGATTTCCGCATCAACCGTGTTAAGGTGACAAATGACCAGGGGAGTATTGTGAACGAGACGCTTCTCGAAGGTACTCAGGTCAACTGCATAGACTGCGACGCGCAAAACCGCAAGTGGATAGGGACAAACACCAACGGTGTTTTCTTGGTTAGTGCCGATGGGTCGGAGATAATCAAACATTTTGACATGACTAACAGCCCTCTCTCTAGCGACCAAATCTTCAGCGTGTGCTGCAATCAAGCCACTAATTCGGTACTCATTGTCACAGGTAACGGAGTCCTGGAATACTTTAACGACATGACCCCATCGGCTGCCGACTTCAGCAATGTCTTGGTATATCCTAATCCCGTGCAGTCGTCGTTTACCGGCTATGTCACTATCAAAGGCTTGATGAATAACTCCACTGTGATCATCACCAACGCTGCCGGCACTAAGATGGCAACACTCACCTCTACCGGTGGCATCGCAATGTGGGACGGTTGCAACACCAATGGTGCACCGGTAGCTACCGGGGTCTATAATGTTTATGCCGCGCAAGGCAAGACACCTTCAACCACTGGCAAGCCAGTGGCAAAGATTGCGGTGATAAGATAGTTGTCAGTATTCGGTTCACTGTTTTCATTTAGTCGTTTAGAGTGCATGATGCAATCTGGTCGCAATCTTCAATAAACGATAAGCCATAAACTATAAACAATATAATGAAGCATATCATCACACTGGTAATTGCGCTTGTGGCAATGGTGACGCAGGCACAGAGCGACTATGGTAAGTGGATTCTGCATCCCATGTTTGCAGGAGAGAATATCACCAACTGTATTGACACAGGCGATGCGGTGTATTATCTTGCCAGTGATAACTTGTATCGCTATGATAAAGAAACTCAAGAGAATGAGCATCTTAACCGCGCCAACTACCTCAGCGACTCGGGCGTGAAGAACATCTACTATAATCAAGAGAGGCACTACATCATGGTGACGTATCAGAACTCCAACATCGACGTAATAGATGTGAGGAATGGCGATGTGAGCAATATGAGCGACATCAAGAATGCCGATATAGCTTCTTCTAAAACCATCAACGACATTACTTTTGCTGGCGGTAACAGGGCTGTTGTCGCTACCGATTTTGGTTTTGTGATCTACAACGATAACAAGCTCGAGGTGGTGTCGTCGTTCATCTCCGATATGGCAATGGAGAGTGCTATGATACTGGGCGACTATCTAATCGTGAGCCATGAGGGGAACTATTATTATGCCCCTGCCGTAAAGCATATCCAGCAGATGAGCGATTTCAATACCGAGAGGGTGGGAGTCGCCGGACGCACGGTGCCCATCACCGACAATATGTTCTTTGTACTCGACAATAATAAGCTGAGCTTGGTAACTACTGCCGTGAATGGAGACAAACTCGATTTCTTGCAGACGCAGGTGGCTACCGGCAAGCCTATTGCTGTTAACAGGCAGCGCGATGGCGGTTATGTGGTGAGTTTTGAGGGAACCGACTATTTCTACACCACCAATTCCAGCGGTGGAGAGGCGCAGCGTCACGAGGGTGGAGGCATCTATGCTTCGCTCGACAGTGGCGACGACGCGTGGTACCTCGATAAGGAGGGGCTGCATCACACCACTGACGGTGTGATAACCGACAATGTGGTGCCAAACGCTATCAGCATTTCTACAGTGCCTTTCTGGATGATATATGATGTTGACCATGAGAACCTCGTTCTCACCAGCACGAGTGATAACGCCATCCTCGATGACCTCCTTGACCGGGATATCAACTTCACACGGGCTAATAAGACGCAGTTCAACACTTTCGACGGCACTTTCTGGAAAGACATCACTCCCGAAGAAATGCCGGAACCCGATGGTGAGGGAAGTTATTGCCCACAGTGGTTTGTGTTCTCGCCAAACGAAGCCAACACCTATTATTTCAGCACCCGCAAGAAGGGCATCTTTAAAGTTACTGACGGTAAGTTTGTGGCAAATTATGTGGGTGAGGAATGCGGCTTTATCAAGAAAACCCGTATGCCGGCATTGAAATTCGACTCTCAAGGTAACTTGTGGATTGTGCAGACCACCGACAGCGATAACCCCGTGCGAGTGCTCACACCTGCCAAGCAGACAAAGACAGAGCTCACGGCTCAAGACTTCATCTATAACAAGACTGCCCACATCAGCAACCTCAACCACAGCAGTTTCAAGAGAGCGCAGTTTGCCATTGGAGCTGGCGACACCAAGGTTTTTGCCAGCGGTCATTACCAGAAACCCATCGTGATATGGAACAACAACAGCGACCTCACGGTGAAGAATAGCATCTCGTTTGCCTCGGGCACTCTTCCCGATCAAGACGGCAAGAACATGGCATGGTATGACATCCGCGCTATCACTGCCGACAACAATGGCATGGTGTGGATGGGGACGACTTCGGGAATGATAGCCTTCGACCCCAGAAAGGCGTTTGATGCCGACTTCAATGTCACTCACATCAAAGTGCCACGCAACGACGGCACAAACCTTGCCGACTACCTGCTCGACGGACAGACCATCAACTGCATCGCCGTGGATGGCGCTAACCGCAAGTGGATAGGCACCAACGAGTCAGGTCTGTTCCTTGTGAGTGCCGACGGACAGCAGGTGCTCAAGAATTTCAACGCTAGCAACAGCGTGTTGGGTACCAACCAAATCTATCAGGTGTGCTGCGACCCAACGGGAAATGCTGTATTCGTGACCACGCCGTTTGGTGTAGCCGAGTATGTGAGTGATGCCACGCCAGGGCAAGCCAATTTCAGCAATATCTATGCTTATCCTAACCCCGTGCGCCCCGACTATGGAGGTCCCATCAACATCACTGGACTGATGGAGAACTCACTTGTGAAGATTGCCGACCCATCGGGCAGCGTCATCTGCTCGCTCAAGTCAACTGGCGGCATGGTGTCGTGGGATGGATGCAACTACAACGGTGACCTTGTGCCAACCGGTGTTTACACCATCATAGCCTCCCAAGCCGACGGCTCAGGAGCGGGCACTACCAAGGTGCTGATTATTCGCTAAGGTAGGAAAAGGATTTTCTGATATACAATAACACCGCTGGTAAATGCCGGCGGTGTTGTTGTATTGAATCGTAGCATGGTAGGCACCCATGAGGTCGCAATAGATTCGAAAAGCTGCACCTGCTGGTGTCGAAAAGCCTCGCAAGCTCGGAATTAGATTTTTTTATCAGAATAAATAAGCGACCATTTTATGTAAAAACGGCTACACCAACTCTGTCTTCAAAGTCTCCTTTTGAATTGACAACTTCGTCAAAATCAGATAACACAAAAGCCTTCATTCCATATTGTGACATATATGAAATCCCAAAATTAAGAATAAGTCCATAATGCTTTCGCATCAATTTCATGTAGGTCAACAACTGTCTAATGTGAGACTTTTCCATTCGTGGTGTTGCTTTTAGTTCAATGATGATTTCATTTTCCACAACGATGACTGCCTGAAGTTCCAGATCCAGCGGCTGCCCTTTATAGAAAGTAGGTATTTTAACTTGGTTGTTAGCATTTATTCCCAGAGCAGCCAGTTCTATCATCATGGCTTTCTCATAATATTTCTCCACCATAAATGGACCTAAGTTTTTTGCACATTAATGGCAGCACCACGTAATTTCAAATATAGATCGAGTCTTATTGCTTCATTTGTGATGTCAATCATATCCTAATTATTTGCAAATGTTTTTAATAGACAAAATTATTTTCCTGCGTAAGCAGGCTTTTTGACGAACTTTGTTCGTAGCTTTTTGAATGAATCGTAGCGTATAGTGTCATCAAAGGAATATTGAGGATGATTTATCTTGGGCGTTTGCGGTGGAGGGTCATGAAGGTGTAAGGGTAGGGGTTGCGGTCGTCGGCGGGGTGAGGGTCTTCGCCGAGTATTTTCCAGGAACGCATGTCTATGCGGGGGAAGTGGGCGTCGGCATCTTTAAATTTGTGGTCGATGACCGTCAGGTGGATGGTATTGACCCTCTCGAAGGTGGCGCGGTAAATCTCTTCGCCGCCAATGATGAACACCTCGCCAGACATGGTGGCTGCCGTCAGTGCCTCGTTAACGCTGTGGACCACTCTCACGCCCTCGGCGACATAGTTGCGGTTGCGGGTGATGACAATGTTCTGCCGCCCGGGCAGAGCTCCTTTGGGGAACGACTCAAAGGTCTTGCGGCCCATCACGATGGTATGCCCCATGGTGGTCTCCTTGAAATGCTTCATGTCGGCAGGCAGGTGGCACAGCAGTTGCCCATGCTTGCCAATCGCCCCATTGCGGTCAATTGCTACAATAGCAGAGAAGTTCATAGTTCACACAGTGTCGCTTCGCTCCACAATGTGTTTCGCACATTGTCAAGTCTACGACTTGAAAAATTATTAAAGTATTTTAGATTCTGCATTCTGCATTACACGGAAACCACTCCCTTAATCAGTGGCCAGGGGTCGTAGCCTTCGAGCTGGAAGTCGTCGTACTGGTAGTCGAAGATGCTTTTCACCTCGGGGTTGAGCACCATGCGGGGCAGCGGGCGCGGCTCGCGGCTGAGCTGCTCATGCACCTGGTCCATGTGGTTGAGGTATATGTGGGCGTCGCCAAAGGTGTGGATAAACTCGCCTGGCTCAAGACCGGTGACGTGCGCCACCATCATGCACAGCAGGGCATAGCTGGCGATGTTGAACGGCACGCCCAGGAAGAGGTCGGCGCTGCGCTGGTAGAGCTGCAGGCTAAGCTTGCCGTTAGCCACATAGAACTGGAACAGCGTGTGGCACGGCGGCAGCTTCATGGTAGGCACATCGGCGACGTTCCAGGCGCTCACGATGATGCGGCGAGAGTCAGGAGTGTTCTTTATTTGGTCAATGATTTGCGAGATTTGGTCGATGTGACCGCCGGTGTAGTCGGGCCACGACCGCCACTGACCGCCATACACGGGCCCCAGGTCGCCGTTCTCGTCGGCCCACTCGTTCCAGATGCGCACCCCATGCTCCTGCAGGTACCGCACATTGGTGTCGCCCTTGAGGAACCACAGCAGTTCGTAGATGATAGACTTGAGATGCACCTTCTTGGTGGTGAGCAGAGGGAACCCCTCGCTCAAGTCGCACCGCAGCTGGTAGCCAAAGACGCTCTTCGTGCCCGTGCCCGTTCGGTCGTGCTTAACAGTGCCATTATCAAGCACATGCTGCAATAAGTCGAGATATTGTTTCATTGTAAAAAAGTCTTTGTCAAATGTAATTGCAAAGATATAAAAAAAAACACAATGCACAATGATTTTACCACTTTACTATGAAGGAACAATTCATTCAAAAAGTTACACTTCACGGTGCATAAAAGCCTCGTAAGCTCGGAAATCTTTATGACAATTAAATTAGATAGTTTCACTATCCACTTCGCCCATTGGCTCGTACAAAAAACAAAAAGTGCAACAAGCTATTGCACTTTTAAAGATAAACTAAAACCATAATTATTTGTTAAAAGATTTGTTCAATAATTTTTGGCCTATTGGTCATTTTGCAGGATAAGAAGTGCCTGAAGAGCCGATTCACACTGG
>CALDIG010000145.1 GCA_937904375.1 uncultured Prevotellaceae bacterium
CATAGAAACTGAAAAAGGCTTATATTTGCTCACATGCTTGCTGTTCTTTAAAAAAATTACGCTGATTGATATATTTTGTTTATCTTTGCAGCCATCAATGAAGATTGCTTATTACATATCTCTGTTGCCGTTATTGAGTGTGCACAGGCACCCTAAGCACCTGCGGAGCTTTATCACAGGAATAGTTGTGCCTGTGGCACTGGCTGTTTTCGGGCAGACAAGCAATATTTCGCAACCAGACTCTATCAAGCAAGAACTGAATGAGGTGACGGTAAGCGCACGTATCTCAGGCACAAGCCGTTTGTCGGGTGCTGAGAACGGACTTCGCATCAATCGTGTGGAACTGTTCAAGGCTGCATGTTGCAACTTGGGTGAGAGTTTCACCACCAACCCGTCGGTTGATGTGAACTACAGCGATGCCGCTACTGGAGCCAAGCAAATCAGATTGCTTGGCTTGAGCGGTACATACGTGCAGATGCTAACCGAGAATCTGCCAAACTTCCGTGGTGCTGCCAGTCCTTATTCACTAGACTACGTGCCTGGCCCGTGGATGAACAGCATACAGGTGTCGAAAGGAGCATCATCGGTGCGCAATGGCTATGAGAGCATCACAGGACAGATAGATGTGGAATATCTCAAACCCGACAATGACCAGGGATTGACTGTCAATCTCTATGGCAACTCATTGGGGCGTTTTGAGGCCAATGCCGACGGCAACTTGCATATTGGGCAACGCCTCAGCACCGAGCTGCTGGCGCATTATCAGGACGACTGGGCGCATCATGACATGAACCACGACGGTTTCGTTGACCAGCCCAATGTGCGGCAGGTAAATATTCAGAACCGCTGGAAATGGCGTGGCGACCGATACTTGTTCCATACTGGAATGGGGTATATCAACGAGAAGCGCGATGGCGGACAGACGCACCATACTGCTCCCGATGCGCACCATCTTTATGGTATCAACATAAAGACAGACCGTTATGAGGGTTACATGAAGCACGCTTTCATCATCAATCCCGAACATGGCACAAACATCGCTCTGATGGGCAACTTCTCGGCTCACAACATGGATGCCGCATACGGAACAAAGAGCTATCATGTCAACCAGAGAAATGTCTATGCCCAACTGCTGTTCGAGACCGATTTCAACGAGAATCACAATCTCTCGGCAGGACTGTCGCTAGCGCATGACTACTTGAAACAAGACCTGCAATACAGCGGTGTTGAAGCCGATAACGAGAGTGAGACAACAGTTGGTGCCTATGTTCAGTTAACCTACACGTTTTCCAGTTATTTAGTGGCGATGGCCGGACTGCGTGCTGACCACAGCAGTCTATATGGCACATTCGTCACACCACGCATTCATCTCAAAATCACTCCTCACGAAGTGGTGAGTTTCCGCTTGTCGGCAGGAAAAGGCTACCGCACAGTGCATGCCCTTGCCGAGAACAACTACTTGATGGCAAGCGGACGGCAACTTGTCATTGACGAGCTGAAGCAAGAAAATGCATGGAACTGTGGTGCAAGCGCCTCGCTGTATATACCCATCCGCAACAAGACGCTGAAGGTGAATGCGGAGTACTATCACACACGTTTCGGCAACCAAGCTGTAGTGGACTATGACTCAGACCCGTCGTTGATTCATCTTGCCAACCTTGACGGCAAATCCTATTCCAACACTTTGCAGATTGATGCATCCTATCCTATCATCAACGGCTTGGAACTCACTGCAGCCTATCGTTGGAATGATGTGAAATGCACCTATGGCGGACAATTGCTCGAAAAGCCGCTCACCAGCCGTTACAAGGTTCTTATTACTGCAAGTTACAAGACTCCGCTTGAACTGTGGCAGTTTGATGTCACCTTGCAGCTGAATGGTGGCGGACGCATGCCGACACCATACACTTTGCCCGACGGCACCATGTCGTGGCAGAGCAGTTTTAACGCTTATCCGCAGCTGTCGGCTCAAGTCACGCGCTGGTTCCGCCATTTCTCGATATACATTGGTGGTGAGAACCTGACAGGATTTCGACAGAAACAGACCATCATCAATGCCACTGACCCGTGGAGCGAGACTTTTGACCCGACCATGGTATGGGGACCAGTACACGGCGCAATGGTATATTCTGGAATACGCATTAATATAGGAAGATTGTAATAACTTAAAAAAACATCATAAAATGAAGAGATTAATTCTATTGACCGTAATGTTGTTGACAATGACCGTCGGCTTTGCAAAAGACATCAAAACTGTTGTCTTGACCACAACTCCGCAGATGCACTGCGAAAGTTGCGAGAACAAGATAAAAGGCAATCTGCGCTTTGAGAAAGGCGTTAAAAAGATTGAGACCAACATCCAAGACCAAACGGTCACCATTGAATATGATGCCGACAAGACAAGTGCCGGTAAACTCATTGAAGCGTTTAAGAAGTTTGGCTATGAGGCACAGTTGATCACTACCCAAAATGAGACTGAGGATAGTGATAAAGAGGCCACATCATCCGGGTGCTGTGAGCCATAAACGCAAATCGACCAGTACCGAGAACTGGCGGTGATGGGCAGCTACTGCCTGCTGGAGTTGCAGACACGACACAAAGAGAGGACGAGAGGCAAAGCCTCAGTTTAGAAGTTAGAGTTGAGAGTATAGAGATCGCACCGATTTTTTCGGTGCGTTTTCTTTTGGTACACAGGGAAACCCAGGGCGGCTCGCTACTATTCCAAAATCTCAAAATTTATTTGTCGTAAATGTTTCAAAATCGGCCTATTGGTCATTTTGCAGGATAAGAAGTGCCTGAAGAGCCGATTCACACTGG
>CALDIG010000146.1 GCA_937904375.1 uncultured Prevotellaceae bacterium
GACTGGAGTTCAGACGTGTGCTCTTCCGATCTAAAGACTTTAATTGTTGTTTTTGTAAGGTTTTGAATAAAATGCTCACGTTCGCAAGGCTTTGTGCAAGCACATGCTTTGACTCGCTTAATCGCATTTTTGTTGAATTTGTTTGATGTTTTGATATTTGGTGACTTTGTCTCCCCAAAAGGGTTGTAAAATTCAGTGAACCCGCCATTTTCATCGTTGATGCGTTGTCTCGCGTCAATTTTTTTTGTGCAATCGTTTAATTTTAACAGTTAAAAATTGGCATAATTCAAAAAAAATTTGTTTCTTTGCACCTTATTAATTTAGCATTAAAGCCCATTAGTTGGTTTAAGATGCGATGAACACCTTCTATGCCCCGTTGTTTTTCAGCCAATTAAATGGGAGATTGATGGTGAAAAATTGTGGTCTTTACTGAAGAAATTAGCTTTCTAAGTGGCCTGTAATTGCTAAGACATGAAATTTTAAATAAATAAATTATTAATTTTTTTCAATGCTTATGAGTCTTAAAAAACTTTTATTGCTGACGGCTGCAATATTGGTGTCTCTCACCTCGAGCGCACAGTTCAAGGTGACAGGTGTCGTTATTTCGGCCGAGGACAATGAACCCGTTATTGGTGCTCATGTGAAGGAAAAAGCAAAACCTACCAATGGTACAAGTACCGACATCGACGGTAAGTTCACCCTTACCGTTTCGTCGGCCAAGAGCCACATCCTTGTGAGCTCGGTAGGTCTTGCCGAAGCCGATGTACAAGTCACCTCGGGTGAGATGAAGATTGTCTTGACCACCGACGAGAAGACTACTCTCCAAGAGGTGGTTGTGACAGGTTATCAAAACGTTGACAAGCGCCTCTTTACCGGTGCTACCACAAGCATCAAGGCCGACAAGGCGAAGCTTGATGGTGTTGCCGATGTGTCGCGTGCCCTCGAGGGGCGTGCCGCTGGTGTGAGTGTGCAGAACGTGTCGGGTACCTTTGGTACTGCTCCTAAGATCCGCGTGCGTGGTGCTACCTCCATCTACGGTAGCAGCAAGCCACTGTGGGTTGTTGACGGTGTGATCCTTGAGGATAACGTTGAGCTTGATGCCGACGCCCTCTCCAGTGGTGACGCCACCACACTTATCGCCAGCGCCATCGCCGGTATCAACGCCGACGATATCGAGAGCTTCCAGATCCTTAAGGACGGTTCGGCAACATCAATCTATGGTGCTCGCGCCATGGCAGGTGTGATCGTCGTTACCACCAAGCAGGGACGCTCGGGCTCGGCAAGTATCAACTACACCGGTGAGTTCACCTATCGCTTGAAACCCATGTACCGTGAGTTCAACATCAGTAACTCACAGGAGCAGATGGGTATCTACAAGGAACTTGAGGCCAAGGGATGGTTGAGCTTCGCTAGCCTCGCCAACTCTTCAAGTTCGGGTATCTATGGTACCATGTATAAGCTCATGGACCAGTATGATCCCGCTACCGGTTTCGGTCTACCCAACACCTTGGCAGCAAGGAATGCCTATCTGCGTGAGGCAGAGTACCGTAACACCGACTGGTTTGACTTGTTGTTTAACAGCAACATCTCTCAAAACCACGCCATCTCAATCTCTGGCGGTACCGATAAAGCACGTTTCTATACTTCGGCTTCTATCATGTATGACCCAGGATGGACTAAGCAGAGCGAGGTAACACGTTACACCTTCAACGCCAATGCAAGCTACGACCTGTCGAAGAATTTGACCATCAAATTGTTGACTAGTGACAGCTACCGCAAGCAGCGCGCTCCCGGTACCTTGAGCCAGGACGTTGACGTGGTTAACGGTGTGTATAGCCGTAGCTTCGATATCAACCCCTATAGCTATGCGTTGAACACCTCTCGTACTGCCGACCCCAACGCCACTTACACTCGTAACTATACATCGTTCAACATTTTCCACGAGCTTGACCAGAACTACATCGACCTCGGTGTTACCGACCTCAAGTTCCAGGGCGAGATTTCCTGGAAGCCTATTTCGGGT
The DNA here is from genome assembly GCA_937904375.1 of uncultured Prevotellaceae bacterium. Classification (GTDB taxonomy): domain Bacteria; phylum Bacteroidota; class Bacteroidia; order Bacteroidales; family Muribaculaceae; genus Sodaliphilus. The sequence continues at coordinate 2,024 of CALDIG010000146.1, forward strand.
CTCGAACTCAAGGGGTTGGCGTCTTACCGCTTTAACAGCAGTACTACCAACCACTATGTAAAGGACGATTCTAACCAAGCTAACGCTTACCGTGCCGGTATCGACCCCGAGAACGCGTCGATTCGCGATGCTAACACCTACCTCTATACCGACCCCGATATAGTAGGTGCTCTTCCAGTGACTGTTCTGCCTAAGGGTGGTATCCTTTATCATGATGTGAACGCCATGTCGCAGTTTGACTTGCGTACTCAGGCACAATACAACAAGAGTTTCGCCGATAAGCACCTCATCAACCTGCTTGCCGGTTTTGAGCTCAGCAAGATTGAGCGTCATGCCGAGAGCTTTGAGGGCTGGGGTATCGTTTATGAGAACGGTAACATTCCTTTCCTTGACAAGAACCTCTTCAAGCAGCAAGTGGAGGAGAACCACAACTACTACAGCGAGGCTTGGCGTTATGGCCGCAACATGGCTTACTATGCTATGGGCAGCTACTCGTTCATGGGTAAATACATCCTCACCGGCACCTTCCGTTATGAGGGTTCTAACAAGCTTGGCAAGGCCAAGAAGAGCCGTTGGCTCCCCACTTGGAACATCTCGGGTGCTTGGAACGCCAGCGATGAGGACTTCTTCCGCAATGCCGCATTCAACCAGAATGGTATCTGGACCTATGCTAAGCTGCGTCTGTCTTACTCACTGACTGCCGATGCCGGTCCTTCAAGCGTGTCTAACGCACTCCCAATCTACTATCCTTCTAAGCCTTGGAGATTGGATCCCGAGGATGCCGAGATGGACCTCTACCTTTCCAATATCGCCAACGAGGAGTTGACCTACGAGAAGAAGCACGAGTTTGACGTTGGTGTTGACCTCGGTTTCTACAACAACCGCATCAACCTCGTCTTTGACTGGTACAAGCGTAACAACTACGACCTGATTGGTGGTGTTTATACCGAGGGTGTAGGTGGTGTGACACATAAGTATGCCAATGTGGCTTCTATGTCTTCGCATGGTGTTGAGTTCACGCTCTCTACCCGCAACTTCGAAGCCATTAAGCCCGGCGACTTTGAGTGGAGCACCGACTTCACATTCTCTTACGCCAAGAACAAGATTACCGACCTGTTGTCACGCAGCCGCATCATCGACCTCGTGCCAGGTACCGGTTACGCTTTGCAGGGCTATCCCGTGCGCGCCATCTTCTCTATCCCGTTTGCCGGCTTGAATGATGAGGGTCTTCCCACATTCTACGACGAGAATGGCGACGTGACAGTTGCTGGCATCTACTTCCAGCAGTTCGACAACCTCGACTTCCTCAAGTATGAGGGTCCAGTAGATCCTGTCTATACTGGTGGTCTTGGCAACAACTTCAGCTGGAAGGGCTTCCACCTGAACCTGTTCTTGACCTATTCGTTTGGCAACAAGCTGCGCTTGCCCGCCGACTTCTCTTACGCTTACGGTGACATGACCGCCAACTCTCGCGACATGAAGAACCGTTGGGTTGTGCCAGGTGATGAGGCTTATACTGATATCCCAGCCATTGTTTCTACACGTCAGTATATGACTTGGAATAATATATATGGTGAAAGATTAGGTATCGCCTATAGTTCTTACAACTACAGTACCGCTCGTATCGCCAACGGTGGTTTCATCCGCCTGAAAGAAGTGTCGCTCACTTACGACATTCCTAGTAAGGTGCTTAAGGCGCTGCGTCTTAACAGCGCATCGCTTAAGCTGAGTACCACTAACCTGTGTCTGCTTTATGCCGACAAGAAACTCAATGGCCAAGACCCAGAGTTCTTCAACTCGGGTGGTGTGGCTGCACCAAGTCCCAAGCAGTTCACACTTACAGTGCGCTTAGGACTTTAATGTTTAATGATTATAAAATATATAGAACTATGAAATTAAGATATTTTATATTGGCTGGTGTGGCACTGCTGGGATTGTCGTCATGTAGCGACTTCCTCGACAAGCCAAGCGACACACGCGTTACCCTCACCAACACCGAGCAGTTGCGCATGTTGATGGTTAGTGCCTATCCAGAATATAGCTATGTGCCATTTTGTGAGATATCGACCGACAACTTTATCGACAACAATTCGCCGGGCATAGACGGTGTGCGTTTCAACCTGTCGTCTTACGACCGCAATGACGATGAGGCTTTTGCCTTCGAAGACATTCGCACATCTACAGGTGAAGACACGCCCTCAGGGTCGTGGGAAGGCTATTACAACGCCATCGCCACTTGTAATCAGGTTCTTGAGAAAGTCGAGGAGTTTGAGAACGACGGTGAGAACAGCGCCAAGCTGCAGGCTGTAAAGGGCGAGGCACTGATTGACCGTGCTTACTGCCATTTTATGCTTGCCAACATATTCTGCATGCCCTACCGTGGTCCGGAATTGAGCAAGGATATACCTGGCATTCCTTATATGACAGTGCCTGAGACAACAGTGAAACCTCACTATGAGCGTGGTACTCTCGCCGAGACTTACGCTAACATTGAGCGTGACATCGAAGAAGGTTTGCCTCTGATTAATGACGCTTACTATGAGAAGCCTAAGTATCACTTCAACAAGCAGGCGGCTTACACCTTTGCATCGCGTTTCTATCTCTTTAAGCGCGACTATGCTAAGGTGCTCGAGTGTGCCAATATGGTATTTGGTGGTGCCGATGTTGACCCCATGCCTTACATGACCGACATCTGGGCCCACAAAGAAGAGTTGGAAGACCCCGACGATTTTAATCGTTACTATACCAGCACTGCTCACATGAGGAATTTCATGATTATTCCTACCTATTCAATATATTACCGTAAAATAGTTGCTGGCAACCGCTATGCTTGTAACCGTGAGGCCATGAAAGCCACACTGTGGGATGGCAAAGGCCCGACTTGGAGCGGTGTGCATCCATGCTATAACGGATGTGGTATGTATGTTGCTGGTTCTAACCAAGACTATGGCTTGTGGTGGGCAGCCCCTGTTGGCGAGCAGTTTGAATATACCGATAAGGTTGCCGGAATTGGCTACGCTCACCAGGTGCTTTGTGAGTTCACCGGCGAGGAGGCTCTCTTGAACCGTGCCGAGGCTAAGTTGTTCCTTGGCGACATCGACGGATGTGTTGCCGACTTAGGCGTGTGGGAAGCCGCTCGTCGCAATACTACCAGCAGCACTAGTAGTTTGAAACCATGGAGCAAGGAAATTGTTTGGAATTTCTATACTACTGCCGAGGAGAAATATGTTTACAATATTCGTCCTGAGCGTCGCGAAGTTTTGGGAGCCAAGTATCTTGACTCGCTCTACTATGGTATTGCCAAGCCTATCCACATCGACATCGTGTGCCCATCGACCCAGTACCATAACTCTCCCGAGATTAACCCTTACTTGCAGTGCATCCAGCACTTCCGCCGCATTGAGTTCATTTTCCGTGGAATGCGTTGGTTTGACATCAAGCGATATGGTATCTCTTACAGCCACACCATTGGCAAGGATTCTCGTGTGGTTACACTGAATCCCAACATTGAAAGTGGTGAGCTTGACGGCCGTATGGCTCTTCAGATTCCTAACGAGGTTATTGCCGCCGGTATTGAACCCAACACGCGACTTGTAACGCCTGTGACGACAAGCTTCAAGAAGGCTGTGGTGCCACCCAGTAGTGATGAATAATTAATAATTCAGAAAAGATTATGAAAAAATATTTTAAATATCTAAGTGCATTGGCACTGGTGGCTATTGCGGCAATGTCGCTCTCGTCGTGCGGTGAGAAGGAACTTGGCGAGACCATCTTCCCCGACGTGACCGATGAGCTTGACCCTAACAGCTACACCTACAACTTCGACAAGTGGCTGAAGGATAATTACCTCGATGAATATAACCTGGAATTCCAGTACAGGCTTCAAGACAACGAGACCAACATGAACTACAACCTTCAGCCTGCTACACTCCGTAATTCCATCGACCTGGCTGTGCTAACTAAGTACATGTGGTTTGATGTTTATGAGATTGTGACAGGAAGCAAGGAATTCTTGAAAATGTATGGTCCCCGCATTCTCATGCTGGTAGGCTCTCCTGCAATCAACCCTATCTCAAGAACCATTGAAGTGGGTCTTGCCGAGGGTGGTATCAAGGTGACGCTGCTTAATGTGAACCGATTAGGAAATTATGCCAACAATCCCGATCAGTTGGTTAAAGTTTTGAACGACGAGTATTTCCACACTATGCACCATGAGTTTGCTCACATCCTGCATCAAACGAAGAGTATTCCCACTGAGTTCCGTATTCTTTCGGCTGGTCATTATGATGGCATGAATTGGGAGAAAAAGAACGAACAAATGGTTCATTCTCTTGGTTTTGTTACCACTTATGCATCTAGTGCCATTCGTGAGGACTTTGCCGAGACTATTGCTTGCTATATCACATATTCAGATGCACAATGGAAGGCTATTCTGGATGACGCGGCTCGTGGATGGGCTACCGACCGTGATGATGTCTCAAGTGATGAATGGATCCCCTATTATTGCTATTATTACTACCCCAACAACAACCCTGTTGACGAGAATGGAGAGAGCACTCTCACCTATCTGCTAAGTAATAGAGTAGACACTCTTGAGGATGGCACCCTCGTCTATAAGAATATGTACCAAAAAGGTAGGTTGAGAAATAATAAGCCTGAGCAAGGCGAAGACGGCAAGTGGTATGACCTTGACGGCAACGAGACCAACGCACAAGGCTTCCTTCTTGACAAGAATGGCAACCTCATTCCTATCTACGCTTATGCCGTTGAGGATGATGATAATGTGAGTGGCAAAGATGTTTTGGAGACGAAGATTCAGTTGTGTAAAGACTGGTTCCGTGAGGAGTGGGGCATCGACCTCGAAGAATTGCGCAATGTTGTTCGGGCTCGCATTCAGGGATTTAATGCAGCTAAACTCGAAGAACTTCGTCAGCAAATTCAGTTGCCGGAATAATGTTTAATCTTAATATAATTAGATGTTATGAAGAAATTATTTTATATTTCGGCTTTTATCCTCACTCTGTCGCTGGCGGCTTGTGCTCCAAGCGAGGTCGATGACCTCTTTGACGAGAGCCCGGCAGCACGCATGGATAATGCCGTAAAGAATTATACTGAGTTGCTCCAGTCTAATGGCGGACGCTGGCTGATGGAGTATTTTTGCAGCGCAGCCGAGCCTGGCTACAACTATATTATGACTTTCCATAACGATGGCACGGTTGACATTGCTACTAAGAATTCTTATGTCAATGGTGGCGCTTTCTACAGCGACAAGTCTATGTGGGAAGTGGTGAGCGACTATGGCCCTGTGCTTTCGTTCAACACCTATAACAGTGCTTTCCATGTGTTCTCTAACCCTGAAATAGAATTAGGTACTGCCGGTACTAATTCAAGTACCTATGGCAAGGGACACGAGGGTGACTATGAGTTCATTATCGTTGGCTCCGACGAGAATCACATTAAGCTGCGTGGCAAGAAGACCGCCATCACGATTATGATGACACGTCTCACTACTGAAATGGCACCAACTGATGAGGCCTACTTCACCAACCTCACCTCGGTGTTGAATGCCACCTTCAACAACCGTATCAACGATTATGTTCTCACTACTGCAAGCGGCAAGCGCTACATCTGCAACGGTGACGGTGGCCCCATCAATTCAATGTTCTGGAGCTTCTATCCCGAAGGCAGCTCTCTGCTCGATAATGGAGAGTATATGAACGCTATATTCACTGCTAATGGAGTCCGCTTCATGGAGCCATTGAGCTTCCTCTCCGAGTATGATGAGAACGATGTTGCCGCTCAGAACTTTGAGATTCAGCCCGACGGTACTCTCCTCTGCACCGAGGATGGTCTGACCACTATCAAGGGTCCTGCTTTTGCCGACCTGTTCCATCAGAAGCAGATTGGCTGGACTCTCAGCAAGGTGGAGGGTGAGATAAGTGGAGATTTCCTCACAATCTTCAATCAGATTGTTGATGAGGCTAAGGCAATAAAGGTTGGTAATAGAACTCTTAAATATAATTTCCAATGGCTGCAGTTGGGATATGACAACACCAAGGCCAAGTATCGTCTCTATTTCAGATACCATACTGGTAGTAATTACGGTAGCATCTATCTCAACCATGAGATTGTGGACGACCACACCGTCAAGTTCTCCTTTGACCCCAATGCCGAAGGAGCCTACGATACCAATGGTCAGCAATTATATGGATGGCTGCCGGGCCTCAGGGCTATGGTTGACCTGTTGTGTACTGGTGAGTATGAACTCAGCTGCGACAACCTGATGGTGTCTAACCCCATGCTGCTGAAGAGCAAGAGCAATGCTAACAACTTCGTGGTTATCAAGTTTGAGACTGCATCTCTGTAATATCCTTTAAGGATAAAACCCATAATCTAAAGTGGCGACTCTCCCTGAGCCGCCACTTTGTTTGTATCTGTCGCTCGTTGCGATACCGGTACTGGGGGTTACCCAGCGGTCAGCCTGTCGGCTGATGGACATGCTCCCCAGTGCATTTATCAAACAAACTCAACAAATAAAAACAATCTTTTATTATACTTCTATTGTCGTTTTTGTTTGATAGAACATAGACATAAGCTCCACAGCGCTAGTGGCGTTGATTGTGGCGTTGATGTTTTTTTTCAAAAATAGATGTGAAAAATCTTGGTTGTTTTGATATTTTTTCTTACTTTTGCACAATCTATGTAAAGATACAGACTGATACTATTATTTTTAGAGATTATAATTCACTTTATTTATTAACTAACAAAACTCAATTAAGATTATGAAGAAAATTTTGACTCTTCTTTTCGCAGTTGTGACTGTTGCTGCTTTTGCTGCTCCTGCTTTGCAGAAGGCTCATAAGCTCCAGCCACAAAAATCGGAGGCTAAGGTTGAGATGATGGCTCAAAAGGGCGATCTCTACACTGGCAAGGGCGGCATGATGAAGGACTTCACTTCGGGTGTCGACACCATGTACTTGACTCCTAGGGGCACATTCTTCTCGGCATTCTTCCCCTACAGTGACAGCTTCTTCTACAGCTACAACGTGTGCATGGTTCCCGGTAACACCGAGACTACTTGGACCAACATCTCGACAGGTATCGCTAGCGAGACCTACGACTGGGTGTATTACAACCCCGCAGTTGACGAGGAGAACCTCTCTATTGTAGAGGGCGAGAAAGACCTGGTTTGCACATTCCCCAACTATCCCGGATGGTGGGTTTCACCAAAACTCTTCGCCAACGCCTACAGCGATGACGATTATGATGCCGGTAACTACTACAACTTCAGCGGTGCCATGGTTATGGGTGGCAAGCTGGAGATGGACGTGCTTGGCGATGGTACTACACTGACCAACATGTATCAGTTCTCGCCACGTGCCGACTATAGCGACATCATGCGCACTTCTTACAGTGCTGGTTCTAGCGAGGACGTAAACGACTTCTTCGGCGACCTGCCCAGTGGCTACAAACCCGATGGTGCCGTAGATGGTAAGATTCAGAACTTCATTCAGATCTTCAACTATCCTGGCAAGAATTACACCTTCTCACGCATCCAGTTCTATGCTTATTGCACCGCTGACGCTGGCAATAAACTAACTGCTAAGGTTTGCCCAATGACTGATGGTATGATCGATCTGGACAACCCAATCGCTACTTCTGTTTATGAGTTCCCCGAGGATGTATTGAGCACTACTACTGCTATCGACTTCTTCTTTGAGAAAGAGGATCCCGAACTCGGCCTTACCGAGGAGGATTGGCTGGAGATTGATGGCGACATCGCTATCGTTATTGACGGCGTTAATGAGGTTCCAGAGGTTTCTCCAATCCTGAACGCTATGACTCGTGTTGCCGACCTGGCTCACGATGAGTTCTACTCTCAATTCTTAGGTGGCTATGCCATGTGGGACTTCTACGATGAAAGTGGCGAGGTTATCGAGACCAGCTTCATCCCCTGCCACATGGGTTACTACTGGGGCTCTGGCGACGACAGCGGTCTTCCCGAGAACCACCTGCTCTCTATCAACGCTCAGATGGCCTACATCGAGACTGTAGAAGGCAACGCTACTGAGTACACTATCCCCACTGAAGGTGGTGAGTTTACTCTCGAGCTCAAGGCCAGCGAGCCTTACGATGCTTGGGCAGTAGATGAGATCCCCGAGTGGATTACTATCGAGGCTGAGGATCAGATAGATGTTGACGAGGATGGCTATGAGTCTTATGCTGGCTACACCACTCTCACTATCACCGTAGAGCCTAACAACAATGGTGAGGTAGTTTACACCCTCCCAGGCACTGAGTTCAAGCTTATCGTTGGCGAGGTTGTTGAGGAGTCTGTTTACTATCTCGTTGGTGACTTCAACGGTTGGAGCCAGCAAGAAGGCATGCTTGAGTTCGTAGCTAATGAGGACGGTGTTCTTGAGACTGAGGCTGAGCTCGAGGCTGGTGCAGAGTTCAAGATCATCACTCCTAACGGTGACGGCTGGACATGGTATGGCGGCGTTGACGAGAATGGCGTTGGCTACTTCCTGATCAACAACGGTCTGCTGAATGTTCCTCTGACTCTGGTTGACGGTTCTAACTTCAAGATGGAGAATGGTGGCATCTACACCCTCCAACTTGATACTGAGAACATGACTCTCACAGTTATCTCTCAAAATACATTTATTCCTGGCGACGTTGACGGTGACGGCTTCGTTACTGCTGCCGACGTTACTGCACTCTACAACTGGATGCTCAACAACGACGATTCAGCTCTTGTTAATCCTGATCAGGATGGCGACGGCAACATCACCGCAGGTGACGTAACTGCTGTTTACAACATCCTCATTGGTAGCTAATTCCAATTAACGACATTTATTGAGAGAGACTACTCACCATTTAATTCACGTTTATTATTTATTAGTCACACACAAGAGTAGTCAATCAAAATAAATACCTCAAAAAAGCCTCAACCCGTGCGGGTTGAGGCTTTTCTTTCTTCTCTCGTTTCACGCAGTTATATCAAACAACTATCACAACTTTTCAAACAACTAAAACAACAAAAATATTTGCGCGCGGTATATCAAACAACTTGAACAACAAGCTAACAACAAACACAACAAAAAAGAAATATTTCTACATATTTAGAAAAAATACTTTTTGTTCTTGTTGTATTTGAGTTGTTAAAGTTGTTTCATATAACATAAGAAACCGGGTAACCGAAGTGGCGGAGTTATTTATATCCTCTTATGATGCGGCCGTCATAGCCTAAAATCGCTTTGCGTTCGTCATCATAAAAGTATCTTTCTAGTTGATAGTATTCAGGGAAAAAGTTTACAAGAATGCCGCAAGAAGATTTTGTTAATCGCATATAGTTATGTAACTGAGCGCGATGTACATTGATTACGTCAAAAACCGCTTTACACTCCACTATGATATCGTTCTTGCACAAAAAATCCACTCTGAATTCCGATTTAAGAGGTGTTCCATTATAAATAGGATGGTAGGACTTCTCTCTAAAAAAGGAATCTTGTCATTCTCAAGTTGCAACTGCAAAGCCTCTTGATAACAATACTCATTCAGTCCTGGTCCCATTCCTTTTTTTACTTCAAGAATGGCTCCAATCACATCATAGATGTTATTCTTTAATTCATTTATATCAACCATATATATTTTTTTAATGAAAAAAAATTATTTGTGTGAGTTGTTAGCTGGTTGTTCAAGTTGTTTAATATAATAGAGACGAGGAGTTATATCACGGTATCTTCGTCGATGAGGTTGTTGAGCAGGGCATAGACGGTGAGGCCGGCGACGCTCTTGATGCCAGTCTTGCGCACGATGTTCTTGCGGTGGGTGGTGACGGTGAACACGCTCACATTGAGGCGAGCGGCAATCTCTTTGTTCGACAAGCCTCGTGCCACCTCCACCAGCACTGCTGTCTCGCGGCGGGTGAGCTCGTGGCTGCTCATGGCGGCATCGCTGGTTTGCGTCTTGGTGCTTATCTCCAGCACCGTCTGGAGTATCGACTGCTGACTGTCGCGAATGTCGATTATGCCGTCGAAGCGCTTGAGCCTCACCTGTTTCACATATTGATACACCAGCGCCAGGACCGCTATGCTGCGTCCGTTGCGCAGCTCGGTGACGTTGTCGTTGAGCGTGGGGTTGATGATGAGGATGTCGGGCTTTAGCACGTCGAGGCGGTTGCCCAGGTCGTCGGCAGTGTATTCTGGCTTCAGCATCTTGAGCTCGCCATGGTTGAGAGTCGCCACCAGCCCCTCGACGATGACCTCCGAAGGCTCCACTATCAATACTTTCTTTTTCATGGCTTTGCGGTGTTCTCAAGTTGCTTAACGTATGGTCCCAGAATTTTATCCTCGATGATGGCGTGCTTGCGCAGGTCGCGCGAAAGCTGGAGGATGTCGAAAATCATGTCGATAGCATCATCGCTATGTAGGGGCGAGGCCTGCCTCGTCCGCTCTGTTGAAGGAGAAGAAGGCAGATATTTGAAAATTATCTGTACTAGGTCGCTGAGCTTGTCTTCGAGGTTGCCGTGCGAGACAAGGAAGTCCTTGATTTTGAAGTCATCGCCCTTGCCGCCAATGAGGTTGCTGATGTGAGGATAAACGGTCTTCTCCTCGTGGGCGAAATGCTCGCGCACCTCCTCGATATAGGCGTTGAAAAACTGCTTTATCGCCTTGCCGGCGCGGGGCGGCAACATATCGGCGATTTTCTCGAGGTGATGCCCTATGTGTGGCAGGCGGCGGTTGAGGTAATAGTCGTGCGAGCGCAGCAGGTAAGGCACGAGGTCCTCCATGGGCGTGGCACGCAGCGAGGCTTGCGACGGGATGTAGTTGCCGTTGCTGTAAACTTCGCAGATGAGCAGGAAAAACTGCGGGTCGATGCCATGCTCATGGCACACCTGCGCTATCGTCTTGTCGCCAAAGCCCATAGGTATGCCAAAGTGCGACAGGGTGAGAAGCAGTTGAGGCTGCGCGGTAATCAGTGCCGACAGGTTGTCGGTCTCTTTGTAAAGATATTCGGTCATGATTGTAGTGTTTTTATGCCACAAAGTTAGGGAGAATTTCGCAGAATGCAAAATTCTCCCTAATTATCATTGTTCTCCACATTAACCATGTGCTGACGCACATGCAACCATCCTTTCAGCTAGATTAAACAAAAACAACAAAACCTGACAAGTATAACATAAAAAATATTTGTTGCTTTTGTTTTTATTTGTTGAGTTTGTTTGATACAATGAGCTGGAGGGGGCGCTTATTTCACGGGTACTTCCTCGAGGGCTTTAACCAGCAGCTTCCAGAATGGCTCGGCGGCGGGGATGTAGGCACGCTCGATGGTAGTGTGGGGGCTCTTCAGTGTGGGACCGAAGCTCACCACGTCCATGTGTGGGTACTTGCCCAGGATGATAGAGCACTCAAGTCCGGCGTGATCCACTTGTACGATGCCTTCTTCCTTGAAGAGTTTCTTGTAGATGCCGAGAAGCATGTGTAGCGCCTCGCTGTCGGGGTTGGGATCCCAGCCAATGTAGTCGCCGCCAGTCTCCACCTTGAAGTCGGCGAGGTGGAAGCAGGTCATAAGCATCTTCACAATGTAGTCCTTCATGTCCTCGCGTGCCGAGCGGGCGAGAATCTGCACTGCGGCTTTGCCGTCTTCGATGTCGATGATGGCGAGGTTGCTCGAGGTCTCCACCACGTTAGGATAGGCGGGGATGAAGCGCACCACGCCGTCGTGGCAAGCGTAGATGGCACGCAGGATGGTGGTCTGGTCGTCGAGCGCCATCTTCATCTTGGGACGGTCGATTTCCTTGAGCGTCAAGTCAACTTTGTCCTCGATGAGTTTGAACTGGCTCTCGAACTCGGCCTTCATGGTCTTGACGAGTTTCTTCATACCCTTCAGGTTATCCTTGGGCACGACGAGCACGGTCTCGGCCTTGAACGGGATGGCATTGCGCATGTTGCCGCCATGCCAGTTCACTAGGCGGGCCTTGTGGTCCACGATGGCGAGTTGCACCAGGCGGGCCATCAACTTGTTGGCGTTGGCACGGCCCTCATGGATTTCCAGGCCGCTGTGGCCGCCCTTGAGGCCCTTGAGGGTGATGCGCACGGCAGTGTCGCCGCTGGCGGTCTTCACCTCGTTATAGTTGCGGGTGCAGGTAACGTCGATGCCGCCGGCACTGCCGATGACGAACTTGCCCCAGGTCTCGCTGTCCAGATTGAACAGGATGTCGCCCTTCATCTGGCCCTTGGGCAGGTCGTTGGCGCCATACATGCCGGTCTCCTCATCCTTGGTGATGAGGCCCTCGATGGGACCGTGCTTGAGGGTGTTGTCCTCCATGACCGCCATGATGGCAGCCACGCCCAGACCGTCGTCAGCACCCAGCGTGGTGCCGCGGGCCTTGATCCACTCGCCGTCGATGTAGGGCTCGATGGGATCGGTCTCGAAGTTGTGCTTGGATTCGGGCGTCTTCTGGGGCACCATGTCCATGTGGGCCTGCATGGTGATGCACTTGCGGTTCTCCATGCCGGGGGTCGCGGGCTTGCGCATCACGATGTTGCCGGCGGGATCCTGGAAGGCCTCCACGCCCACCTTCTTGGCGAAGTCGAGCAGGAACTGCTGGATTTTCTCAACATGTCCCGAGGGACGGGGAATCTGCGTCAGCGCATAGAAGTTGCGCCAGATGCACGTCGGTTTCAGTTTCTCAATCTCGTTCATTTCTTGATTCAGTTGTTAATGTCTTACAGGTTATTGAAATTAAACGTTTTGCTTTCTATCTCGCAAAGATAGTGCAAGTCGAGCGAAGTGCCAAACAAAAAGCCATTTTTGTAACATATTTTAAATGCGAATTGCGCGAATTATTTAATTAGTTTAAATTCGTGAAATTAGCATTAGCCCCTGCAGGGTTTGACCATTTCCGCCTTTGGTTTCTTGTGCTTTTTCAGACAACTTCCACAACACATCAGACAACAGGCACAACTTTTTTTGCTTCAGCATCCGCACCACCCCAGCGGGGTCACATTGCGATGATGACGCGGCGTGGCTGTCGTGACCACCCGTTTTGTGTCAAAAAGCAATATGGCGCTAATGGCACTTATTTTACAACCCGTTGGTTTTCAGCGATGTTTTTCCTCGATGCTGAAGCAATGGGGTGGGGCGGAAGTGTTAACGAATTGTTAAACGTGATTTTTTATCTCTCCGCAACAAAGTTACAATCCATCACCTCAAGCAGTCAATGTCAAAAAGCATTGTAAACTACGAATTACACGAATTGAACTAATTCTTGGGCGTCCGCACTCGTTTTTTAATGCGAATTGCACGAATTACCACAAATCAACCATAAATCATTTATAGAAATCAAAGGTCATTTAATGTCAGACTGAAACTTTAAAATAGACATCTATTCTATAAAACCATAAATCTGCTTTTCTTTATCAATTTTGGCCTCTAAAACTTTCATCGCGCTTTTCAAAGCCATAGTGAAACCGGAATAGTTATTAACAAGATTGTACTCTTCATCAGTCAGACAGGCTTTAATCTGGTACAATCCAGCATCCCAAGCCCCAACTTTGTATTTATTGGTATTTAGCAATGCGGATTTCTCATAAAATTCCTTATACATTTCACGTGCGGCATCTACCACTTGTTGTGCTTCTTGAGTCAATGTCTTATTTTGTAGCCACAAAGCGGCAAAGCGGTCACTATCGGCACTGATTCCACTTGTAATATCGGGGTCACTGCATTTCCATTTTTTGACTTCAGTGATTAAGAATGGGAACAGATGATTTGGGATATTATAATCTTTGCCTTTGTACTTCACATGTTGCCAACTCACCGTCTGATTAGCACTATGGAAAAGACTGTAAACCACGCAGTCATTGACAAAGTCTTGTGGCAGTTCACAATTGGGCTGCATGAACTGGTCTCGGTCATTATACCAAAACTGCTTGGTTGATTTCTTGACTGCAAAAATAACCATTGACCGTTCAAAATTATCAGGTATCACCGACCATGCTCCAGCACTACCGTATGGGCCAGAGAATAATGCTACATAGTTGATGTTTTGCACATCATTACCTTTGCTGCACATGGAACAAATAAAACCTTTGGCAATGCGGTCACGGATGTCTTTTTTATCAGCGTTGATATTGATAGCCGAGGAAAACGGTGGAAAAACAATTGTTGCTTCGGGCCTGTCCACCCATTTGTTGAGAAATTCTGACCGATCTTTTGACAGAATCCGCTTTTGTGCAACCTTAGCTGGAGGTGTGGAGCGGTCCAAAACGTCAAGGGTGATATTTTGTTCTTTTAAGTCCTCTTGCATGGCGAGATTCCATACGAGGAAACCAACAGGGAATTGTTTTACCTTATAAAATACACGTGAGTCAAACATGAATCCACGTTCAAAATGATATCGAAAAATCTTATCCCTAAGTCGCTGGTCATTGTTGGCATTAATGTATTTCAATGTTGAGAACAGACACAGGTATGCTTTCTTGTGCTTGAACTCATGGTGGATGCGGAAAAGGAATTGAGCGAACAGTTCTCGTGAAGTTTCGCCCAATAAGAACTCTTTAGAGTGCATTGTCTTCCGGATAAAAGTATCACTAACACCCGCTTTGGTTGAATTTGCTTTGGACTTGTCTTGTGATGTGGCAAACGGAGGATTGATTAAAATAATCCATGTTAGGTCGGGATTTTCCAAATCATTTTCAAGCTGTTCGGGCATCTTCTTTGCACTGAAGGATAACTTATTGAACAGTGTATCAATATCATCATTCAAGTAATCATACTGGAAGCAAACAGCACCTTTGAAAGTGCGTTTTAAAAATCGCACATCACCATCAAGCAAAGTGGAAAGATACATGTACTTATAGGCTTCAGCTGGCAGATGATACTCTAGGTTTCCTGTCCCTGCTGCCATGTCCCAAAGCCTGTACTTGCCTGTTTTCCACCACTGTTTATCGCCAAGGGTTTCTGCAATGTAGCCATGAGCAATGGTTGTGTAAGGAATTGGAGTATAAAACTCACCTTCAAAACGTCTTTTATAATCATCACTCAATCGATCAATCTTACTTAGGATACTACTAATCAAATCTTTGTCACTTGTTCGGTCAAAGATTTTCCAGAATCGGTTATACTGATTAAGATTGAGCTTCTTCGGTATAGTTTGATCAGAAGAAATATTAAACATGACACGATTTGTATCTGGAGTGACGAATGACCGTCCTTGCTGGATGTCACACAAGAAGTATTCCGATGGCTTGCGACCATTACGGACATCCTCGCCAAATCTCTCATTCCATTCATCAAAAACTACCTCAAAATTACGTTCAGTAATCATTTTTTTAATAGTGAATGGAATGATAGGATTTTCGGTATAAATAGTTTTGAAAAGTTGCTCAACCTTCAATAATTCAGAGGGTGACATCAGATTGAAATATGGCATTGTAGCAAGCTGTTCATCTTTTTCGAGGTCAGAAACAAGTTGTAAATCGGGACTACTGGCTGCGTATGACCAGTCATATTTTCCTTGTTCTTGTTCAAAATATTTAAGCCATAATTCCGTCTCGGTTATGATTATTTCGTTTCGGTCAGCTAAGCACAAGTATTTTGGTATTTCTTTTTCGGTAGGGTTAAATCGCATGCCATAGACGTAATAGATGAGTTGTGCAAGCACCTCTGCCCGCACTTGCCTTGATTTGAAATTCCTATCCCACTTGAACTCATATAACATCTGGGGAGTATAGAGGTCATGCCTTTGCTTCATGTCAACCTTTAGGTTGAAGAAGCGAATATAGGCAATTACCACTTCTGATTCCTCAGCCGAGCTGTACAGAGCATTGTAGAAATCTCTTATTCTCTTAATATCTTTGTTTTTGACACCGAGAGCAATAAAATCATCTCTATTGAAATCTGGAAATATCTTTAACTGTTTATTCTTTTTCATGATCATTTTGTTTTTTAGTTTTTCTTAGCCTTGACAATAAGAGATTGAGGCTCAGATAAAGGTATTATATGGATTTCCAAAGGGTAGCTCAACAGCCGACCATGGGCGTTAGTGTAATACTCGCTCATGTTATTCTCTAATATGTTCGGTGGAAGGGTAGTTTTCAATTTGCCGTGCCACGTTTTGATGTTTGGTTGTGGCTCTCGGCAACCAGGGGGTTGATGGTTAGAAGTTATACTCTATTAAATACAAAACGTGGAGCCAAGTCTGTTGCTCAGTCCCACACCTCAAAGGCTCTCGCATGCCCGAAAAGTCAGAACGAGCAGCGACGAAACCCCACGAAGATGTGTATATCAAAACCCTCAAGTCAAATGTGATGACCTGAGTAAGGGATATAGTACATCTATAGGGGCGTTCACGCTGCTTTGTTTTTGACTTTTCGTTTAGAATTTGCGAGATTCTTGAGGTGTCAAAACCAAAGCGTTACAGTAAACGCCTGTATCTAATATGTCTTCATTGGCGGTTGTTAGGTGTGGTCGCCGCTGCGACCGGATGCGTCAATGAATTGCTGCAAATTTAGTGAATTTATGATTACAATCATAATTTTTGGGGTGATTTTTGTGATTACAATCATAATTTTTGGGTTGATTTTTGTGATTGCGGTATTCGTCCTCGAAGGATTCCCGCTGGTGGTGCGTACGTTGGTTCGGGATGTGTTTTGCCACCTGCGCTCATGATAAATTGTTTTGACAGGCAAGGATACAACAAGAAAACCAATTGAGCAAGCGAGTGGCCCTCTTCGAGGCCCGTTCTCTTGCATGTCGCGGTCCCCACGCCACACAGACCTGTCGGCCTGTGCGCCGTAGGGTTAGCTCAAGTCAAGGCCGCTGGCCTTGTCAAGGTCTACGACCTTTTTGCCGGGCAAGAACAATGCAGTACACGTCATTTATCAAATCAATGTGAAAATCAGCCAATATTTGGTTTAACCTAATGATTTATACTACGAATTATACGAATTGAACTAATTCTTGGGCATCCGCGCACTTTTTTTAGGGGACTTCTATAAATTAATCATTTGGCCATCAGAAGAATAAATCGTATATTTG
>CALDIG010000147.1 GCA_937904375.1 uncultured Prevotellaceae bacterium
ATTGGCAACGTGGGACAGTGGTTGGCATCAGGCGATTGTAGGGTCGGCGCATGCGTCGACCGCGGCGTACAGCATTGGCAATCAAACTTTTGTGGCATCCGGGCGACGCATGCGTCGCCCCTACATTGCCATGTGGGACACAGGTTGTGTGTGTATTTTATCATTTATAATATTTAATTTAATAAGTGCAAAGATAGTCGGCGAATTGGGCGAATGCAACCACATTCACGTATCGACTATGAGCTGGAGCTATATAATAACAAGCTCCCTCATACGTCGCAAGCTCTTGAATTCGGGCTAACTTATAGTATCGACTTCATACGAGTTCTACAGATAGCATAGGGGGCACACGGATGACGCATGGGTCGCTTTGATTTGTATGGATATGAGAAGTGGGACAGTTGGGACAGTAGTATTTAGTGAATTTTGCATTATTATTCACATATTTATTACTTCGTCGCCAGATTACATTGTTATCAGGTAAAAGCATCGAGCAGCAGCATCGTAGTATTTGCTTCGTTGGTGGTGGCAATGGCAGGATACATTTCACATTAAATATCTTCTATCTATTAAGAGTTTCGTGTAATATTTGGAACTATTTTTACAACTTTTCCCAAAAAAAGGAAAAAGTTAGCAAAAAAATTAGTAACTTTGTAAATTTTAATGGGATTATTTTCCCAATTTTAAATAACAGAAACTTCTCATAATACAAATTATGCCGAACATACTTAACCAGCAGCTCACGGAGGAGGACATAAAGTTCCGCTTTATAACTCCTGCTATTGAAAGTAACGGGTGGGATAAGTCTTCAATCCGAATGGAGTATTATTTCACCAAAGGACGTATTTTTGTTAGAGGTAAAGTTAAAGGACGGCAAAAAGGGAAAAAAGCCGACTATATACTCTATACAGCAGAAAACTATCCTATAGCTGTTGTTGAGGCCAAAGACAACAAGCATTCCGCTGCTCATGGCATCCAACAAGCTATTGACTATGCGGAAATACTTGACATACCCTTTGCTTACAGTTCTAATGGTGATAGTTTCGTTGAACACGACCTTACTACAGGCAAAGAAAGAGCACTAGCCCTTGATGAATTTCCCACGCCACTCGAACTGCGTGAAAGGTTAAAAGCCAGCAAGGCATTAAGTGCAGAGGCGCAAGAGATAGTTGATATTCCTTACTATACAAATGCGGACTCCTTTGAACCTCGATATTACCAACGAATAGCCATCAACCGTACAGTTGAAGCAGTAGCTAAAGGCCAAAACCGCATTTTGCTTGTTATGGCTACAGGCACAGGAAAAACCTACACGGCATTCCAAATCATTCACCGTTTGCATACATCGGGCAAGAACAAGAGAATTCTTTATCTTGCTGATAGAAATATTCTCATTGACCAAACGATGAAGCAAGACTTCAAACCATTTAGCCGTATAATGACAAAAGTTCAAGGCAAAAAGCCCGAAAGTGGCTATGAGCTTTATATGTCTTTATATGGTCAGTGGGTTAAGTACGACCTACAAGAAGGCGAAAAACAACCATACGAATACATGGCAAAAGACTTTTTCGACCTTATCATTGTTGATGAGTGCCACCGTTCAAGCGTTCGTGAGGACTCAGAGTGGAAAGCCATTCTCAATTATTTCTCACCTGCCACACAAATCGGCTTGACCGCAACGCCGAAAGCCGTTGACGGAGCAAATAACATTGAGTATTTCGGAAAGCCAGTCTACACTTACTCATTGAAGCAGGGTATAGAAGATGGCTTCCTTGCTCCCTATCGTGTTACAAAGTCTTTCATAAATGTTGATTTGTCGGGCTACGAACCCACCCAAGATGAGGTAGACTTATATAACCGTCCAATTGAGGAACAAATCTTTACTCGCAATCTTATAGGTCGCGACATTCATATTAACAAGCGACAAATTATTGTTGCTAGGCGCATAACTCAAATGCTCAAAATTATCGGTCGCATGACAAAAACTATTGTTTTTTGCCCTGATCAGGAAGAAGCACAGATTATGCGCGAATTGCTGATTGAAATGAACCAGGATATGGTCAAGAAGAATCCTCGCTATGTCGTGCGCATAACAAGCGATGACCGCGTTGGCAAACAATTGCTCGATGATTTTATTGACCCTTATTCGGATTATCCAGTCGTTGCAACCACAAGCGAACTTCTCACTACCGGGGTTGACTGCAAAACCTGTGGCCTCATTGTCATCGACAAAGAAGTCAAAAGCGTAACAACGTTCAAACAAATGGTTGGCCGTGGCACACGTATTTTTGAAGACGCAGGGAAATGGAACTTTGAAATTCTTGATTTCCGTAATGTCACTACTTTATTCAACGACCCTGACTTTGATGGCCCTGCTGACACCAGCATTTCATATCCCAATCGAAATGATAAGAGAGAAAACAACGCAAGTTATCCGGACATACCTGATGAAAACACATTAAATGTCAGTGCCCCCACAGAACCTTATAATCCTCGCAAATACTATGTTGAGGGCAAGAATATAAAGATTGTTCACGAACAAGTTCAATATCTTTCTGAGGACGGCAAAACACTTTGCACTGAAAGTGTTACAGATTATACACGCAAAGCAATCAAGAAGCAGTATCCAACTATAGATTTGTTTAAGGGAGCTTGGGCAAACTCGGAAAAGAAGAAAGCAATTCTTGAGGGCATAGACGATGTGGAGCTACTTATCAAGGCTGTTCGAGAGGAAAACCCCGAATTGCAAGATAAAGACGAATTTGACATCATTTGTCATGTCGCTTTTGACGGTAAGCCACTCACTCGCAGAGAGCGAGTTGACGGAGTCAAGAAACGCGGGTATCTCAATAAGTACAAAGGAGTTGCCCTTCAGATTATTGAGCAACTTATGGATAAGTATGCCGAAACCGGTATGCTTGATATTGAAGAAACCAGCATACTTAACATTTCACCATTCACGGCCTTTGGAAGCCGCAAGCGAATTATCAACTACTTCGGCGGATTACAAGGCTATCGCCAAATGCTGATTGATTTGGCTCGTGAACTCTATTCTATTTCAGCATAACATTTTCCCGATATGGCAGTTAACAATTTAGTCAAACGACTTCAACAGATAATGTGGAAAGACGCTGGCATCAATGGTGATGCGCAGCGCATTGAGCAGATGGTTTGGATTTTCTTCCTAAAAGTCTATGACTCACAGGAAGAAGACTGGGAAATTGACGAAGAAGAAAAAGGCGGCGAATTTGTCAGTATAATTCCGGAAGAATTACGTTGGCGCAACTGGGCCCCATCAAAAGACGAGGAGGGCAAGTATAAAAACGACACCCTAACCGGTGACGCTTTACTTGCTTTTATCAACAACCGACTTTTCCCCGTTCTCAAAGGGCAAGATGCACTTGACAATAGCGGTCTGAAAGGAATTCGTGTCACTCGTGAAACTCCACGTGGGCAAGCGATTGTTCAAGAGGTTTTCGGCGAAGTAAACCAATATATGAAAAACGGAACACTTCTTCGCCAAATGATTGATGTCGTTGATGAAATCGACTTTAGCGACAGCGCAGAAAGTCACATGTTCGGCGACATATACGAGGGCATCTTAAAAGACCTGCAAACTGCCGGTAAAGCAGGTGAGTTCTATACACCTCGCGCTTTAACCGATTTCATCATCAACCGCCTCAAGCCACAATTAGGTGAGAAAGTCGGGGACTTTGCTATGGGCACTGGCGGCTTCTTGGTTTCGGCATTACAGTATTTAGAACCGCAACAAAAGAGCGCGGAAGACGCAGTGACATTCCAAAATTCCATTATAGGCCAAGAGTGGAAGCCTTTCCCTTATCTGCTTGCAGTCACAAATCTATTGCTTCACGGCATGAAGCACCCCGACCTACACCACATGGACTCGCTCGGCAAACCGATGAGTGACTATAATAAAGAAGGTAAAGTCGATGTGATTGCCATGAATCCGCCCTATGGCGGCAGCACCGATGATAGTGTTAAGCAGAATTTCAAGTCTGAGTTCCGTTCAAGCGAGACCGCAGACTTATTTATGGTGCTGATCATGCAACGACTCGCCAAAAAAGGGCGTGCCGCTGTGATTGTTCCCGATGGTTTCCTTTTTGGTGTTGATGGGGCGAAACTCGCAATTAAAACAAAATTGCTACAAGAGTTTAATCTGCACACCATTATTCGCTTGCCGGGTAGTATCTTTGCTCCATACACAAGTATAGCGACAAATATACTATTCTTTAATAACGAGCGATCCGACGAAGCACCTGAAAACTATTCAACAAAAGAGACTTGGTTCTATCGTCTCGATATGCCTGATGGCTACAAGCATTTCTCTAAAACGAAACCAATGCTTGTCGCTCATGCCCAGCCTATCATTGATTGGTGGGATGAGCGTAAGGAAATTATTAACGAAGAAACCGGTGATGAAAAGAGCCGTTGCTTCTCAGTAGAACAACTCATTTCTTTAGATTGCAACTTCGACCAATGCAAGTTCCCGAAAGACGAGGAAGAAATCTTACCGCCCAAAGAGCTTCTTGAAGTCTACTACAAGAAACGTGCGGCTCTCGACCATGAGATAGATAAAACTTTGGCTGAAATCCAAAAAATCCTTGGCTTCAAAATTGAATTATAATGGACGGAAAACAACTGCGTAACAGCATACTCCAATGGGCGATACAAGGTAAACTTGTACCGCAAGACCCTAATGACGAACCTGCATCAGTTCTTCTCGAACGCATCCGGGAAGAAAAGGCTCGCCTCGTAAAGGAGAAAAAAATCAAGCGCGACAAGAACGAATCAATCATTTACCGTGGCGATGACAATTCCTATTATGAGAAATTCACCGCCACGGGCGAGGTCAAATGTATCGACGACGAGATACCATTTGACTTGCCGAATTGTTGGAGTTGGGTCAGATTGAACAATGTAATCACTCTTCTTTCTGGCAGAGACTTAGAGCCTTCGCAATACAACAATTTGAAGCATGGTATCCCTTATATGACAGGTGCGTCTAATTTTCTGAATGCTGAATTGATTGTAAATAGATGGACCTCGTTCCCTGCTACAATATCACATAAGGGAGAGTTGCTTATTACTTGCAAAGGTACTATTGGCACAATGGCTTTTAATACAATAGGAGATATTCATATAGCAAGGCAGATAATGAGCATTAGCTCCAATTACATCTGCCTTAACTATCTAAAACTCTATTTAGAGGTGTATGTATCTGAATTAGAGAAAGCCGCGAGAAGTATTATCCCAGGAATATCGAGAAGCGATATTCTTTCATCCGTTTTTCCAGTGCCACCACTCAATGAGCAAGTAAGGATAGTTGAGTTTGTTAATTGCATTACACCCAGTATCTCATTGTTTGGGATAAAGCAAAACGAGTTAAATAAACTCACTGAGAGTA
>CALDIG010000148.1 GCA_937904375.1 uncultured Prevotellaceae bacterium
CACCCCAAGGCCGCGCCCAACAAAAAGATTTGTTTGCCGTGCGGAAGCGCAAGTCGTGGGACAAATCCACCGAGGCAAGGTGCGATTTCTCCTACAAACTGCGCTTGACGCGCCGCTCGAATGTGAATTTCATTTCCATCTGGCAGAAGTCGGTGTATGGCCGCACGCTCACCGACATCAAGAGCGACCCCTACATGGTGCGGTTCTTTGCCGACAGCATCGTGCCGGTCATCAGGGAGATGTTGGGCTTCCACCTCAATCAAGGCGGCTGGTGCATCTGCACGTCGCCCAAAAGACGGCACAAAATCAAGAATTTTGCCACGCTCATCAGTGAGCTTATCGGCAAAATGCTTGACATTCCGTTCTACGACGACGTGGCGTTTTGCCACACAAAGCAACGTGTTAACGCAGTTTTCTCGCTCAATGTGCTGCCCAAAGAGCCAAACATCATCGTTTTCGATGACTTTGTGACAACCGGCCAAACATTGGCAGCAATGAAACACTTGTTACAACCGCTCGGCAAAAACCTCGTTTTTTTTACCGGTATCAACAATAAATTGTAGCACGGCGATTGGGTCATTACACTTTACCCCATACCCTTTACCCACGAAGTTAGAACTATGAACCAAGATTTTACGAAAGAAATTCAAGATTGGCTGTACTTGCCACATGAGCAGCGCGACTACGCCAAAGGCGCACTCTACCTGCTGCAGCTCACGGGCAACAAAATCATGTACCGCAATCTGATGGCGAACCCACGGCGTAACGCCGAGTTTATTGAACGCCAGTTGCAGAAACGACTGTCGTTCCGCCTGCAGAGGCTCACGCACGCACAGGTTGAGGAGATGCAATCACAGGTAAACGTGATTGCCAAGAAACTTTTTGCAAGCCGAGAGCAAAGTCAAGCTGGCTTGAACTCTGCCGAGGCGCAGCAAAAGTTGCGCGGAGCGAAACTCACGCCCAACAGCGGTGAGAACTTCAAGCAGGGCAAGCGTGACGACCACGACCAGCTGCCTGACGAGATACAAGCTCTCTATGTCGAGAACCTGGGCATTGTGCAACGGATGCGCGAACTGCACTTGAAGTTGCGCTCGCTTTCTACCGAGGATAATCCGGCTCGCGACTGCGACCGTTATCCTTTCCTCAAAGATCTTATCGACCTCGATAAGAAGCTGCACTCGAACTGGGAGACCTATGACCACTACACAGGCAAAGACGGCGTAGCCGTCATGGAGGATAATGCCCGTGAGGAAAGCCGAAAGGCAGTGCGAATGATTAACCTTGCCAAAGGTCGCTACGCTAAAAAGCCAAGCGAGGAACTGAAGGTTCAGATCCTCGCGCTTTACGGCAAGGTTATCAACCCCACCGACAAGCTCACCGCTGACCTCAAAGAATTGGGAATACTTTGAAGTCTTTCCCCTTTAACCTTTACCCTTTCCACACGAAGTGAAACGAAGTTCAAGCATATCGGATTTTTTGAAGCCCATTCGAGAAAAGCCATATCAGGCTTATCTCTCCAACGCCTTGCAGGTGGCGGACGTGCTCGACTGGGTGCTGCAACAACTCGGCAAGTCCGAGGTGTGGCAGACCTCGTTCTCAATCTCCGAGGAGTTCATTCGTCGATTGTACTTCATCGAGAAGTCCGGCCTCGTCACTCGGTTCAAACTCGTGCTCGACCACAAGGCCACCAACAAGACGCTAAAACTGTGGGCGTTCATCACGCAGGTTATCACAACCACCTACCTTGCCGACAACCACAGCAAGGTGCTGCTGGTGCGCAGCGAGCGCGGCGAAGTCGTGAGCATTATTACCTCGCAGAACCTAACGCGAGGCAACCGCTCGGAGTCGGCTGTCGTGACGACCGACCCCGACATCTTCGCCACGCTCCAAAGCCAAATTGAAGACTTAATCAAAAACCATTCAGTTCCACTCAATGACCTATTCAGCAGAGCAATTGCAGCAGATTGAGAACTTCGCCTCAATCTACCTCAAAATATCGGACATGGCGGTGATTCTCGGTATTCCGGCCGAAGTCCTCCGTGAGGACATCGCCGACCATAGCAGCGAGGTGAGCCAACACTATCGCCGGGGTAAGGCCGCGTCGAAAGTGAAACTCCTGCACCAGGAAATGATGCTGGCGCAAGTCGGCTCACCGCTCGCCATCGAGAACACGCACCGCAATCTCCTCGACATGGAGGACGATGAGTAGTTCTATACACCATACACTCTACACTATACACACGAAGTTTTATGGCACAGCACAACACTCTTGACGTTTGCCGTGTGGACTTGTTCACGGCTGAAGACGAGCTGCGGCAACGATACCCCGAAGTTATCGTTGCCCGCGTGCTTCGTGTCCGGGAGGAATACAACTGGTTTATCTCCAATCCCGATGCGAAAGACCGGCAGTTCATCGAGAACGCGGTGAGCCGCTTCGGCATAAGCAAGGTGCTGGCATATTCCGACCTTGCTATTGTCAAGGCGATGCTGCCGCACCTCTCGCAAGCCTCGCGCGACTTCCACCGCTACCGATACAATGAAATGATCCTCGAAACATTCCAGATGGCGAAGAAACGCAAGGACACGAAGACGATGGAAAAGGCGGCCAGCTCTTATGCCAAGTTCAACCGTGTTGACCTTGAAGACGAGCAAGCAGTGCCGTATGACCTGATCGTGGTGCAGCCCTTCACAGCTACCGACGACCCCTCTGTTCTCGGCATCAAGCCGATCCCGAACATTCAGGAACGGATTGACGCACTTCTGAAGAAGTACCGCGCCGAGAACATCGACATCGAGGACATTGAGTTCGAGGAGGCAGACCTCGAAGAAAATGTCCTGTTCCCACCCACCGACCCTACTAATGGAGCAGCCCAAGAAAAGAATATACTTTAACGCCCCTCAACGGCTCACGCAGTTAATTGGGGCGAACACCACCGTTATCGTGGCAGGGCGACGCACGGGCAAAACCGACAGCATCGCCTCGCCCTTTGTGCTGCGCAACATGCAGCGCATGCCGGGCAGCACAGGCGGCATCGTGGTGCCGACCTACAAGCACGGACTGACGAACACCATTCCGGGCTTGCTCGCGGCGTGGAAGCGATGGGGGTTCCTCAATGGCGTGCATTACGTCATTGGGCGCAAACCGCCCAAGTCTTTCGGCAAGCCCATCATCGAGCCAGCCGAATACGAGCACGTCATCACGTTCTACAACGGCTCTTGCGCCATCATCATTTCGCAAGACCGACCGGGCAGCAGCAACTCGCTCACGCTGTCGTGGCTGCTGATTGACGAGGCAAAGTTCATAGACTATGAACGCCTCAAAGACGAGACACTTCCTGCTAACGGCGGCATAAAGTCCTATTTCGGACATCACTCTTTCAATCATTCAGTAATGATTTTGAGTGATATGCCGCAGACGCAGAAAGGCTCGTGGTTTCTACACTATCAAGACAAAATGGACCCTGACCTTATCGAGACGATTAAGGGCACGGTCTATGAGATTTGGAAAG
>CALDIG010000149.1 GCA_937904375.1 uncultured Prevotellaceae bacterium
CACTCTCCACTCTCTACTCTCTACTCTCTACTCTCCACTCTCAACTCTCCACTATTACCATGCACTGGCACTACTGCCACGAAAACCAGCGTCTTGTCGCTGCGGTTGATGAGGCTGTGGCTGTGTCCTTTGGGACAGTAATGTGCCTGCCCCGGCAGCAGTGTCTCCTCGCCGTCGTCATAGAGCACGGTAGCTTCGCCCTCGAGAAAATACATTATCTCGCTATCGGTGTCGTGGCTGTGGTAGCCTATCGACGACCCAGGCTCAAGAGTGCCAAGCATAATCTTGTTGTTCTCGTCAACAAAACGCCGCGACACATACTCACCCTCGCCACCCTTGAAATTAGCGGCGACATTGAGTGGAAGCTCACTAAAGTTTATTTTCATAACTACTTAACACTTAAAACTTATCACTTATCTAAGTTTCGCTCCCACTTGCTTCTCGAGATTGGCGATGATTTTGTTCATCACAGCGTCAATCTGCTTGTCTTGCAGGGTCTTCACGTCGTCTTGCAGGATGATGCTTATAGCGTAGCTCTTCTTGCCAGCTTCGAGGTTCTTGCCCTCATAGACGTCGAAGAGGTTCACGCCGCGCAACAGGTGACGCTCGCTCTGCTCAACCACCTTCTTGATGTCGGCGTAGGTAACGGTGCCGTCAACGAGCAGCGCCAGGTCGCGGCGCACGGGCAGCGTCTTAGGCAGGTCGGCAAACTTAGTCTTAGCCTTCGCTGCCATCTTGCACACGGCGTTCCAGTCAAGCTCAGCGAAACAAACCACCTGCGTGCAGTGAGTCTTCTTGTGCTGCTCGGCAGTGATAATACCCATCTCACAAATCACCTTGCCACCACGATTCTTGTAGGCAAGACCTAAGGCAAACACATCATTCTGGAACTCCTCTTGCTGAAGGTCGCGCTCAGCGATTCCCAGGCGGCGGAAGATGTTCTCAACAGTGGCCTTCAAGTCGTAGAAATTGAGTTTGCGTGACTTGTCATTCCAGTTGTCGCCGTGGTTCTCGCCAGTAAGCCAAATGCCAAGGGCGGTCTTCTCGCTATAAGGTGCGAGGGCAACTTCCTCGTTGCTCGCCTCGGGAGAGAAGTGATAAACATTGCCAAACTCATACATCCTGAGATTGGGATTCTTGTGGTTGATGTTGCGGGCTGCGCTTTCCAGTCCGCCGAAGAGCAGGGTCTGGCGCATCAGGCACAGGTCGCTGCTCAAGGGGTTCATCACATGCACACAGTTGGCTTCGGGATAGGTCTCACAGCCCTCATAGTAGCTCTGTGCGGTGAGCGAGTTGTTCATTATCTCATAGTAGCCTTGCGCGCTGAGCTGGTTGGAGATGAGTTCCTGCATATCGTCGCGGAAATCGACCATGCCCTTGATAGAGAGCGAACTCTTCACCTGGTCGCCAATCTCCACATTGTTGTAGCCATACACGCGCAGGATGTCCTCCACCACGTCGCAGGGACGCTGCACATCAACACGATATGTGGGCACCACAAGGTTGAGTTTCTCGTCGTCCTCACTCTCAATCTTCATCTCCAAACTCTCGACGATGCTCTTAACGGTCTCTTTGTCGAGGTTCTTGCCGATGAGGTTGTTGACATAGTCGTAGCGCAGCTCCACAGGGAAACCGGGGAAGTCGTGCTGCTTGATGTCAACTATCTCGCCGCAAATCTCGCCGCCGGCAATCTCCTTGATGAGCTTCGCGGCGAGTTTGAGGTTGTAAATCACGTCGTTGGGGTCGATGCCGCGCTCGTTGCGGAACGAGGCGTCGGTGTTCAAGGCGAAGCGGCGCGCGCTCTTCCTGATCCATGTGGGATGGAAATATGCCGCCTCGAGGAAGATGTCGGTAGTCTCCTCGGTGACACCACTGTCGAGACCGCCAAACACGCCACCGATGCACATAGGCTCCTCGGCGTTGCAAATCATCAGGTCGCGGTCGGTGAGCGTGCGCTCCACACCGTCGAGGGTGACAAATTTGGTGCCTGGCTCGCAGGTCTTAACCACCACCTTGCCGCCTTTGATCTTGTTGAGGTCAAAGCAGTGCAGTGGCTGGTTGGTGCCGAGCAAGATATAGTTGGTGATATCTACAATGCTGTTGATGGGACGCTGGCCCACGGTGGTCAAGTAGTCCTTGAGCCATTTGGGGCTCTCCCCTACCTTCACGTTGCGGATGGTGAGGCCGCAGTAGCGCGGACATGCCTCGCCGGTGACTACCTCCACAGGGATTGCGCCGTCCTCACGGTCAATCTTGAAGTCGTCAACGCTGGGGCGACGCAGGTTGCCGTCCTTGCCGTGGCGCTTGAGCCAGGCGTTAAGGTCGCGGGCAACACCATAGTGCGAACCGCCGTCAATGCGGTTGGGGGTGAGGTCAACCTCTATGAGCCAGTCGCTCTCGATGCCATAGTAGTTGGCGGCGGGAGTGCCCACCACAGCGTCGTCGGGCAGCACGATGATGCCGGCATGGTCGCTGCCAATGCCTATCTCATCCTCGGCGCAAATCATGCCGAAGGAGTCGGTGCCGCGAAGTTTGGATTTCTTTATCACAAATTCCTTGTCGCCGTCATAAAGCACGGTGCCCACAGTAGCCACTATCACCTTTTGACCCGCTGCCACATTGGGAGCGCCGCACACGATCTGTACTGGCTCCTCGCCGTTACCCAGGTCAACAGTCGTCAGGTGCAAGTGGTCACTATTGGGATGAGGCTCACAGGTGAGCACCTTGCCCACCACGATGCCTTTCAATCCGCCACGAATTGTCTCTACTTCCTCGACTGCACCCACCTCAAGTCCGAGCGATGTCAACGCATCGCCCACCTCCTGAGCCGTGAGGTCAAAGTCAAGGTATTGTTTCAACCATTTTAATGAAATGTTCATATCTTATTGTTTTTATTTAACAAGCTATCAAGAAGACAAGGCAACAGTTATTGTTAACATCCGCCTAGCCAACTAGTTGGGCGATTAAGACCGCATTTCTTAAGAAAGAAAAAAAGACCATTTCCCCAATCAACCTGCAAAGGTAGTAAATTTTTAATTAATGTGGAACGATTAACCTATAAAGTTTGATATTTCCGAGAAATCTTACGTCATTATTGCCCTCGTTCACTCAAGAACCGCTTGAGCCGGAAAGTCAAAAAGTAAGGAAACGTGTAAAATAAGCCATTGAAGCCAATGTTCTTGGCACACAATTTGATGCCGTATTTCACATTAGGGAAACTACCATTGGGAGCAACCAATTTATTAAGGGAAAGAGTTGATGAGTTAGTGGCTTTCACTTCCACTGGAACCAACGACGTGGCATCCCTCAAAAAGAAGTCCATCTCAATAGTTGATTTCTCGTTGCGATAGAAATACAAATCAAATCCCTGTTTAACAAGCATATCAGCTACCACGTTCTCAAAAATTGCGCCTTTGTAGGTATTGAAATTGCGATTTACACGCAAGTCTTCCTGCGCACCCTCTTCAAGAGAAGCAATCAGCAAACCGATGTCGCCATAATAGATTTTGTAATTACTTGGGTTGTAATATGCTTTTAGAGGCAGTTCAATATTATCAAGACCATAGCACACATTGACAATGCCAGCATCGGCGAGCCATTCCACTGTGCCCACATAGTCACGACTGCGAGCATTACGAGCGATTTTTGAAATCTGGAACTTCTTGTTATCCTTGCCCAAAAAAACCGATATGTGATTATATACATTCTTTATCTTTCCTTTGTCCAAACCAAGAGCATACTTTGTTATGTCCTCCTCATAGTCTCGGAGTAAACGCTGCTGCATTTTAAGTACCCCTGAGAAATTCTCATTTTCCACAAAACTGCTCACCACTGCTGGCATACCACCAGTGATCACGTAGTCCCTGAAATGACCCATCATCACATTCATCTCAACAACACCAAGTGGCTCAATGCGCAGCATTTTCTCATACAACCCGTTAATTGTTTCGGCGGTAATGCCACGTGCCCATAAAAACTCCTCAAAGTCCATTCCGTGCATCAGGAAGTCTTGCTTATAGCCAACGCTCACCGACTCAATTTCATTATAGTTCAGACCCATAAGTGAGCCTGAGCAAATCACATCATATCGACCATCTATGGCAAAAGCCTTCAGACTTGTGGCGCAAGCCGGGCAAGCCTGCATCTCATCAAAAAAAATCAGTGTCTCTCCTGGCTCAAATCTCAAAGAGCCATCGAGCAATGATATATTCTTCAGGATCGTGTCAACTTCATAGCCATCGGCAAATATACTCTTATACCCCTCTTGCAGCACGAAGTTTATGTTGATGAAAGTATGATAATTAGCACGACCAAAGGCAGAGATTGACTCGGTCTTTCCTATCTGTCTCGCACCTCTAACTACCAGAGGCATCTTGTCAGTAGAATTTTTCCATTCAACAAGAAATTCATCTATTTTTCGCTTTAATAGTTTCATAACAAATTGTTTAACGCTACAAAAGTAATCTCTTTTTCACATTTTTCCAAATGTTTTTCAAAAAAAAATCACATTTTTCCTGCCTTTTTGAGCCTAATTTTCACATTTTTCCTTACTATTATTAGTAGTTTCTCTCACATTTTTCCAAGAATCAGAAAGCACAGATATTTCAGTTGTTTGTGTTCTGTTTGGCTGTCTGTCAAAAAGAAAGAATAAAGAAAGACAACTTATTTCGAAAACGTTAATGCTGACTCAAATTTGAAGTTTCCAAACATTTTCTCTCGCTAGCGCAAAAAAACTGACTGCTGATAACTGATATCTGAAAACTTTTTTATATCTTTGCCACAATTCGGGTGAACTGGTAGAGACCAGCTCTTGCTTGAAGACATAAAAGAAAGCGTTCGTGCTTTATCCTTTAACTGAAATTCGGCAAATTCTCAGTAACGAAGGACAAGCAGTTACAAGCGCCTTCGCTTGCCTATATCCGCCCGTGACAAGGGCTGGATATATCGGCTTGGCGTGGGATTGACTGTTTATTTCGTTACGGGCATGCCGAAGCCTCTGTTAAAATAAATTAGACAAGTCTCCACGCTATCTTTTCGACCTCATTTATCTATCAGCCCTTGATTTGGGAGGCTATCAAGGCACTAAAATCTTAACAACATGAGAAGTATCAATACACGATTTTTCATGACTTTACTCTTGATGCTTTGCGGGTTGCTCACGACTGTGGCATGGGCAGATGTCACTATGTGGGTGCGAGCCACCAGTGCACCAACGGTTTTTGTCTTTGACTACGACAACCTCGATGCCACCTGTGCCGATTATGCCTCATGGCCTGGAAAGCAACTTGAAGTGAGCACCGCCACTAGCGACGGACAGACTTGGTGGCTGTGTCATCTTCCAGGCACATCCAACACAAGTGCAATATTTGACAATGGCAATAGCGGAAATGACAACCAAACCGCAGACATAACCAGTTTGACAAGTGGCACTCATTACTTTTACTACAACAACGCTGGGTTCTATTTGAACCTCACCGCTGCCAAAGACGCAGCAGCTTATGCCTTCTTGCAGCCTTACGGCTCAGTGGATTGGACGGCTGCTAGTGCCACCTTTGCCGCCAATGGCACTACAATGACTAAATGCGGTGGATATAATAACGGCAAGGACGTGTATCTGTGGACGAGCGACACTGAACTGACTGGCAACATAGAATTTGAACGTATCAACCCATCGGACGGCAGCACATGGAACTCTTTCACTGCGACCTATCATAAAGGGGGCTTCTACGAGAACAACGGCTGGGACAGTGGCTACGAGAGCAACACCCAATACCAAAACATCGTTTTTCCTGGTGGAGTGGCACACAACAGCGAGAACTTCCCCGACGACAACTTCCGGAATTGGCTGTCAACTAATTTCCCCACCGAGACAGCTGATGGCTACTGGACTCAAGAAGAATTGGCACAAGTAACCTATATTTATTGCCCCTATCAAAATATTGCCAGTCTTGAAGGTATAAAATATTTTACCGCATTAATACACTTGGAGTGTGACTACAACTCAATAACTTCTCTTGACTTGTCTAACAATACCGCTGTGGAGATTGTTCTCTGTAAAGACAACAACTTGATATCATTGAACGTAAGAGGTTGCTCTTCTTTGAAACAATTAGTATGCGACAGAAGTAACATATCCTTTGGTCTAACATCTCTTGATGTAAGTGACTGCGTAGCACTTACCACATTGGCTTGTGGGAAAAACAAGAGTATCACATCTCTCGACTTATCGCACAATACGGCGTTAACAGGGTTAAGTTGTAATCAGTGTTCTCTATTTTCATTGGATGTGTCCAATAACCCCCTTTTAAACTATTTAGAGTGCAGTTACAATAATATTCCGTCTCTTGACCTATCTCAAAACCAAAACCTTAATTTCTTAAATTGCATGGGTAATAGGATATATAATCTTGATGTAAGTCAATGTCCTGTTTTAAAGACTCTACTTTGCCAATATAATATACTAACCTCTCTTGATGTAACAAATAATACTTCTTTACAAAGCCTTGATTGCAGACTTAACCTCCTTACCTCTCTTGATGTCACACAGAATACAGCGTTAACAAGTTTTTATTGTAACAATAATCACTTGACTTCTCTTGAACTCACTGGTAACACTTCTATTACAAGTTATAATATTAATCATCAAACAGTTGATATTGGCAGGGTGAACTCTGCCGTGAAAGACGGAAACACCTATTATTTTGTTTGGTTAAACGACCAATACAACGGCACTGACCGTGTGTTTGTTGACATCGTGCACTCTCTTGAAGGATGGACCTCGCCTACCTTCACCCCGTTTGACATGAGCCGAGTGACTTGGGGAGAATACTGCGAGAAATTTACCGGAACCGCTCAAGAGAATAACAGCAATATGGCTCATCCTCTCGCCCTTTCCGATGGTCTTGAGGCAAGCGATATTGCCGGCGACATCCTGCTGCTCGACGACAACACCGGTTATTTCATCTACTATTACGACAGTGACACTAACGGTCGTCTCGGTACTATGGACGTCACCGTGTCGTGGAGCGGCTCGAGCCCCACAACAGCAATTGACGAGACGATGCTTAACGCCCAACCAGTGAGCGTGAGGTATATCAACCCTTCGGGCATTGGTAGCGACACCCCATGGCCTGGCATGAATATCATTGTAAAGACAATGGACAACGGCAGCCATGTCATCACCAAAGAGATGCGGTAACAATCAAGAGGGGTGATATTTTCAAGTATATCCTTTAAAAGCGGTCGCAATGACGCAAAGATGTGTCGCTTGCGACCGCTTTTTAGTGCTTTTTATTTCAAGACCGTTATAGCGAAACCTTTCACTAGCGCTCACACATCATCGCATGGCACGGCAATTTGCACATTATAATTTTTTGTTGTAAATTTGCGTTTTAATTATCACGCATTTAACTTTTTGACATTATTGCAGTCTAACTGACAACTGACAACTGATATCTGAAAAAATTCTTTTTTTGGAAATATTTTTCTTTTTAGTTTTCATTATTGAAAAATAATGATTACCTTTGTCGTGTTTATATACTAATGTGAACAAAACAATTAACTATATTTATTAACTTCTTAATTTTAAAGCTATTTATGAAGAAAATTTTATCTCTCGTAATGTTGGCTCTGCTCTCCATTGGAGCATGGGCAAGTGAGATCACTCTCAACATGAATAATGTTGATCTCACTTGGACAGCAACCGGCGATGACCAGACAACAACTTCTCAAGGCATTACCATCTATTATGCCAAAGCTGGTTCTAACACTCCCACTTCTCAGGGTTTGACAGCCAATCACATCCGCTTCTACAAGAGCAGCACCGTGAAAATTTCGGCGGCAAGCCCAATCACCAAGATTGTCTTTACCGCTGTTTCGGGCTATGATGCAGCAAACTTCACTCCCGACGTTGGCACCAACACTGCCGGCACATGGACTGGCAGCGCCACTGAGATTACCTTCACAATGGCAGCGCAGGTACGCGTGTCAAAGATGGTTGTAACCCTTGAGGACGGCACCGTTGCCACTCCTTACTTCAGCCCTGCTGAAGGCACCTATTATGGTCCTACCGACGTGACAATCCACGGTCAGGAAGGTGCTACTGTTTATTACACTCTCGACGGCACCAACCCAACAACCAGCAGCGCAGTTTACAGTGCTCCTATCACCATTAGCCAAACAACTACCGTTAAGGCTATGGCAGTGCTCAACGGCAACAACAGTGCTGTAGCAACCGCTACTTACACCATCGAGACTGCACAGTCTGTTGCTAACATCGCAGCCTTCGCAGCCCTCGCCGACAACGCCAACGCCAGCATCAGCAATCCCGTTGTTGTGACCTACGCCAACGGCATTAACACCTACGTTAAGGATGCCACTGGCTTCCTCTGCATCTATGGCAACGATCTTAGCGGCAAATACAGCCAGGGCGATGTTATCCCCGCTGGCTTTGGTGGCTTGAAGACTACTTACAACAATGGTCCAGAGATGAAGTTCCCATTCTTCGGTTTCCAGGATGCTACCGAGACTCAGGCTGTAGAGGCCGACGAGGTTACCGTAGCCAACTTCGGCAACTGCGCAATGTGGCAGTATGTAGTGCTCAAGAACGCTCAAATCACTTACCACAACGGCAAGTATCTTGGCTTCCGTGTTGACAACAGCACCGACTCGGTTGCCGGTTACAACCAGTTCAACCTCACCCTGCCCGACTTAGATGCCACCTACGACATCTATGGCATCGTAACCAGCTATCAGGGCAACATCCAGATGTACCCAATCGAATTCATCGACACCAACCCAACTACCGTTGCCAGCATCGCCGAGCTTCTCGCCCTCGAGACTGGCAAGAACGCTACCTTCACCACTCCTGTAACCGCTGTTTACCACAGTGGCAAGCAACTTTACATCAAGGACAACAATGATGACTTCATGCTCGTTTACGGCTCTTTGAGCAACACCTACAACAACGGTGACGTACTCAATGACATCGCCGGCAACTGGACCGTTTACAACGGCTTGACTGAGATGATTCCCGTAACAGCCACCTTTGGTGAGGCAACTCCTGGCACTCCAGTAGAGCCCGTTCTCATCCCCATCGAGGAGATTGACCAAAGCATGATTCACCACTACCTGCGCATCGAGGCTTGCAGCATCGACAGCATTGAGGGCAGCAATGGCCGCAATTACACTCTCACCGACGAGACTGGCGACATGATTATGCGCATGAACTTCAGCGAGATAACTATTGGTGACGACTTCGACTATGATGCCACCTACAACGTAGAGGGTTTCCTCGCTTACTACAAGAGCTCAAACGGCGAGACCGAGCAGCTCCAATTCTATCCCAACCTCATCGAGAAGGTTGGTGGCGATCTCGTTCCTGGCGACGTGGATGGCGACGGATTCGTTACTGCTGCCGACGTGACAGCACTCTACAACTGGATGCTTAACAACGACAATTCAGCCCTTGTAAATCCCGATCAGGATGGTGACGGCAACATCACTGCCGGTGACGTAACCGCTGTTTACAACATCCTTATTGGTAACTAATAAACGCCATTAGTCACCACAACTAAACCCCTTAAAGAGGCGAGCTTCTAAATAGCTTGCCTCTTTTTTTTGCACTTTGTTCATAGTTATTCAAAAAAAGTTTGTAACTTTGTAAGTTTTCAAGTTAACAAGAGAATGCGCTTTGCGCTGATTAGATATTAGTGATTAGTTGGCGCTTCGCACTGATTAGGGATTAGTGAAACTAAGAACTAAGAACTAAGAACTGATAACTGATAATAGTGAACTATGAACTGTAAACTATGAACTATTGTCTCGTCAGCTTGTTCTCTTATTCTCTTGTTTTCTTGTTCTCTTGTTTTCTTGTTCTCTTGTTTTCTTGTTCTCTTGTTTTCTTGTTTTCTTGTTTACTTGTTCTCTTGTTTTCTTGTTCTCTTGTTTTCTTGTTTACTTGTTTACTAAATAATAACTACTATGAAAAAATTATCACGTTTCAATGTCTTGCTGACCCTGCTGCTTGTGTGCGGCATGGCGATGCAGGCGGCTTCGTTTACCTACACCGTGCCAAAGCACGAGTTTCGCTCGGCATGGGTGGCTACTGTGTGGTGCCTCGACTGGCCCGAGACACAAGCCTATGGCGTAAATGCCGAGGCGAAACAGAAAGCGCAGCTCGACCGCATGCTCGACTCGCTCAAGAACAACAATTTCAACGCCGTCAACTTCCAGGTGCGCTCGATGTGCGACGCCATGTATGAGTCGAGCTACGAGCCTTGGTCGAGCTACCTCACCGGCACCCGCGGACAAGTGCCCACCTGGGACCCGCTCGCCTATGCCGTGGAGGCGTGCCACCAGCGAGGCATGGAGTGCCACGCCTGGATCAACCCCTACCGCTACAGCAGCAACGGAATTGACCAATGGGACGCCGCCGGCAACCCACAAGACATGGCTTTGCGCGCGTCGGGACTGTTGCTGAGTGCCGGCAGCTATGTGGTGCTCGACCCGGCACGCGACGAGACCGTGGAACGCATTGTGAACGTGTGTAAGGAAATAATCACGAAATATGACGTGGACGGCATTCTTTACGACGACTACTTCTACCCCGACGGCATACCCAGCGGCAGCGACGCCGGCGACTACCAGGAGTGGCTCGACTCCAATGTTGACATGACATTCGGTGACTGGCGACGCGCCAATGTGAACCGCATGGTGCGCGCCGTCTATAACATGATACAGGAGACACGCCCCGACATCCGTTTCGGCATCTCGCCCGCCGGCGTGGCAGGAACTTCGGCTCCCAGCTACGGCCTGCCCATTTGCCCCGCCGGCAGCGACTGGCAGTACAACACCATCTACAGCGACCCGCTGGCTTGGCTGAACGAGAAGACCATCGACTATATCTCACCACAGGTCTATTGGAAGATTGGCGCCACCGCCGACTACAGCAAAATTGTGCCCTGGTGGAACCAGGTGTGCGACTATTTCGACCGTCAGCTCTTTGTCTCTAACTCCATCTCGGGGATGACAAGCCAGAGCACCGAGCTTAACCACGAGGAATATGCCAACGAGGTGCAGCTCAATCGCGACTACAGCTTCGACGGCGCGCCGGGTGCCATCTTCTATAGCTGCAAGTACCTCTACCGCACCGGCAACCGCGAGGAGCTCGCCACCTACCTCAAGCGCAAGGTTTTCACCCGTCCCGCCCTGCCTCCGGCTATGCCCTGGAAGCCGGGCACCGACCCTGGCGTGGTAACCAACCTCACCAGCCAAGACCATGTGCTGACGTGGAACGGCTTTGACAACTACAAATACTCCATCTATGCCGTGCCAAACAGCGTGGAACCCTCTCAGTTCAACAAAGAGGCAGAGATGCTGCTCGACTTGAGCTACACTACCAGCTATGCCATCCCCGACAACGTGCGATTCGGCTACTATTACGCCGTGTGTCCCGTTGACCGCACCGACAACGAGTTTGAGCCGGCATTCCTTATCCCACCCGCCGACCAGCAGCTCGACGCTCCCGTGCTGCTCTCTCCCGAGAACGGTGCTCTCGTCCCCGACCCGTTCACCATGAGCTGGGAGGCAGTGCCAAACGCTCAAGGTTACATGATTGAGCTTGCCACCAACGAGGACTTCAGCGACGTGCGTCGCCTGACGACCACCGCCACCAGCATCTCCTCAAGTGCCTTCGGCGAATTCCTGCCTCGCAACTACTACTGGCGAGTGCGCGCTTGCGCCGAGGGCTATCAGGATGGTGTGAGCGAGACCCACTGGTGCTCGCCACAGGTGTTCACCATAATCTCTCCTGAGAACAATCAGGACAACATTCACCCATCGTTCACCGCCCAGTGGCTCACCGGCGGCTCCAGTGCCGAGGCGACCCTTGAGATTGCCACCGACGACGAGTTCAGCAATATCGTCTTCTCGGGCACCTCATCGACCGGCGAACTCGACATCCCCAAATACACCCTCGTACCAGGCACATATTATTATATGCGCGTTCACATGATTGACAACGGCAACTACCGCGAGACTGGCACCGTCACCTTCAAGACCGCCTATCTAGAGGCTACTCCTCCCACCTTCGCCATACCTACGGCTGGCGGCACGCTCTACAGCGACCAGTATGTGACTGTTGACCGTCAGGAGGCCGCAGTTTCTTACACTATCGAGATTTCGACCAGTGCCACCACTTGGGGACGCACACGCTTTGTGGAGACAGTGCGCGACTTTGCCTATCACACTACACTTCCCGCTGGCGAAATAAAGGTGAACAACAAACTCATGGTTGACGGCACCACCTACTATGCCCGCGCCCGAGCCAGCTACAACACCGAGAGCGGAGCCGCCAACACCACCTATGGCAATGTAATCTCCTTTGTATATAACAGCGGCACAGCTCCTGTGGCTATCTACGGCGATGTGAACGGCGACGGCAATGTCACCGCTGCCGACGTGACAGCACTCTACGATTACTTGCTCAACAATGACACTACCAACCTCATCAACGGCGACGTAGATGGCGACGGCAACATCACCGCCGGCGACGTGACAAAAGTATATGAAATACTTTTAGGCAATTAAGGCAGATCTCTTTTAAACAGATTAATAATCAGCGAAGCGGCAAACTAGTGAAGCGACAAACTACTATGAAACAAGGTAAACACATTTGCAACACACTCAAGGCTATCCGCAGCGAGATAGCGAGTGCTAACGAGATAGACTACACCCCCACTCCTTGCGACCATGAGGGCGACTGCGCCGGCACTTGCCCTGCCTGCGAAAGTGAGATGCGGTGGATAGAGCGACAGCTGCGCACCCGCAAAGCCTTAGGCAAGGCGGTGACCATCGCGGGCGTGAGCATGGCACTGAGCCTTGCCACAAGCGCCGCCGCACAATCGCCAACCAGTGGGGGACAAAAAAGAAAAACGGAAGCTCCAAAGCCAAAGAAACCTGACGAGAGGCGGACTGCCGGTGTGGTGAGAAGACCTCCTAATAAGGAAGAAGAAGCAAGGAGAAAGGCCGAAGAGGAGAGGCGCAAAATGCTCGAAGAGCAGAGAAAACGGGAAAAAGAAGAACCCGTGAGAGGCAAGATACCTATGCCTCCCGAAAAAACTGAAAACGACTCTACTTGCAATGCGCCAGCTATCAACTCGCAATTTGTGGCAGAGGGCGACACCATTATCACCGAAGACGGCAGAGAGGTTATCGTGAGAGAGCTAACATCAGGTATTGTGGGCAACACCGGCCAACTCAACATCGACTCCATCTATACCGATGTTGATATCGAGGCTCGATTCCCCGACGGCGACGAGGCAATGAACCTGCTTATCAAAGACCAGCTATATATCCCCGACGAGATACTGGAGCCAATCAAGGAAGTTAGTGGAACAATCAAGGCACGCTGCATCGTCAAAGCCCTAGTGGAGCGCGACGGCACCATCAGCGACGCCGTAATAGAGAAGACTACAACAGCCGACATCTTCGACCAAGAGGCGCTGCGTGCAGTGAAAAACTTGCCACCATTCCTCCCCGCACGCCTCTACGGCGCGATAGTGCGCTCCTGGAAACTCATCCCAGTGGAGTTTATCTACGATTTCTCAAATCCTGAGCAAACGAGCGAACAAGGAGAATAGCTGACAAGGCAATAGAAATTTTCTAATCCAATATTCGACCTCTCGAGTATTCGAGCGTTCGATTATTCGAGCATTCGACTATTCGAGAGTTCGTTAATTCTTACAAAACCATAAATTCATGAGAAAAGGCAAGAAAATATGTGAGACACTGAAGGCCATCAGGCGAGACATCGCCGTTGCCAACGAGATTGACTACTCCCCCACCGAGTGCCACCACGAGGGCGACTGCGCAGGCACCTGCCCCAAGTGCGAAAGTGAGATGCGGTGGCTCGAGAAGCAGCTGCGCAACCGCCAGGCTCTGGGTAAAGCGGTTGCCATCGCAGGACTGAGTCTGGCGCTCGGCACCATGACCTCGTGCCATCACCACAAGCACTATTCTTTAGACCTTTCGGATGAGTCGGAGGAATGCTCAACCGAATCAGGTAATATCATTGCAGGTGGTGTTGACGAGTCGTTCTTTAATTCCGTTTCAGAGGATGACACTATCCATAACTTCACCCCTCTGCGCGGCGGCGACGAAAACTGCATCGCCTCTAAAAGCGACGAAGATGACGATGAGGAAATCCAAGTGATGGGCGAAGTGGCTGTAGATGAGAACGGTAACACCTACGGGATAGAATAAATCGAGGAACGTGGCAAAGCAAGAACTATCGGCACCTCTTATCGGAATTGTGCGTCACCGGCTTGCCACCGACGGCAAGGGGGTGACCACGCTTGTGGCGTTCCACAGCTGTCCACTGCGATGCCGCTACTGCCTTAACCCCCAGTGCCTTGACCCAGAGAAGGTGTGGCGCACCATCACCACTGGCGACCTGCTCAACGAGCTGCTGCTCGACAACCTCTACTTCCTCGCCACTGGCGGTGGAGTGACCTTCGGCGGAGGCGAACCGCTGTTGCGCAGCGAGTTTATCGACGAGTTCTGCCACATGAAAGTGCCAGAGTGGAAAGTCAATATCGAGACCTCGCTAAATGTGGACCGCAAGCACTTAGAGCGCGTGCTGCCGCACATCGATGAATACTTCATCGACATAAAAGACACTAACCCTGCCATCTACAAGGGCTACACCACCCGCGACAACGCACAAGTGCTCGACAACCTGCGATGGCTAATGTCGCACGACGGCATGGCAGAAAAAGTAATCGTGCGCCTCCCCCACATCCCCAACCACAACACCCAAGCCGACATCAACCGCAGCTACTCCCTACTCACAGAAATGGGAGTCAAAAACTTCGACGAGTTTGAATATTTCACAAGTCGTGAGTTGTAAGTTAGTAATTATCAGTTTTTATTATGTCAAAATCACCAGTCTATAATTTATTTACTAACTAATTTGTTTGTATTTTTGCAAATTCCTTGAAAATCAAATTCAATAATTGACAAAAACAGGCTAATTTCAATATAATTGGAATGACGCTTCCTGGGAAGAAAGCAAAAATTTATGCTTATTTATGTGCTCTATTAGGAAAATCAGACAAAGAGCAACAAAAGGCTCAATTCAAGAAACGCGATTATACAGTTCATAAACATTGGAACCTTGATGCCAAATACTTAGAACCATTATGTAAATTCTTGCCACGAAACATCGATGGAGATTAATAGGGTAACTGAATGTGGGATATTGAACAAATGCACCCTCCCATCAATTATTTCAGAGTGGCTACCACGAGTAGCCCAGGCGCTTCAAGGCATCTTGGGCATTTCCTTGCCCTTGCCGTGCTGCCTTGCGGTACCATTCCACGGCTTGATTTATATCTTTTGTCACTCCGTTGCCTTTTTCATAGCAATCAGCCAAGATGTGTTGCCCTGGGGCATATCCCTGCTCCGCCGCCTTGCGAAACCATTTCACAGCTTCGTTATAGTCCTGCGTCACGCCTTCACCACTATAATAGCAATATCCTAACCTGTCTTGCGCATCGGCATATCCCAGCTCCGCTGCCTTGCGGTACCATTCCACAGCTTGGTTTATATCTTTTGCCACACCATAGCCATATTCATAACACTCCCCCAAACTTTTTTGCGCAGCGGCAAATCCTTGCTCGGCCGCCTTGCGATACCATTTCACAGCTTCGTTATAGTCCTGCGTCACACCGAGACCTTCTTCATAGCAAGCCCCCAATTTGAATTGCGCATCGGCATTTCCTTGTTGTGCCGCTTTGCGGAACCAATTGACCGCCTCGCTGTAGTCCTTAGTCACGCCGTGGCCATGATAATAACATTCACCCAAGCTATTTTGCGCCTTAGCATCTCCGCTTTGGGCTTTTTCGAGCAGTGCATCATTATAGTTTTCATAGTCTATTGATTGACTATTTGATTCTAATCCATCTTCCTCCCAGTCCTCATCTTCCCTCTGCCAACTAGTGCTTGCCTTAATATGCTTCTGCTTTTTTTTATCTATCAGTGTGAATGCGAGCCATCCAGACGCTGCAATCAGAGCTAATCCTCCAACGGTGATGAGCAACGGTTTTTTAATTTTGTGCCACAGCGATTGTAAATACTTTATCCACTTGGGGGTGGGTTTATATCCCTGCCTTACAATTAGATATTCCGTGCCCTTGTGGAAATATTCAGTCTCGAAAATGCCTTGAGGTGATGTGCGATAGCCATAGTTGGCAGCGGCATATCCTGCGAGTTTGTTAGGCAGAGTCCATGCCGGACACCGCTCGCCATACATGGCGATTACCTCTCCCGATTGCTGCCGCTTGTGGACTCCTGGCACGAAATATTCCCACAAGTCATATAACGTTCTCTTTGTTCCTTGTGTAGTAATATTTGTCTCTTTATCTTCTCTTGCAGTAGTGGCTTTGTAGTGGATAAAAGACTCGTTTTCCTCCATTACCCCTAAAATCATACAGTTCTGGTACTGACCTTTAACTATGGCTCCCACGGGCAGGGCATTACTCTCCTTGAAGAGCTTCATAAACTGTGTTATGGTTGCAGGACGACTGCCAATGTCTTTGCTTAGTCCCTGTGTAATGGCTTTCACGGTGCGTTCGCTGGCGCGCCCTTCAAGCTCATTTTTAACATCGTCAGCTTCTATCTCGGAAGCACTCTTGGGGTCATGGCCTGTGAGCATATAGTAGCAGGTAGCACTAAGGGCATAGATGTCGAGACGCGGGTCGAAACGTTTTATGCCTTCATACTGCTCGGCCGATGAGTATCCAGGCGTGTATCCTTTGGAAGGGTGCTTAGTGGTGGGGATACCATCTTTCTTGAAATGCACCGCGATGCCAAAATCGATGAGCACAGGCACATCGGGGGTATCGTCGTCGCCACTGCGCATCACAATATTGTCGGGCTTGATGTCAAGGTGCAGCATCATGTTGGAATGCACGCTTTTCAGGGCACTTGCCACAGGAGTGAGAATGCTCATCATCGTCGCCTCCGAGAAGCCGCCTCCGTTCTCCTTTATGAGTTTGCGCAAGTCGCCACCCGAGAGGTACTCCATCACATAGTAGGCGGTGCCGTTGGCACGGAACACCTCGTTAACGTTCACGATGTTGGGGTTCAACTTGCAGATTTGCTGCAATCGCTGTCCCTCAACGATGAAGTCTTCAAGACCTTCATTTATCTCGTCGGTCTTGGTGGGAGGAGTTAGCACAGTGGCATGGTCACTACTGCGCCAGCAGAAGTCTGGGAAAAACTCCTTAATGGCAAAAAAAGCGTCAATTGCGATATTT
Organism: uncultured Prevotellaceae bacterium; assembly: GCA_937904375.1. Classification (GTDB taxonomy): domain Bacteria; phylum Bacteroidota; class Bacteroidia; order Bacteroidales; family Muribaculaceae; genus Sodaliphilus. Next base: position 17,319 of record CALDIG010000149.1, read on the forward strand.
CCTACACTCACTCGCGACTTCACCTTATAAGTGATACCAAAACCACCCTTTCCAAGCACATCCATGACGACATAATCACGGTCACTTGTCCTCAGAACAAAACCTATTGGCAATGATCTATCTGCCATAATAAGTTACTATTATTATCACTCTTCAGCAATGCAAAATTGCTGAATTGTCTTTAAATCTACAAATTTACTAATCAGAATTGAATCACACAAATTTTTCCTGATTTTCGTCCATTAATTCAGGGTCTGATAAAATTGGAGAGGGCAGTCCGAGTGCGCTAAAAAAAATTTTAGTGCAAAGCACATATAAATTTTAGAGCCTTAGACTCTCTAACCTTTAGCTCGAGGAGATTCAAAAGCATAAGTCACGCGAAGAGTGGTGTGCGGTCCCAATGGTATTTGAACTCGACTCAATTTCCGGCGAAGTCGGCAAAATTATGCATTGTGCATTATGAATTATGCATTATTTAAAACCCTGTCCAGTTTTGTCGCCAGAGGGTGCGGGCTAGCTCGTCCCAGCGGAGGATGGTGGCACCGAAGAAGTCGGCGACGTATCCGTTGAGCATGGTCTGGGCTTTCTCGGGGTCGCTGGCTTTAAGCTGCTGCCACATCTGTTGCACGTAGGGCAGCTCGCGCTGTCCTTTTTCCATGAAGTAGTCGCGCTGCGGCTCAATCATAGAGCGGAACTTGCCCCATCGCACGGTGGCGAGACGGTTGGCCTTGCGATAGTGCCACAGGGCGGCATCGTCGCGGTCGCTGTGCTGGCCGCACACCTGCAGCAGTTGAGGCAGCTTGGTGGTGCCAGCAAAGATAGGGAATCGCGGACTCTCGCCGGGGTTGTCGAGGCACACCCATGCCACGCCGCCTATCTCGTCGGGGAGCCAAGAGCGGCACTGGATGACGGTGCTGTAAGCGCTCCAAGGCACACTCACGGTGCGTATGTTCTTCATCGCCGAGTCGCCCATGGCGTAGTACATGTTTATCTCGTCGGGGCGCATCCAGGGGTTGCTGAATGGCGACACTATGCTGTCGGGCTCGTTCTCCACAAGGTTGCCCTTCTTGTCTTTGCGCTTGGGGTTAGGGATGAGGTGGCGTCCGCTAAGGTTCTTGTCGGTACCCTCATAGTAGCTTCCCAGCAGCTGCATCACCTGTTCGGGGCTTACTTTGGCATCGGGCTTCACGCTCAGCGGCAGCCACTCCACCGTGTCGCTCAGGTTGAGCGATGGTGCGAGGGCGTTCATGATGTAATGCTCACGCACACTGTAGTTTTTCTTCTCGTGAAAGTAGTTCTCACCGCTATAGGCCTTGAAGAAGTTGAACTCCTCCTTGCCGTCCCACAGTTTGAGCTGACGGGCGACTTCTTTGACGTTGGCGGATGCCATGTAATGGTTCTTGTCGTCGAGGTCGAGGGTGCCTATGCGTGAGATATTTGCCGAGACGGCAATCTCGTCGTCGGGGATGCGCACTGCCGCCCACACAGCGCCCACCTTCTTAGGACCAGCACCGAAAATCTCGAATATCCACACCTCGTTGGGGTCGGCAACGGTGAGGCACTCGCCGCCGTCGCAGTAGCCGTACTTCTCGGCGAGGCTGCCCATTGTCTTAATGGCATCACGCGCGGTGGAGCAGCGTTCAAGGGCGATGCGCTGCAGCTCCTCGATGTAGAACATTCCTGCCTTGTTGACCAGCGTGTCGCGGCCGCCAATGGTTGTCTCGCCCATTGCCACCTGCTTCTCGTTCATGCAAGGATAAGCGGTGTCAAGATAGCGGTAGGTGTGGCGCACCTGCGGGATGGTGCCCTTCACATACATCTTGGTGCTGTCGCTCGCCGCTTGCGTGTGCATGCGTCCCTCGTAGATGGCGGTCACCGTGTCGCGCTCATAGTCGCGTGCGGGTACCATCGACATCCATGTGCGGTACCACGAGTCGCAGGTGTGAGAGGTTATCACCGAGCCGTCGGTGCTGGCGTTCTTGCCCACCATGATGCTGGTGCATGACAGGCGTCTCATGCCCTCACGAGTTGACTCATCTACTTGTGCCACAGTGGCAAACGTTGTCGCCACAAGCGCTATCAATGCAAATAATCTTGTCTTCATAGCAATAATCGTTTAAAAAACATGTGCAAAAATACACTAAAACTTCCACTTAATCAAATTTGATGCTGTTGCTCTTTGTTGATTTTGTTTGAAAATAAAGTTGACTAGCGTGAGCATTTTGTCCAAAAAGCCTGTTTTACGCAGGAATTGACAACCATGCCGCAATAATGAGAGTCTATTAGTTGTAATTCGTTTAATTAAAGTGCGGTTCAGGCGCAAAAAGGTGGGGGCAAGTTAAGAATGTGTTTTTGAGCTGGGCAATAAGTGTATTAATAGACAAGTCGGAGACTTGGCGGTGTGCGAAACACATTGTGCGGTCAAGCTCGGAG